>NZ_PIRQ01000001.1 GCF_003048535.1 Campylobacter concisus | reverse complement strand
ATCTATAAGTAGTGGCGGACAGAGAGGGATTTGAAAAATCAACTCTTATTACGTAATAAACGCTATTTTAAAAATATTAGTCAGCTAAAAAGTCAGCAAAAAAGATATTTTTTACACTTTTTCGGCTCTATTAATCCAGCCTCTTTCATATCTAGCCAAAGTTGGATTAGCTGACATAATAGCTCGATAATATGCTATTTCTGCTCGGTCGTAGTCTTTATCAAAACTCACTTCATTATACGCATTTATCGCGGCTAGAGTATTAGCGCCTAAAATGCCGTCCATTGTAACGCCTACAACCTTTTGGGCTGCTTTAATAGCGTTTTTACACCCAGCATTTACGCCAAATATAAATATTTCCGCCTGCTTTTGATAGCTGTTTATTTCATCAAGCCTCATAGCGTCCCAATAGTTAGCCTTGTAGAATTTCCCCACAAGCTCAACTAAGGCGTCGTCGTTATATAGGGCGACGCTAGCCTTTTCAAGATTGCCGTATGCGTTGATAGCTGCCCTAACTTGCCCCCAGCCTTGCCAGTTTGGGTGAGCGGCTTCATAAATACCCATAAAAGTTAAGCCTTTTTCTGTTGGGTTTTTATGTAGTGCGTCTTTAGGGCTGTTAAACTCTAGGCTCATTAATGTACAAAATGCGTTAGTAAAATTTTTCATTTTTTATCCTTTAAAAATTTAAATCTTTGGGTGGCTTAGGTGGGAAGTCGTCATAACTGCCAAAGCTACTGATCTTTTTATCTATTACTTTATCAACCACAGCGCGTATCCACGCTGTTCCACGCCAAGAAAAAAAGCCGCCGACTGCAAGACTAAATCGATCATTATTGTTTGTAAAAAATGATGCTATTTCAAAAAATATCCAGCAAATAAAGCTCGAGCTAATAGTATCAACTATAAAATTTACTACTTTACGCTCTCTATTTATGGTTTGTTCTTTGTTGTTTATAGACCCTAGCGCTCCACCTAGAAGGCCGACAACTACAACCCAAAAATAAATTCCTAATTTGCTGACAAGATCCTCCATTATCCGCTCTTTTTTTTAAAATTTATATGTAAAAATATACATTATTAGGACGGATAATATTATTTCTACTACAACCATCTTATTTAGCCAAAATTTCTTAGTACTTTTTATGATCGCTTCCATTTACGCACCCTTATGCTTTTATTGTTTGTCTCTTTTTGTTTCATAATCTTTTATAGCTTCTAGCTGGTCTACACAAGTCTTATACCCACTATAAACATCTATTAGTAACACACCAGCTTCATTCTGATTTGTTACGTTTCTATCTGAAATGATAGGCGCATTAAGCAAGTGATTAGGTATCTTGTCATACTTATTTGCTACTTCCTGCTTGTTTACGCAACCCATCAAGCACATAAGATACGCTAAGGTTAAGAGCGTTAGACATATCCTTTTTATCTTCATTTAGCACCCTTTCTTTAACTTTATTTGTTTTTAGCTCTAAAGCTTGTTTTTGTTTGCTGGCTTTCTCTATAATATCAAGCTTAAGAGATATGAGCCTATCTTGCTCATTTATCTCATCTTTTAGCCTAAGGTTCATCTTATCACTGGCACTTAATCTCTCTTTGGTAACACTTAGCTCATTATCTAAGCTTTGATACCTATTCCCAAGAAATAGGGTAGTTAGTAGCAAGAAGCCACTAAGATATAAACTAGGGCTTAGCATTATTACTCCCTCGCACCCTTTTAAACGGATTTATCGCCCACACACTCTTTAAAAATGCCTTGTCGTCTGGCTGCATAAACGTGGCTTTGTTATATTCGTTCATCTCTGCCACGTCGAGCAATTTCCAGCCGACGTAGATACGACAATAAAAGCCACTTAAAAAGCCTTTGTATCGGATCGTTTTGAAAAGTCCAAAACGAGTGCGACCATCTTTAAGCTTGCAAGTAACTTTACAAAAATCACTTATCACTCCACCATTGCTTGTAACTTTGATATTGCCTTGCACTCTTACACTTGATGGTTCTATCTCGCTCACTTTTACGCCGTTTATTCTGCTTGAAAAGTAGCCGATACGATTTCTATATAGCCACCTAAGACGTGCAAAATACGTCCTATTTTTGCCATTTGGATAGTGTTCTTTACGCCATCCACTATCACCATTGATAGCGGAGTTTTCGCCGTTGTAATAGTCGCTAGCGTCCTCAAAGTATCGCGCCCACTTTGGTAAGCGATCACTTTGCTTATCACAAAATACTAGAGCAATAGGTACTACTACCCAGCTTAACAGTTCGAGTGGCAATTCAATGGCAATAATTCCAAAGAGCTGTAAAAACTCTTTAAATTTAAGCATTACTCGTCCTTTTTATCTTTTGGCTTCTCATTCTCTTTTGTTTCGCTCTGTTTGTATTCTGGGCACTTAGGACACTCGCTCCAAGTGCAAGCGCCGTCTTTATCCAGCTTTGATGCGCAAATTTCGCACCTTTTTACTTTTCCTCTCATTTCCTATCCTTTTGTGTTGGTCTAGTTTGAACCACATCTGTGAATTCGTCTTTGTCTAAGTACCAGAACGGTTTTTTACCGTCCTCGTATTGAAATTTGGCAAAGTCATCTGGGTGCGCTCCAAGGTGCGCAAATACGCGAAAGATATTGGTCATATTCGAGCTGTCCCAGCCCTCGCATTTTCTAGCTCTTAGGAAAATCACGATAGGGCAAAGTAAAATGCCCAGAATTAGGGATAGTACACAGATTAAAAAATAGCTCATTTTAAACCCTCTCTTTGAGCGATTAGCTCTTTATACTCTGCTCTTAGACTTTCAAGCACGGCATTGTTACCGATTATAAGAGCGTGGCGGATATAGTTCTCGCACTCATTAATTTCGTTTTCAAGCTCTGCTAGTTGCATAGCTTTTTCATCTACCTTTGGCTCTTTGTTTAGCCCCTTTTCTTGTCCTAGTTCGGTTATGGTCACGGCGTTGTTCTCGTCGTCATAGTAGGTTTCGCCGCGCTCGTCTTTGATTTGCTCCCACTTGCCATTAGTAAAAACGTTTACAAAGCCAGTTTTTGGCTCAGTTGGTGCGATCTGTGTTGCGTTTGGAGGCATTAGATAGATCGTTTCGCCTTTACTACTTGCTAGTGGATCTATTTGTGCTTCTACCTCGTATAGATACTCGTTGTTTTGGGTGTTATAAATATAAATTTTCATCATTGCTCCTAGTATTTAATTAACACAACTACGGACATATTGTATGGCCTTGTTTCGTTTGCAGTTCTAGGTTCACCATTTTTACCATCAGGTGTAGGTTCTGAAACAATGCTATTATTTTTTCTAGTTCCTGGCTTATTTGAGGTATTGCCTGTAACATTGTAACTCCACCCAACTTCGGATGCATTATCTCTCCATGCGTGAAAGTGTCCTTGGAATGCGTCTTGTTGAGCTGCGCCAAGGGCAGCAGCGTTGCCGCCTGTTGACCTCATGAATTTGCCATCGCTAAAGTTTGGCAGTAAGAATTTATCGCCACTTCGCCCGTATGTGTACCCTATAGCTGCGAAAAGCGCAGCATATGTTGTTTTGTCAAGCGCCGATCCGTCGCAGCGTAAAAATCCATCTGGAGTATTTGAGTTTGAGCTATATAAAAGATAGCTTCCGACTGGTATGCCATCCTTTAATTGTGATTTTTTTACAAATAGATTGTCACACCATTTTTGAGTCGCCACAATATCCCAAATTGTCGCCTCGTTTGCTGGGTTTTTGTTTGTATTTTGGCTTTTTGCCACATATACAACCCCGTTTAAACTAACGACCGCTCCGACCGGGTATTCTAAATCTTTATCCCACTCGGCAACGCCTCGTTGCAATTGATAGGCAATTGACTTATCCACACGGTTAAAAGCGGCGTTAAAATACTCCATAGGCGGGATAAAGCCTAAATTTTCGGTTACGCCCCAGCCTCTTTTAACATTTGGAAACTCTACGATTTCGCCGTCTTTTGCATCACTAGCGAAAATCTCATTTTTCGGTTTTTCGTATATCATTACTGCTCCTTATATATTCTTGCAAATTTGCCAACACCAAAGGCCAAGTTGGCTTTATTTTGCTTGAAGCCAAAGCATTTTTTGTCAGCGATTAGTATCACGTTTAGCCCTACACCTACTGGGCGAGCTAAAATGTCGTTTTTAAAAATTAGGTTTATTAAAAATTGTGTCGTCTTGGCGTTTTTCAAGACTAAATTTAGGGTCATATCGTAATTGTCAAATATGAAGTTACCAGCCCCTAATAAAAACTCTAGCGACTTGTAGCTATTCTCTAGTGTCCCAGTTTGGTAGTTTTTGATGATTTTTGCTTTTATTAAAAATCTATAATCGCTATCGTTGAGATAAAAACTACCTTTTAAAGAGTTGCCTAGGCGGTAAAATTCGCCCTTATTAAAACCTTGTTTTTTCTCGGCTTGGGTAAAGGCGAAAAAATCTTTTAATATAAGATTTTGTTGTTCTCTGCTTACGCCTACGTGGCGACCGACTAAATCTAAAGCGTACCCGCTTGCTGTATCAATATTCAAAATTTCGGCTACTTTTATGGCGTCGTCAAAGGTTTTATATACTTCATCATTTAAAAGTTTTGCGGTCGCTCTAGCCCTTGACTTTTTGCGGTATTGCCAAATTAGCTCAACCATTACACTACCGCCAAATCAATATCGTTTTTGTTAATAACGCATATCTCACGCACTGCTACCGGCAGGCTTTGTCCGCCATTTATTGTAAATTGCGTAACCTCAAACCCCTTAACGTCGTTTATTATGCTATATAAGCGGCTAATATAAACGTCCTCACCTATATTGAAAACATGGCTAGATAGTAGCTCTTTAATTTTATCGGTGTTTATATCCGTTGCGCCCTCTGTGCGTTTTATACGCAAAAATATTCTAGGGTTTATCTGCGTTGGGCGGTCAAATTTAACCTCACGCTTAGCACCTAAAAACTCAATTTCTAGTTTTGTTTGTCCTTGTACGCCGCAGCCGCCTATTTTTTTTCTTAAAATCGCCTCGCCTATTGCTGTATCGTCGCCACCTAAAACAATAGCATTTAGGCTATGTGGCTCTACTCCGTTAGCGTCTGTTTGGTTAGTGTAGTTTTCTAAAACCTTGCATTGTTTTACGCCCTTTAGGTTAAGCAGGTAACTCTCTAGCCCTTGGCGCTCGTCGTTGTTGTTTATGCTATGGCTTTGCATAAATCTAAGCAAAAGTTCGCCGTCGCTTTCCTCATCAGCCCCTAGTGTTGAGTTTTTAGTAGCTACTATTCTATCGACGCCTAGGATTATCTCTTGCATTTCTAGCTCGTCTTGCTCGTTTAGGATAAACGCTCCTGTTTCTTGGCTAGTTACGCTAACGGCTTTTGACCCCTCTGCCCCTAGTGTTACTTCATAGTCAGTTACCCACAAATCGCTGTTTTTATCTTTTAAAATTGTGCCTTTTTTGATAGTTGTTCCACTAGCTCCATGTATTGTAACGCCACTAGCTCTGCTATAATCTGCCGTTTTTCTTAAAAGCCCTGCATAAGCTACGCGCTGGTCTAGCCACTCGCCAGTCGCTAAGTATGGATCTAACATTTGTACGATAAAAGTAAGCACTTGATTGACCTCACTTAATGCTTCGCTAAATAGTCCAATCATTTGCCCGTCTGGTGTTGATGATCCTAACTCTAAATTTTCGCCGTAAATCGCCTTGAAGCCATTTTCTAAACGCTCTTTTATAGTCTCTAATTCATCAATTATTATTCTATTTTCACTCACTCGCATTTATATATAACCTTTGGCTTTCGTCGTAAATATCCCTATATTGCACCTCAATAGTTGCCTTGCGTTCGTTTAGGTTTATGTTTAAAATCTCTAAACTACTAACGCCCTCAACGCTTAAGATTTGCCTTTTTATTTCATCTCGCATTTTGTCTGTGTTGGGATTTTTTGATAAATAGTTAAACCACCTAACACCATTTTCAAAATCCAAAAACCAGTCATTGTAAAGGCTTAAAATTTGCGTTTTAACGTTTTGGGCTATTGCAGCACTATCCGCTTTATGCCTTAGTAACCAATCGCCCTCGCTATCTATCGCCCTTACTTTCACTTACTCCCCTTGGTTTGGTTGTGTGGTTGTGCCACCACTATCGCCACCGTGCGTATGGTTTTTTAAACTCACCCCACTAGCGATCACATCTTTAGCCGTCATTGTGCCATTAGTTATACTATTGCCCTCGACTTGTGAAAAATTGCCAACTAGGTTTTTATTCCCTATTTGTTTGTAGTCGCCCGTCTGCTCTATGTTGCCCTTGATTATGATTTTCCCCTCGGTTAGTTTTAGGTAGGTGCTTTTACTTAGTGTTCGCATGCAAACGCCGTCTAAATCCACATCTTTAACCGCCTCTGGTCGTGGGCTAAAGCCAGTTAAAAAGAAGCCGTCCGAGTAGTCGTGTAGTCTAAAATCTAGTGGCTCACTTTTTGCTGCACTAGCAAACCAGCCATCAATGCAACGCTCAGCAAATACACAAAGTCCGTGATCGCCCTTTCTTATCGGCGTAGTAATCACAAAATCGCCACCCCTAAAAAATTGCACTGGCACATCATCTATCGGAGGTAATGGCACGCTCACGCCGTCACGTTTTAGCTCGTTTATCATTAGTTCGACTTGCACCGTATTATCGCCTGCGTTAAATTTAAGCACCTTAGCAGGTAGCGCCGTATGCACCCCTGCTTCAAAGCTTAATAATCCGCTATCAAAAATCTGCGTTAAATTTGGATTGTTCATTTTTTCTCTACTTTATTAAATTTTCCATTTATTGCGATTAATTCCGTTTGCCACGTATCGTTTAGAAAATCGCCACTATGTGTTAGCTGGGTGATCTTATAATCGCCGTCATATTCACTTAAAATTGATTGTATACACACTAGCGAGCCAATATTTAGTTTTGGGTTTAATAAGCACGTAACCCTTAGTCCGTCGTCAGTTTTTTCTGGGCTATTAATCAACCCGGTTTGTTCGCTTAAAACAAAGCCCTCGCTATCGTTTAAAATTTTGTTCTTTGGTAAAATATTTAAATTGCCATCTAATATATGCCAGTTAGCGTCGTTATTTTTGGCTACGTGCTTTAAATAATCCTTTATATCGCCACTCAATACTTTGCACCTTGGCAGGGCTTTATCTTTCGGCAAATCCACCACGCCTTGCTTTGAGCTTGACATTGCTTTAACGCACATATTTACTACATCGCTATCTTTTACGCCAGCTTTTAGCGTCGTGTATACCCTAGATTTTGAATAGTCATTTTGCCCGTCGCCGCACTCAATATGCGTAATAAAATCTAAATCATTACGGCTAGTGTAAGCCTGCGTTATTTGCCCCGCAAAAATTAATCTCGGCTCGTCATAGCCTGCAAATAATTTCACTTGGTTAAAAATCTTATTCGCTATTTGGTTGCGATTGTTGGTATTTAGGTTATAAATTTCTATTTTGCTAGTATTCGGCTCTTCGCTTATCGTTTTTTCGATGCTAAAACTAATTGCGAGGTTGTCTATCACTATGCTTTGCTTATTATTGCCTATTTCTAAGCGGTAGCGTCTGCCATATTGCCTCACGTCCTATCCTTTGCTATCTCACTCATTGCTGTGTTAAACTCTTTTTTGCTTACGGCGTAAAGCTTCAAGCGTTCGCCTAGCTCGCTAAAATCTACGCAATTAACGCCACTTTTTGTGGTATCAACTAGCATTAAAACAAAAGGTAGGTTTTTATTAATAAGACTAGGAGCATTAACCGCCAAGCCTTTGTTAAAAACCAAAATTTTATTTGCATTTAGATCGGTTAAATCAAATTGCCAAACTGCGCCAACTTCGTTATATTTGAGAGTTAGCTCTAGTTCCATATCAAATATGTTAAAATTTTGCGTTTGTTTTAACTCGTGTGTTGTTGGTATTTCGTAAATCAAAATATATCCTTTAAAAGGCTTGTTTTCTTTTGTTTTGGCTCGGTCTTGCCTAAATTTACACCTCTTTTACCTACGTTTAGCCCTTTAGCTGTTTTTGTTTCTACTATAAAAACCTCCTCGAGCGTGAGCGTAACATCAGCGTATAGATCGCTTTCAGTGGTTACCTCTATGCTTGTAATTAGCATATTCCTATATGTTTTTAACCCTGTTGTTACGATCAAAAACTCGCCGCTCTTTTGCACTTCCAAAAGCTTTTTATATAGGCTTTGTAGTCTATTTTTAGCGGCGCTGTTGTCCTTATTCTCTTTTCCGTCAGTTAAAAATGGTGCTATTTCGCGTATTTTCTTATCAACGCCAAAAATCCTAGCGTATCGCATCGCTTCGTTTTTTATATGCTTTACATTGTTGTAGAGTTTGTATGCCTTTTGGGTAAAACGATGAGCGGTTTTTATATATGGCAGGTTAAAACGGACTACTTGCATAATCTCGTCAAATTGTGTAAAGCTAGGTGGCTCATAAGCCACTATTTTGCCCTTGATTGTTATTTCTTTCGGCTCTAATACGGCGTGGTCTGCCACATTTGCACCGCTTTCAATAGGGTTTTTGGTAGTGCGAAGCGTGCTTTTATTGTTTTCTTGCTCGGTTGCATCTAATCTAAACGTGCCTATCTTACGGCTTGTTACTTCAATCATTAATAGCCACCTCCCACATTATGATAAGCAGCTGCTAAATTTAATTGATTTTGTTTTTGCATTATGCGCTCAACCATTTCAGGATTTTGGGTTGTTATGTTGTATGTATTTGTTATATCTCCACTATTGTATGTATTCGTTCGATTGTTATCTGCGTATTGCGTCGCTAGTGCTGCTTTTGGTGTATCGTTGCCAAAGCCAAATAAATTTTTTGTTCCCTCCCACATATCTTTAGCGGTCTGACCTATATCAAAATTTTTAACGGCGTTGATAATCGGGGCTATGTACTCGTCATATTGTTTTTTAATCCATTTAAATGGCACTTCAAAGGCCTTAAGGATAGCGTCACCCACGTCTTTAAAACCTTTTTTTGTTAGCTCCCAATCGCCCGTAAAAATGCCATATAACACTTCAAAGAGAGCAATTATTGCATTTACGCTTTCAGTAATAAAATTAACCACAAAATCCCAAACTTCTTTAATCGTTGGTTCGATTTCTTTATATAACGCTATGGCTTTTTTGCCCCACTCGATACAAGGCTTCCAATAGTCGCCAAATAAACTTTCGCCGCCGTCTAAATAGGTCATTAGATCATCAATTAGTAAAATAAGACCGCCTATTAGTATAATTACCCAGCCGATCGGGTTGGTTAAAAACGCCGCTAGCATTGCACGCTTAACGACCGCTAAGACACCAACAAGAATTAATAGCGCTGCTTTCCAGCCTATCGTGCTATTTATTACTTTATTTAAAAATCTAAACGTGTTTGTAAATACTTGCCCTAGCTTCAATATCCACTTAAAGACATTAGTTAATCCCTCGACCACCAGCGCCTTATTTGCTTTTAGAAAGTTGTTAAAACCTTTTAGGCTTTGATTGACGACTGGGATTAATTTTAATGCTACTTGCGTAGTAATAGACTGCATTGCCGTCTTACTTTCTTGCAAGCGGTCTTGGTATTCTTTTGCCTGATCTATTTCGGCTTGGGTTATATTAAACAATTTATTTTTTTGCTTAGCTAGCTCTTGGATATTTTGAAGTGGCACGGTTAGATAATTTGCTATTAGCCCACTTGCTGCCGTTGCTGCTGCACCGATTAGTAAAAACTTGTTTCTTATCCCGTCAAACTCTTGTTTTAGCCCAATAGCTGGCTTTTTTTCGGTTAGTTTTTTAGTCTCTTTCGCTGCTTCTTTTGCTTTCTCGCCGACCTTTTCCTCTGCTTCTGCCACTTCATGAAAACCTGCAGCGAGTTCCTCGGCTTGCTCTTTAGCTTCCTCGCACCACTCTACGCCTTTATTTTTGGCTTGCTCTAATTTTGCTATTAGCTCGGCATTTCTTTCCATGCCAGCTTTTACCGCGTCGCTAATAGGCTGGGCTGTTTGTTTAGCTATGCTAGAGACATTTTTTAACCCTTGCTCTATCTGCTTTATCTTGCCACTATCAACATCAAATCCGATCTTATAAAGAAATTCATCTAATAGCACTATATATCCTTTTAAGGGCATATTAGAGCAAATTTTAATAATGGGTTCGGCTTGTGTGTAGAAAATAAAGGAGTGAGCCTTATTGTTTTTCTAAGGCTCGACGTTCCTCGTTTAGTAGCTCGATAATAACCTCGTGCATTGCGATACCGTCCTCGAAGTCGTAGACGGTGCGTAGATCGTTTAGCGTGGCGTAACCTTTAACAATCGGTAGCCACATTATCCAATCTATTTCAAGGTCGCCTTTTACACTTTGTTTAGGTAGGCTGTTATACCCGTTAAGGATTTTGCCCCAGCGGGCAAGAAGTCTAAAAAATGGTATTTTAACCCCTCTAAAATAAGCTGAGCATAATCGCCTCTGTTGGCGTTAAAATGCGTTTCGGCTTGGCTAACATTTCTTAATAGTATTTCGCCACCCTCTGCGTTTATCACGCTAGCGTATTTCAAAATAAAATTTTCTACGCCGCTAAACGCTGCACTGCCTATATTAGCTATAATTTGCCCTACGTCAATATTTACGTCCTCACCCTGCATTTTGATAGCGTCTTTGGCTAGCCCCAAAAGGCTTTGCAACTGCGTTTTGGTCTCAAAAAAATTAGCACTTCTTAAAACGTATTTATTTGAATTTATGATTAACTCGTATGTTTGCATTAGTTACCAGCTCCATTTTCTAAGCGTTTGCTTATTCTTTCAAAGGCGATTTTAAACTCGGTTGGGTTGTGAGCGTCACCTCTTTTTAGTCCGCCGTCATTTACGAAAAAGCCATTTAGCCCACTTAGCTCATCGCCGTTTAGCGTGTCCTTAAACTCCATTGTCATAGGGCTAAAGTTTTTAAACTCTGTACGCTGTTGATTATAAAGGTCTTGTAAAAATTTACAATCCTCACTATGTTGTAGAAGTTTTAGGGTTAGCGTGCCACTTTGGTTGCAACTACCCGTAAAAACACCCCTACCGCTAGCGCCTATTGTATAAGCTCCTGCATCGGCTGCGTTTTCTATGCTTATTACGTCGCTTCCGTCTGCATAAGCGGTTATCTCGTAGCCGTTTAGTAATAAAACGATCGTATCGTGTTGGTATCTTGCCATTTTAGCCCCTTTTATCTATTGTAATTTATCAAAATATCGACGCTGTGTATCGCGCCTGCTAGCTTAATTGCGACATTGATCGGCACTGACTTTCTAGCCTCGCGATCTGCTTGTAGTTGCTCGGTGTAGCTAGGGCTGTAAACGTAGTATCCTAAATCCAAATAATCACCGCTTTCTAGTGTGCCAACTGGATCACCGCGCCATTGTCCTGGAGCAATAAAGCCATTTTTAACAAATTGCTCGCAAACTTGCTTAACCGCTGCTATTAGCCTTACTTGCCCCTTATCGGTTTGTGGCACTTTTTTAGCACCCTTAAGCACATTGAAAACGGCTATTTGGGTGCGATTATTAAAAGCGTCAAGTCCTACGGTTTCGTCTATAAATTTACCGCCTAAAGCCACACCCTCGGCTATCATACTTACGCCGTCATAATCGGTATAATAATTTACGCCTAGTTTGTCGCATTTTTCGGCTAAATTTAGCGTGATAGTTTCATCGGTGCCAGCTGTTTTTAGGTTTTTAAACTTCATTGTTTGGGCTGTGTTTGATCCCTCCCAATTAGTGCTTAATGCCTTAGCTAGCAATTCAGCACCTGCGTGCTCGTCGCCAGTGTTGTTGTATGTTGCAAAAAAGCGACCGCTATCTTTATCGGCTATCTTTTTTATCACGTTTGTATTCACGCTTTCAAGCTGTGCTTTACGTGTGATCGTATAGCCTGCTACGCTTGGGTTTTGCACTGAAGTGATCCACTCGTTAAGCTCTGCTACTTCCTCGTCTGCCAAAATAGCTGACGAATAAACGCCGTAAAAGCCTTGTGTTGCGTTGAATAATTTATCTAACGCCTCGCTTAGGCTCTCTTTTTTCTGTGTTATGCTGTCTTTGCCTGCGTAAATATCGCTCTTACCGCTAACTAGGTTTAAAAGCACACCTACAAAATCGCCGCTATCCGCTTTCTCAAAATAGCCTAGTCTTGTGTTGTCATTTTTGCCAGACGTTGCTGCTCTAATTATGAAGCGGTTACCCTCTGCGTCATATACCGCCTTTATTCCGTCTTTGCTAATCGCCGCTGTTAGTTTTGTTGCCACCGCCTCAAAATCTACACACGAGCTAAAATCCAAATTTGTATAAACTTTATCCGCGCCGCCTACGTTTAGCTTAAAGCTTCCGCTTGTGATAGCTTTTAATTTATTAATGCCTACATTAAGCGCCGAGCCTCTTAGTTCGTTTGCCGTTGCTTGTGTTGTCTTATTCTCTTTTACCCACTTAGCAACGATTGCCTTTTTAACACCGCTTACGCTAAAAATAGCTTTGGCGGCTTTAGTTACTCTGCTTTCACTGCCAAAATTTAGCGCGGCGTCATTTGCACTAGCAATACTTATAAATCTTGTATTCACATCATCGTAAGCCTCGCACCAGTCGTCGCTTAGAATAGCGATCACGCTAAAATCTCTATTCTTTGCGATTTGCCCTTGCTCGTTTAGTTGGATATTTACTATCCTTTTTATCGTTAAACTCATCTATTTACCTTTATGCCAAAATTTGCCGTTTTAATCTCGGCTGTTTTTATCTCGTTTTGAGAAACTTCCACCCTATTTATGTAGCTTAATGTTAAATCTATACTAGCTCGCTCCTCTACGCCACCGCCTACTATTTGGCTTAAGTTCCTAATAGGGCTAATCGTTACTAGCCCTAAGCCTAAAATTTTAAGCTCCTTTAAGCACTCGCTAGAGTAAAAAAGGGTATTTAATTTTTCGATTATAAAGTTCGCGTTTTTGCCAAAAGCATTTACGCCAACTACGGCTTCACGCGTTGAAGTGATAACCTCTTTCTCGCCCTCTATAAATTTATATTCTCGCCCTTTTTGCGTGCTGGTTAATAAATGCAATGTTAAATAAGCCGCCTTATCATTTAGCGTTTTGGAGTAGCT
This sequence comes from Campylobacter concisus, assembly GCF_003048535.1. Taxonomy (NCBI): domain Bacteria; kingdom Pseudomonadati; phylum Campylobacterota; class Epsilonproteobacteria; order Campylobacterales; family Campylobacteraceae; genus Campylobacter; species Campylobacter concisus. Next base: position 301,962 of record NZ_PIRQ01000001.1, on the reverse strand, counting down.
GTCACGCACTAGGCTTTCATCTACGTTCAAAGCCTTGGCTATCAAAACTTTCAAGCCCGTCAAATCTAACGCCTGCAAAGTTTTTGTATCCATATTCGCTCCAATCTTGCATATTAATAATGCGGTAATTTACGCCTTTGTAAGTTATTACATCTTGCAAATTTAGGTTAAATTTTGTATCTATCCTAACTGCTTCTTTGTATCTTTCTCCCTCTGGCAACCTTTGCATTTCGTCATTACTTAAAAACTGCACCACCGCCTTAAACTCGTCATCGCCCCTTTTGATAACTTGACAAAAATCGCTATCCTCTATTAGCTCGCTAACGTTTATCATTTTCGCACCTCGTAAGTGATAGAATTTAGCAACTGCCCTGTATCAATTAGGGGCTTTGAGCTTTTTTTATGTTTAATCGTGGCTGGCTTTAAAGCTGGGCTTATGCCGCTAGTTACTGCCTCTTTGCTTATCCCTTTAGCTTCCTCGCCTACATATCCTAGCGCCGTTTCTAGCGATATTTCACCTGCAATAAATTTTCCTATTGCGTTTTTTGCCAAATTAGCCACCGCTTCGGCATTGTTTATCAAAGGCTTACGCAAAAATGAGCGCTCGGGGATATTGTGAGCGGGGCTGCCAAACTCGTGGATCATAGCTAAATCTGCGTTGGTTAGCTCGTCGCTTCTAGCATTGCTTTTAGCGGTTACGCCTACCACCACGCTAAGCCCTTTTAACTCGGTTATCTTGCCCTCTAGTTTTTCGATCATCTAACTAGCCCAAAATGTGGAGTTACTAGCTTTTTAAGCTCTAGGTAGCGTTGTCCGTATTTGGTTAAATAGTAGCTTCCGCTTTCGCTCTCAAAGCCAGTTTTGCCACTTGTATAACTTACGCTTAGGCTACCTACGGCTTTACTGCCTATTTCACGCAATGGCTGAGGGCTAGTTGTCGCTTCCGTGTTTAAAGCCCCCTGCATTGCCAAAATATGAGCCGCTAAGTGTAAAACGCCGACCTCGTAAAAACGCCCCCAAATTTTCTCGGTAACTTGTAGCTTTGCCTCGTCTAAACTTAGCTCTATGCGTGTTTCATCTACCGCTTGAAACTCAGGGAATTTATTTAAAAAATCGGCTATTGTCATTGTTAAGCCTTGTAATTTACGTAAGCCACTTTGTCAAGCTGGCGAATTAATGTACCCGTAAATTTAGCTTTAACGGCGATTTCCCAGCTTAGCACGCTTCTTTGAAATGGTTGCATTGCTGTTGGTGATAAAGCCCAGTCAGTGCTTAGCACGTCCTCGCTCTTTGTATATACAACGGCGCGGTTTTTGCCCTTGCCACCACCTAAGCCTTGCGCAAAGCCTAAAGGTATGCCAACGATATTGACATCAACGCCCGTGCTTTGCAATAGTGCCTCTTTAACAGCGGTTAGTGCATTTACGCCACCATTTACCGCACCAATAGAGTTGTCATATTTGCTAGCTAGTGCCATAAGGTCTTTGCTATCAATAGCGATCGTATTAGGGATTAATAGTCCGCCGTTTTGCTCGTAGCCAAACTCAATTAGCGACAAGAAAAATGCTCTAGCTTCTGCACCAGTCATTGCACTAATAGCCGCCCCAGCTGTTAGGTCTTTTGCTTTTACACTAGTGTTATTTAGCAAGCCTTGCACCGCACCGACCTTTGCGTGACCGACAAGAGCTGTTTTTTGCATCGTAAGAAGTGCTACACGCTCAAGGTTGCTAAGATTTGCTGTGTCTAGTTCAATATCTAGTCTTTTAGCTCTAGCTACTGCCTCGTTAGTATAAACCGCTGACTTAGCCCATATTAGGTATAGACCTTTTTTAGCTGTAATGTTTAAACCCTCGGTTTCTAGTGCCGTTGTGTTTTCGTCAATTAAGCCTTTTTCTAAATCTTGAGTGCCCTCAATCTCGCCATAATCTAGTGCGTCTATACTCTCGTCGCCTTTTTGTGTAATAGGCACAAAATTAGCTAGTTGCACTTCTGGATATTCACGCTCTTTAAAGCCCTCGTTAAAGCTAGCCGCCGCTGACGCAAGCTGGCTTAAAATTTCCTCATCTCTTAGTTTCATATTATTCCTTTCTCATTAGTTTTACAAGATCGCCGCTTACTTCGGTTACGTAAAATTTGTCTTTAGCTGCTGTCACTGCTAGCGTTGCTGCTTTAGCTACCTTGCCAGCGTCTGCACCTGCTGTTGCTTCTACTTGGATAGTGTCTCCAACCGCTAAGCCGTGATTTTCTTTACCTTGCACCCAAACTTCACTACCATAAGAGATTGATAAAACGCTCATAACCTCGCTCGGCTTGTTTTCGCTCTTTGTTCCCATTTTAAGGCTAACACCCATAATCTGATCGGTTGCTTTACTTATTTTTGCTACGCCGCCGTCTTTGCTAGTTACAAATACGCCAAAAGGGATAACCTCGGTATCGTTATTTACATAAGCTAGTGCTACTACGGCACTTTCGCCTGCCCTAGCCACTTGTCCTGCAAAAGCTCTTTTATCTAAATAGCCCATTATTTACCTCCAAATTTTTTATTTAAATCGATTTTATTAGGCTTAGCGTCGTAGAATTTATCTAGTACGCTGCCGCTGTTATCTTTATTTTTAGCACTTACACGCATACCCATATAAATAGCTTTAATCTCGCTATCACTTAGTTTTTTAAGCTCATCGGCATTAAATGCTTTACTATCTAGGATTACCGCCTCATAAACGCCCCTAGCGTTCTTAGCGTCGCTTAGCTTTACATGGCTAAAATTTGCTTTAGCGTCTGTTACGGCTTCGGTTGTTGCTGCCTCGCCTTTTAGTTTTTCGATTTCAGCCTTTAGCTCTGCGTTTTCTTTTTCCAACGCTTCAACTTTAGCTTTTAGCTCCGCGATTTCTGCGTTTTCGTCCGTGCCGTCATCGTCTTTTACGCTTTTGGCTTTTACATCTGCTAGCTCAGTTTTTGTTTTTTCAAGCTCTGCTGTTGTTTCGTCTAGTTTTGTGCTTACTTCCTCAGCACCGCTTAATGCTTGCTCTAAAAGATCAACTAGCTCATTATTAGCCTCGTTGGCTTCCTCTACTTTCTCTTTACCGACTTCGTCGTTATCTTTAAACTTTTTGGCTGCTGTCAAAGCGCCTTTTAATTTATTTATGAATTTCATTTTTATCCTTTTGCTATCACCTAATTTACAATCTTTACCAGCTCGCCCCTCGGCTACTACCGCCAAATGATTGCCCCTTATATTCGTTTGCCAAATTTTCCCATCACGCTCTATTAGTTTGCTGTCATATCCGCAACTTACCTCCTTTATTCCTTGTTCTTTTATTATTTTGATCGCTATCTCGTCGTTTATATATGCGTCGCCTACCAAAAAATCGCCCTCACGGCGTACGTTTTGAATATGTCCTATGGCAGCATCTTTCCAGTTCTTGGCGGTTACGTCGTCGTCTGGGTGTGTTAGCGTTAGCGGCTTACCCTCAAAGCTTTTAATTGTTTCAGGGCTAAAAACTTCTTTTTCGTCCCTAAAAACTTTATAAATTTTTCCGTTTGTGCGTCCAATTTCCTCGCCTAGGTATTCCATAGGATGAATACTTGCCATTTTGGCTTTTGTTATTATGTAGCCGTCATCGTTTATTTTAAAATCCATTTATACCCCTATGATTGCTTTTGCAAAACATCGACATTGTATATCAACGCCAGGCTTACATTTCGGCTTGTCCGCCTCTCGTTTTATCCAGGTTTTGCCGCCGTCCTTGCTATACACGCTATCATCATCAAAACGACATAGCACGCCTTGCATATTCGCGTGCGTGTGCCTTACCCTTTCATCTTTCGCCGTCTGCCAAATATAAAGCTTTACGCCTAGATTTTGCATGCGTTCTTGATCTAGCTCGGCGTTAATTTTTGCCGTCTGATCTCTAGCTATTAGCCTGGCTCTGCTCTTACTTACGCCTGTGCGTTCGTGTATGATCGTGGCTAAATTTTCAGCCCTGCCGTTTTTTAAATAGCTTTCTCTTATTGCTTTTTCCACATCGTTTAGGTAGTCATTTTTAACCGAGGTTATTAAACTCACGTTTTTGGCTACATATTCGTCTAGTTTGCCTTTTACGGCGGTATCACCCACAAGCGGTGTTAGGTCTATATCCGTGCCTTTTTGCACGTTTTGAATTAGTCGCTCTTTGTTTGTTTCATTTACTGCACTAACTACACCTCGGCTTAACCTTTTGGCGTAGTCCAATGTGTCAGCTTTTCGTAGCCCGTCTAATATTTGGGTTGTGTGTTCTATTATTTCGGCGTCGGTAGGATTACCCAACAAAAATGCCCTAAGCCTTTTTAATAAAGCCGTTTTTAAAGAGGCTATTAATAGTAATAAAGCGTTGCGATATTTAACCTCTGCACGCTTGCTAGGTTGTACTGGCTTAAACTCTTTATTGCGTTTCTTGTTAAATAGTTCAGATAAGGTCGGTTTCATCGGCTGGCTCGTCTAACTTTTGGGCTAATAGCTCGGCTTCGTTTATATCCTCTAGGCTTATGTTTTTAATTAGCCCCTCATCTTTTAGCTCTTTTAAAATTATCGCCTCGGTTATTACACCCTTATCTAGCAAATTACCAAGCGCTGTGCTTTTTACGTTTAAAATTTCAGCTTTTTCTTTATCGTTTAGGCTGTCGATGCTGTAAAAATCGTATTCTAAGGTTTCGCCTAATATAAACGGATCGATGAAGTCATAAACTTGGCGTAGTAGTGTGTTTTGTAATTCGTTTATCGTTTCATAATACGCTCGGTTGTCTTCCTCGCCACTACTAAATCCGCCTGCCCCCTCGCCAAATAGTATGCTAATAGGGCGGTTTAATGCTCCAGCTACTACAATACAACTCTTGCTCCAAAGCTCGGCTATCCCAGTTAGGTTATTTTCCTTTGTTAAATAGTCGTCCTCCATATCCATAGCGATCGCGTTAGTGTAACTTTTGGCTTCATTTATTAGCCTTAGCCGTTTTAGTATCTCGCCCTCATTACCAGTCGCTATTTGCTCGTTATATCCGTGCATTTTATAGACATCTATTTTGCACTCCTCGATCAAATCGCTAACGCTTAGCGTGATAGTGTCAAACATCTTTATCACATCAAGAGCGGTGGCTATATCGCTTATGCTTTCACGCTGTTTTACGCCATAGCTCTTAATACCCCCTTGCACTATACAAAGACGGCTAACGTGAGTTTTAACGCCCTTTACATCATAAAGGCTAGGTCGGTTAAATTTATGCTCTGCATTTCTTGCCTTAAATTCGCCTTTACCGAATACGATAAATTGTTTAATTGTTTCATTTGGCATTAATGGAAGTTGATAGGTTTCCTCACTTGCGTCAGTTACGGCCAATATTGCAGCTTCGCCATAAAGCAAAACGTTAAAAAGCAGGTCTTTAATAACGCCGTCTATCTCTAGCTTATTACAAGCGTCGTAATACTCTTTTTTGCGTTCCTCGTCTATATCATCCCAGTCGATTTCACGCCCCATTTTTAGCATATCGCCTATTGTCTTTTTAATGTAGCGTTTAGCTATCCAGCCGTTGTTGTAAGCGTTTAGAAGCTGTGTGTTTGTGACTATTAACGGCGTATAATCTCTATTCGCCGTCATTTGCCCTATTTTAGTTACTAGATTTTCTAAGCTATCGGTTATTTTTTGCCCCATTATTCCGCCTTTTATTTTTGATTAATAATAAGGCGTTTTTGGGCGTTAGCTTCGGCTTGTGATGTGCCCCCAAATTGTTGTTTTGCTTTTTATTAGTGGCTCTAAGGCGTAACGTAATGCGTCTATGAAATGGTTATTTTCGTCTAGTATTTGTGGCAATATATCACCGCTGTGTGGATCGGTTTTGTAGCTGTATAATCTAAATTCCCTTGCCGTTTCTACGCAGCGCTCGTGTATTATAATTGTTTCAAAACTACGTATAAACTCTATTCCGTCCTCTATGCTACCTTTGCCTTTTATTGTTGGCGTTATCATGCTTAATCCGTGCCTTTTTAGATAGCTTATACTTTCAGGGCGTGCGTTGTCGGCTCTTATTACATATTTGTGTATATTTTCGATACGTTCTTTTAAAAACTCCGCCGTATAATCAAGCTCTAACCCTACCGCTCCAGCTTCGTGGCTTATATATAGTTTTCGGTCGTGTATATAGCACCTTATCGCCGCTGTCGGATCGTTGGCGAAACCGAAGTCTAAGCCGTGATAAGGGTTGCCTAATCCGTCCGTGTTAAAGCTTTCTACTCTAAACTTACCTTTGAAAATTAGTGCATCGCTCTTGGTATTATACCCACCTAGCCATATATGCTCGTAAGTGTTAGGGTTAAACTTGCGGTCGTATTCTTGCTCATTAAATAGCTCGGTTGGCAAAAAGGGATTATCACTAAAATTTGCGTGTATTAAAATATAATCGGTTGCTTGGTTATCCTGCATTTGTTTAAAAAAACTATCCACTGCGTCCGTTTCGTTTTCAGGGTTCCAGCTAAACCAAAGCTCCGAATTTTCTTTGCGTATAGTTGGACGTAAAAGCTCTAGGCTTCGCTTACTTAGGTTTTGTGCTTCCTCCACCCACGCAACATCAAAGCCCTCTAGCGATTTTATACTATCGGCGGTATGATCTTGCATGCCTTGAAAAATTATTAAGCCATTACCACGCTTAGCTCTAATTTCGGTTAGTGTTATCTCAAAATATTCACTTACTCCTAAGCTGTTTATTTTACTTTCTATTAGGGCTTTTGATGAAAATTTTAATGATCGTTGAATTTCTCTTATGCAAACTATGCGAGCGTCTGGGTTAATTAGCATTGTTTCGATTATACACTCGGCGAAAAAATGGCTTTTCCCACTACCACGTCCGCCCTTAGCCCCTTTGTATCTTTTGTTTTCTAATAGTGGCTCAAAGATTGGAGCAGTGTTTAAATCAATTATCATTTATCAAGCTTTACTATCGTTCGCCTAATTTCGGTTACTTCAGTTTGCTGTGCGTTGGTGTTATTGATAATCGTTTGTGGCTCTTTCCCAAATATGGTTTCTTTATTCCTAGCTGTTATCCTACTGTGAGCTTCAACGTCTGCTATCTTATCGCTCATCTCTAGCATTTCGTCCGCTATTTTCTGATTTCTAAGCGCTGCGTTCTGAAAATAGAGCAAATGCTTAGTCCTTTCATCTACTATTCGCTCAATACTATTCACTTCTATTTGGCTTTTACCCTCTAACGCCCTATTTGTCGCTATCGCAGTATTCACTAAAGTATTCACTATTTCGACATTTTCTTGAGGGATATTCTTACATAGCTTATTAATAGTCGCTGGGCTTAGCTTGTAATTTTTTGCTAGTTGATTTTGGCTTACCCCTGCTTTATAATCAGCTATTATTTGCTCTTTCGTCTTGTCGGTTAATTTTAATTTTCCCACCATCTACCCCTAAAATAAAGTCGGTTGTTGATATTTTTTCTTTTTGTATTTGCGTTTAGGCTTTATAAATTTACTTTGGCACATCTTTCGCCTATCCGCTGACATCCTATGTTTTAATACCCAAGTTAAAAACTCTTTAGGCGTATTTAGTATCGTGTTAAGCTCGTTTTGGTATTTCTTTACCTCGCTTACTCTTAGATTATTAATAACGGTTTCGTCCGTATAAGGGCTATTTAACACCTCCCTTATTAAAAACGAAATTTCCGTTAAATAATAGTGATCCTCTCGATTTTCCCAGTCGGGGTAAAACTTATCGAGCACGGCATAAAATACGTCTAAATGTTTTAAATTAGGCAAATCCATTTATCTAATAAATCCTAAACTCGCCCTCTATTACTCCAAGGGCTATTTTTTTCTCTAGTAGTTTTCGTTTGATTTTAAAAACGTCTGTCTGCATTCCCTTTACGTCCTCTATTATCCTTTTGCCATTTTTAAGACGATAGGTAAAGTCCGCAATGTATCTGATCTCACGCACGGTTCTAAAACCTTGTTTTGTTGTTTCATCTGCTATTGTGTAGCTTGGCATTAGTGTAAAGGGCACTTGGCGGTTTAGTTCGCTGATCTCGCCTGCTCTTTGCATATTTTCAAGCTCTTGGTTGCGTCGCCACTCTTTGGCACTATCAAAGCCTCTGGTCTTGCGGTTGTGGTATTTATTCTTAACAATTGCCGAAACGTTGCCAATTCTCATCAGCTACCTCCTCGTATTTTTCTATGCTTTCCTTTTTGTGTGCGTGACACCATTGATGACACTCTCTACAAACGGCTATTTGCTTGCTGTCGTCCTTATCTGCTCCAAATCTGCCATAGCGTACGTGGTGGCATTCTATGCTTTGTTGTTTCTCGCATATTTGGCAAAGCGGATACGCTTCAAGTAGTCTTAGCTGGTAGGCTCTATTTTCGCTTCTTGTTAGCCTCAAAATAGCCCCTTTGCTCCGCTTTTATAAATCATATAATCAGTTTTCGCTTGTCCAATAGCTAAAACTGCTTGTTTCAGGCTGTATCCTTTAAAAACTTCATCGCCATGCTCCACAAGGTCGTCTATGTATGGCAAAATGTCGCTATTTTCACTTGAGAAAAATATAAAAGGTTCTCGCACTAGCCTAATTAGCTTTAAAAAATCTCTTAGACCCCAAAAGCATTTATAGCCTGCTTTATTTGTTTGCAAATATGGCGGATCTAAGATTAATACAACGTCTTCTTTTTCAAATTCTTTTATCAGCTTTATCGCATCTTTGCGTATTATCTCAACGCCTTTTAAATAACCGTTTGCTTGATATAAAGGCGTTTTTGGGCTGACCATAAAAAACGTTTTTTCTTTTTTAAATTCATCTTCGTTATGAGAATATTTGCCACTAAAAATAAGCTTTGAGCTAAGCGTTAGCCAATCGATAAAATATCCTCTTTTTATGTACCCATCTATAATTTTTATAATTTTTTCTCTATCCTCTTCACTTACTTTTTCATTCTTTTTATATTTTTTTGCGATAGGCTCTATTGCTTGTAAAATCTCGTTTGTCGCCTCTATATTTGCCAGCCTCTGGCTGTAATTATCATAGTCATTGTAAATTACCCTTGCATTAGGATAAATTTGCTTTATATTGTGGCTAAGCAGACCAGAGCCACCAAAAGCATCAATAAAAATTCCGTTTTTATATGGTGCAAACTCGTCTTTTATTAGCTCTCTAAATTGCTTAATGAAGTTTCTTTTTTGTCCTTGAAATGGTAATGGGGCAGCGTTAAATGTATTTATCAAAATAGCCCCCCTTGTGTCATCGTTCTTATGCTTCTCATTCCACTTTCTCATTATTTCAAGCACTCCGCTTGCGTCCTTGCGACTTACCTCAAAGCTATCAAGTATCTTTTTATTTTCGTCTGCTACTTTTGCGATTATGCTCGCTCCACTTTCGGTTATCGTGATATATATGGCTTTCATCTGCTCTCCAAATAACGCTCAAATATCTTTTTGCCTATCTCATAATCAACTTCATTTCTTATAGCCTGGCGTTTATTTGTTATATTAAACTCGCTCAAATCAAGGTCTTTAAAGTCGCCTATTTTAACTTTCTCTATGATCCTGAATTTATCATTACTTAAAAAAAATAGATCAAAATTCGCCCAAAAATAATGTCTGCCTATCTCGGCGGTTGGTCTTATAAGTGGCTCATAGTATGGCACTACGTTTTCAACTACAAAAGCTTTTTTGCAAAACGTCTTAAAATACGAGATAAGCTCATAAAGTCTAAAATCAGGCAATTTTCTAGTATGTTGCCAACGTAAATTGTTGCCAGTATTTAACCTACTATGAGTTTGACACGGAGGGCTAGCCCATATAAAATCAAAATCTAAATAGTTTTTAGCAGCGTAGTCCCAAGCGTCGCCTACTATCACGTTGTCGTTTGGATAACGTTTTGCATAAGCCTTTGCTATTTCAGGGTCAAACTCAACAGCGGTCACTTCTATGCTTATGCCTTTTTCTTTTGCTACGTCGTTCCAAAACTTACGATTACCGCCAAGCCCTGCGAAAAGATTTAAAATTTTCATCTCACGCTCTCTTTGCCATATTCGCCGCAAGGGCAGATAGCCCAAGCCTTAGCCTTGCTCTTGCCTCGTCGCTCATTTCTATCGGTGCGTCTGGATCAGCTGGGAGTAAATTTGCGTTATTCGCCGCTAGCTGGGCTTGTTTTACTTCGCTCTCCCTAGTCTTAATTTGCACTACGCCTATTTTTTCTTGGTGGTCTAGTAGATATTCAAACAAATGTGTTTCTTCGTCGCTTGTTAAGCGTTGAAATACGCCGTTTTCTAACACGCACTCGTTTCTTAAAACGCCGTTTGTATCAACTGAAATTATTGTGCTTTCTAAAAAGCCGCTACCAGTTCCACCATTACAAAGCCTTGTGCCTCTGTAAACTTCTTTACAAAAAGCCGCTAAAGTATCTACGTCGTTAAAAAATCTAAGCCCTTTTTCTCGCATTTTTAAAAATACGATCTTGCTCCACTCCATAGTTGCACGAAAAAGCAAAGCATCTGTATTTTGATACTCTTTGCGATATTTCTCAGCAAAGACTGAAAAATTAATTAGCTCGCTTGTAGCCACGTTTTTTAAAAGCAAAGAGTATTTAGCTAGCCTCGCAGGTGTTAAAAATCCCTTGCTATCGCCATATAATTCACAAATGATTTGTTCTCTATCGCTCATAACGCCATTTTCCTTTCTCCGCTGATTATTTCGTTTGCCACTCTCTCAAAATATGCGTCGTCCATTTCTCCTGCCATTGGGGCTTCTCTTAGGGCTACGCTTGTATTAGTTGGTGTGTTTTTACACTTGCCTCCTCGTTCTCTTTCTGTGCGTTCCCAGTTTCTCATGGCAGCTTGCCAGTCTTTCATCGGATTTTTACCAACTACCCAGCCTTTGCTTTCGTAGAAGTCAAAAAAGACTTCACAATCGACTAGGGCTAAATTTGCTTTTTGCTTGTAGGCGATTAATTCATCTAGCGTTGGTTTTTGAAATCGTTTCGTTGGTTTTTTCTCGCTCTCGCACGCACGCGCACACGTAGAAGCGTTAGCTTCTTCTGTCTCTAACTCTTTCTCTAACTCTAACTCTTTCTCTAGGGTTACGTTTTCGTTACCGCTCGTTACCGCGCCGTTACAATGTAACGCTTTAACCTCTTTTTGTTTAGCTCTAAATTCCCTAACTCTCTTTGCGCTGTCACATTCTTTGCCACTTAGGCTTGCTGCTTCGGGGAGTCTCACGTCTTCGCCTTCGCCTTTTTGCAATAATCCCAAACTCTCAAAGATGGCCATAGCGGCTTTGACATTTATCTCTTGCTCCCTTATTTTTAGTGCGATCTCGGCTTCTATCGTCGGCTCTATACCATCAAAAAATATAACACCGTCATTATCTAGGCTTTTTAATAAAAGCTTAAGATAGATGCAGGTGTAAGTATCTCCACCAGCCACGCTCCTTATTTTTAAAATTTTAGGATCGTCGAAAAAATCTTTTTTTAGCTTTAGCCAATAGTATGTTTTGCTCATTTTTTTAATCCTCAAAAAGTTTAAAAATTTTAATTTTTCTGTAAAGGTTGTATGAATTTGCTCTTTCGGGAGTAACCGAAATATAGTTAAGCTCCGATAATCGTTTTAAATATTTTGAAATAACGCTCTCTTTTTCTTGCATTGCGTCAGCGAGCGCCCCTATGGTTTTGTTAATTTCCCTCTCATTGTCTGCAATAGAAAAAAAATAAAGGAGCAGTCTAAACTCCCCACCTTTAAAATCGTTATCTAAAACCCATTTAATGGGGATAGTAAAAAACATATCTTTTATTTTTGTATCACTCATCTAAGCCCCTTTTTTTTAATTTCTATACCACTTAGAGCCCCTAGACTGCTTATATATTCGGTTCTAGGTTCGTATTTGCTCTTTTTTAGTATCGCATTGATTTTTACTTTGCTTACTCTAGGCGCGTGTCTAGTACTAAATTTGGACTTAACCGTTTGTAAGTCTAAACGATAACCGCAGGCGCACTCCATTCTCACTGGATAATCCATTTTTAAAAACATTGATTCTTCTTTACATTTAGGACAAGCTCTTGGACTACCTAGTTCAGGGTAAATAGCTAATTGGTCTTTTAAATTTAGAAATATCTCGTTAAAAAACTCGGTTTTTCGCTTTTCTATCTTGTACCAAAATATATCGCGCCTTTGTCCTACTGGGACGTTCAAGCTTTCATACAAGCTCCAGCCACCTTTGCGACGTTGATTGCAAAAGTGGCGACACACATCTTTAAAGTGCTTCTTTTCGTATTGGTTTTCGTAAAGCCCGCCATGTTTGGCATAAATGCGAAAATTAGGCGTATCTTTGCCTTGCTTGCCTACAAAATTTTCTACGCAGTTCTTGTGGCGTGACACAAAACGCACATTTGAGGGCTCATAATCTCCATCTGGGTCTATACGATCTATCGTAAGCCCCTCGCGTCCTTTGTTTTCTTTAAGTGCAAAAAGATAAAAGCTAGTTGGATTCTTCATCCACTCCTCGCAGATTTTTATACCTCTAGCACCATAAAATTTATAATCTTTGTTTTTAGGATCGTTGCAACGCTTCTTCATGTCCGATAGTCGCCTACGTTCTCTTAAGATTTGCTCTTTACTAAAGTCGCTTAAATTCATGTTTTCATATCCTAAAGTTGAAGTAATTTATCAACTCAAACAAGATGACGCCAGCTACAAACGATGTGATCACAAGCTCTATACTAGGCATCACGCTATCCTTTCGGTGGGCTTTAGTATTGATGTGCTACACCCACTTATCACGTCCTTTTTAGACCCAATCTCTATCAAATAGCCTCGCTCTATTAACTCATTGACACGTCCGCAAACGCTGTTTATCGCTACGTTATACCAGCGTGCTATCTCTTGCCTTGTTGCACCCTCTTTGTGCTGGCAAAACATCTCATAAACGGCTCTACGTTTGCCGCTTAGTTCAGGCTTTAGTTTGTTATATGCCTCTAGGCTGTTATTCGCTACCATTTTTATTCTTCTCCCAGTTTTTCTACCTCTAAAATATATGCATTTAGGTTGTCGCCCCAAGCATAAAAGGGGTGTCCAAACTCTTGCAAAGCTGCGAATCTCACATCTCCATTAGGTTTTTTGTTGTTTGATCCACTCGCATATACATTGCAAGTCCCAGCCGACTTGTAAAATTTACCAAGCCATTTTCTAATCTTTTTTCTATATTCTGTCTGTTTCATAACCTTATATTACTATCTGTTATATAAAATATAACTTAAGGTTATTTGATTTTTAATTATTTTAGTTATAAAATATTACGCAAAGTTATATCTTGCGAAGGGGTAAAAAATGAAAGAATTTAAAGAAAAATTGTCAGATTTACTAAAAGAAAAAGGTATAAATACTATACAATTTGCCGATATTTTAGGCATTTCACAGCCTTTAGTTAGCCAGTGGTTAGCTGGAGAAAAGAGGACAAAAAAACATTTATTACCACTGGCTAAATTTTCAGGCTATCCGATCGCTTATTGGTTAGACGATACCATAGAAAAACCGACAGAAGCCCATAAATATACAGATAATATCTCTTCTAACAGTACCAAAACTGTATATATCCCTTTTTATAAAGACGGGGTAGTTTCTGCAGGTCGTGGCGCCGAAAACGACGATTTTGGCGAACCTGAATTGCTGCCTTTTAATCCAAACGATTTAAAAATTATGTTTAACGTTAGCCCGCACGCAAAACTAGGCATTGTTCCTTGTTTCGGTAACTCAATGGAGCCGACTATTAAAGAAAGTGACTTGGTTGTTTTTTGTGATGACATAAACCAAATAGAGGGCGCTATTTATGTTTGCAAATATGAAAACGAAATTTTTATAAAAAGAATAAAAAAACGTCCTACATTAGCGTTAATAAGTGATAATAAGGACTACGAGCCAATAATTATCGAGGAAGAGTTAAACGTCGAAATTTTAGGGCGTGTTGTTGGTTGTTATGCCATAAACTCTAAGAGAATATAATAAAAGTCCATTGCGAAGTATATAAAGGGCTAACGTTTGAGGATTATGGGATAAAGTAAGGAATTGGCAAAACAATGATAACACAGTTAGAGATAAAAGATGTATTAGAAACGGCAGAGTATGGGGCCACAGCCCCCGTTTGGATCCAGGCTAGTGACAATAACACATATCTTTTAAAATTTAGGCATGAACAAAATGCAGAAAAAGACATATCTAATTTTAATGAGTTTTTGGCTTTTATGCTTATGAAGCGGTTGGGAATAAAAATTTATAAATACGATATTGCTTTTATTAACATAAACGAGCAATCATTGCCATTATTTAACGGAAAAGTTTCTTTAGAAAGCCTAGACAATGCTCGTAACTCATTGGGGACCAATATAGGTATTTTAAAAATCCAAAATGCTCAAAAATTTGCTTTTTCAGATATTGATAAAATGCCAAAAACCCTTATTCATAAAATTGCAAATATTGATAATATCATGATGAATTCTGATAGAACAAAGGATAACCCAAATATTTTATACGATCCAACAACTAAGAAATATTCGCCTATTGATTTTGGGTTATCTTTGTTAAGCCATAGAGTGTATGAAAAAATAAAAAATGGTGAAAATATAAATAATTTATACATGAATTGGGTAACAAGTGATGTTACAAAGGATCAACATTATATTTTTAAAAATCAAAATAAATTAAATTTTAAAATAAGTTACACTACTATATCAAAAATATTAGATAACATATTAGCTCAATGCCCCAAAGAGTGGGAAGTTTTAGAGTACAAGGATGACATCCGAGATGTAGTTGCTACGCGCATACTTTATGATACGTTTAAAGAGGCTTGCCCTTGCTATGATTTTTAGGAAAATAAGATGAAATTAACAAAATATAAAATAATTCATTGGTATATGAATAAATTATCGCTTGAATTTTTAAATATAGGCGTGGTCGTATTTGATGACACCAGCTTTAAATTTAAACTTATTGACGATACTTTACTAAAAAAAATGGCATCTGCTTCTTTTATAGATAAATCAGTACTTATATATACTATCAATTATATTAATAATTTATTGTCTACAATATCAAGTGAAAAAGAATTAGATCAAGCATTATCAAAAGAATATTTTGATAGTTTTAGGTTTAGTTCAACTCAATTTTTTAATGCCTTTGACGGTTTAGAAACTGAGTTAGAAGAGCTGTTTTATAGGTATATTTATTATAAATTTGAAAACAAGCGAGTTAAACCTCAAAAAACAAAAGAAAACATAAAAGAAGCTATTCAAGAACTGGCAAAGAGAGAGTTTAAAAATTATATAAAAATAAAGAATTTGAATGGCTTTGATTTTAGCATATCAATTAAAGATAGAGAATATCCTTCAATATTAGGGAGCATAGAAAGCAAAGATGATATTAGCCGTGCTTTTAATCGTCAACTAGAAATCCCTAACTTTAGAGGGATATATGGAATTACTACCTCTGAGCTTAGGCTTACAAATAAAGCAGAAATGTTTAAACAAGCTCTTACAAATATAGGGTATAGCCCTCGACAATTTGCCGATAAAGACCAAATATATAATAGTCTTGAACAGTTATTAACAGCAGGGTAAAAAATAAAAAATATATTTTTGGCTATCTCTATTTTGGTGGCTACCCCTCTCTTTGCCTTTTCAGCCAAAGTCATAAAAATATCTGACGGCGACACTATCACTGTGCTAAGTGGCAAAGAGCAAACAAAGGTCAGACTATACGGCATTGACGCTCCAGAGAAAAAGCAAGACTACGGACAACGATCAAAGCAATTTTTGGCTAGCCTGATCGCAGGGCAAGTTGTAGAAGTAGAGCCAAAGGGTAAAGATAGATATAAACGCACGCTAGGCATTATTTACTATAAAGGGCAAGATATAAACGCTCAAATGGTGCTAAATGGCTATGCTTGGGCTTATGTAAAATACTCAAGAATATATGTAAATCAAGAAAAGCTGGCTCGTGAGAATAAGCGAGGGCTTTGGCAGAGTAGTAATCCTACTCCGCCGTGGGTGTGGAGAAAGCGTTAATTTTTAAGCTTTTGCTTTTTTATATCTGATATATAAAAACCACGCTATACATATAAAAATAAGAATAGAAAAAAACTCTGTCCCATCAATGGCTTCTTTTTCGCTAACTTCAACAATACCTGTAACTGCTGCTCCAAGAAAAGTAATAATAAAAAACCAATATAAAAATTTTTTAAAAAATGACATTTTTTTGCGTGTTATTTTGTATTTATTTTTTTCTTTTAAAACTACATCATAAGGCTTATTTTTTCGTTCTGCTATAATTTTTAATACACTCTCATCAGAATAAATCCTTTTTGCTGTATTAATTAAATCATAAATTTTAAATACTACATCCGTCATTTCCTCGCGTTTTTTTGCAGTAAGGACGTTTGAAAATTTTACCTTATTAAGCAGTGTTTCTAACTCTTGTTTTTGGTCAAAGAGGCTCAAAAAAATACTTTGGTTTTCCTCATCTGCTAAAAAATCAGTAACTTCGCCCCCGTTATTAAGTGCATATAAAATAGCTTGTTTTGTATATCCGCACTCCTCCAAAAAAGGCAACCAACCATTATTACAAATATCTGATATTTTTTCTAAAAATTGTTCTTTATCTTCAGCGGCTAGTTCTGCTTGTGTCGGTCGTCTTTCCTTTGGGCTTGTATCTGAAAGCAAATTTGTAGAAAACCTTATCCCCATTATGTTTTTGCTAATCCTTACTGACATTACAACTCCTTTAAAACAAATTAATCAAAAGATTATATCACAAAAGATTTTTTAAATATATAACTTTAAGTAATATTTTAAATAACATTAAGTTATATTTAATATAACCTTTGGTAATATTCTCTCATCGAAAACAAAAAGTAGATAGGCTTCAAGCGTAAGCTGACAGAGTGAGCCTCCTGCGAGTTGCTGCAGGTCAATCACGTTTCAATCTGAAGCGTCAGTGATAGGGCGAAAATCTATCACTCAGCACCAGCCCTGATTTAGGATAGTTTTTCACAGGGTTATTAATAAAACGAAAAACACTACTTTTTCTAATAAAAGCCTTGCTTGCTTGGAGTAGGCGAAAGCCTGCTAAATATTTTTCATATACAAATTTTCCTTTAAGTATAAATTGATTTCTAACATCCAGACGGCGGTGGCGAGCAAGGTTTCTATTAGAAAAAGGAGCTGTTATGCAAAACATTAATGATTTAGAGCAGGCATTAGAGAGCCTAAAAGCGCTAATAAAAGCAAAAAAAGACTACGAGAGGTTAAGTTCTAAATACGCCAACGTAAGCTTTAAAGACGTCACTCGCTCACAAAGAGCAAGGATAAATGAGCGTTTAGGTGACGCTGCGTTTGATGTGAAAGTCAAAACTGACAATCTTCACGCTGACTTAGTTGATGCTGGACTTTGTGAGATGAAAGAGCGCTATGAGCAAAGAGAGCTAAGGCAAAGTGCAGGATTAGGACATATATACCACGCTGCGTATTTGCCAAAAGTACCAAAGAGATATAAGGAGCTACAAAAATGAAAACGCTAATTAGATTTTTTCGCATAGTTTTCAGTAATGGCGGCGAGATAAAGAATATCGCCTATCTAAATATCAAAAGGGGTTAAAAATGAGTTTGAACTACGACCTAGTATATGCCGAGAGCGACGTGGCACACATAAATTTAAACAAAGAATACAACGAGCTAATAACTGACATTGAAGCTGTATATAGCCGCCATCGCCATACCTTTAAAAATACCCTTGGCGAAAACAGCGGAGAAATAGTTGATCTGCTTATCGAACATTGTAAAAAAGATTTTTTTGCTTACGCAGCGCTTGTCTATGTGCTATGCGTTGAAGCTGAAATGAGCAACGATGCAGTTTTAAGTTATACGGCTACTTACCAACAAACACTTAAAAAACTACGAGAGGAGGACCAAAGAGATGCGATACTCCACACTAAAGAGGCTTGTTAAGTTCTATGGCAAGCCAAATATGACAATAGGTGAGTTTTTAGAAATTGTTAAAAAATTGAGAAATTTTTAACATAAATGATAAATACGTTAAAAAGGATAAAAAATGGAATTAATTGTAACTTATGAGGCACAAACAGCGGATAGTCAAAAATTGACTACTAATTTTGAGGAACTAAAAGCTGAAGCTAGCAGGCAGGTAGAGAAATATTCTATCAATGTAACCGAGGAAAACATCCCTGAAGCCAAAAAGGTAATGGCAAATTTTAATAAGGTTAAAACAGAGATTGGTGAGCGATATAAATTTTATATTGATAAAATTTCAGCCCCAGTAAATCAACTAAAAGCCGAAAAAAAAGAGATCGAAGCTATCATCACGGATGGTCGTCAAAAGATAGCAGACGGCGTGGCAAATTTTGAAAACGCTAAGCTTGAAGTAATCGCCGCAAGGATAGCTGAATATACGAAAGCCCTTTGCGAGGAAAAGGGGCTAAATTTTGAAAGAATAAATACATCCGATCTAATTAAATTAAGCTCGGTAACATCTGCTGGCGCTCTAGCAAAAGCCACAAAAGACGCAATAGGGGCTAAAATACAAGCCCTTGAAAACGAAATCTTGCAGGCCAAGATCGCAGAGCAAGAAAAAGCGGCTAGAGATGCCGAAATAGCAGCGCAAGCAAGACGTGAAGCAGAGGAGCGAGCAGCGAGAGAGAAAGCAGAGCTAGAAGCAAAAGCCGCACAAAGAGAGGCTGAACTATTAGCAAGAGCCGAAAGAGAAAAACAAGAAGCTATTGAGTGCGCAAAAGCCGAGCAAATAACCACACCATCACAACCTTTTTATGACGTACAATGTGAAATTTTGCAAAAACCACGCGAAGCCGAAAACGGCAAGGCTATCTACACTATCCGCACTGAGTTTGAGGTTAAAGCTCCAGCAAATGCTCCGCACGACAAGCTAACAGACAAGATCAAGGAGATGTTATCTGCGGCTGGTATAACCAATCTAAGTAAAATTGAGGTGTTAAATGTTTGAAATTAGTTTTGATGAAATATCAGAAGACAACAAAAATATTAGCAATAAAGAATACCACGCACGCCCTGAAATATCAAAGAGCGACCTCGACCTACTTGCACGTAGCCCTTTACACTTAAAAATGAAAAACGAGCTTAAAAGTGAGCCTACAAAAGCTTTGCTCTTAGGCTCTGCGGTGCATAAGCTAGTATTAGAGCCAAAAGATTTTTCAAATGAATTTTGCGTAGAGCCTGATGTTGATAAACGCACCAAAGAGGGCAAAGCGATCTACAACGATTTTTTAGAAAATTTAGGCGATAAAACCTCGCTTGATCTTGATATTTTTGGCTCAGCCGTAGAAATAGCAAACTCGGTTAATTCTATGCGTGAAACAGCTATATTTTTAAAAGATGGGCTAGCCGAACAAAGCTATTTTAGTGAGATAAACGGCGTAGCGGTTAAATGTCGCCCTGATTTTTATAATGAGAAAATGGGTGCAGTAATTGATCTAAAAACAACTTCAGATGCTTCGGCCGGTGGCTTTGCTAGATCAGTAGCTAGTTTTAATTATCACGTGCAAGCAGCGTTTTACAGCGACATTTTAAGAAGCCTAAAAAAAGAAGTAAATTATTTCTTATTTATCGCCGTTGAAACAAAAGCCCCTTATTTTGTAGGGTTTTATGAACTTGACGCCGCAGCAATAGAACAAGGTCGCAAAGCATATCTTGAACTACTAGAGCTTTACAAATATTGCAAAGAACATGACGAGTGGTGGGGCTATGCAAAAAAAGACGGCGACAAGATAGAGGCGGTGCAAACTTTAAGCTTGCCAGCGTGGAAGTTTTACGAACAGATAGCATAATTTAAAAGGACAATAAATGAACCAAATCCAAGAATACCAAGATAGAAAAACGGAGCTTGAGGTAAAGAAATTTGAGCTTGAACAAAGGAAAGCCAAAGCTTTTGTGGCTACTGATTTTTTCCCAGCCCATTTACGCAAAGGTAACGAAACAGCAAATATCGGAACGGCAATTATTGTGCTTGATTTAGCCCAGCGTATGAATATAGGCGCTTTAGAGGTAGCACAAAGTATTTATATCATTCATGGCAAGCCTAGTTTTGAAACGAAATTTTTAGTTGCAAGGCTAAACTCAAGCGGACTTTTAAAGGGGCGATTGCAAACTATTGTAAGCCCTGATGGCAATAGTGCACATTGTGAAGCCATAGACGCCCAAACTGGACAATTATTAAAAGGCACAACCATAACAATGGAAATGGCAAGGCGCGAGGGTTGGCTAAGTAAAAATGGCTCAAAATGGCAGACAATGCCAGAGTTAATGATGAAATATAGAGCACAAAGTTTTTTCATAAATGAATTTTTTCCAGAGGTAAAATATGGACTAAAAACATCTGATGAAGTGGAGGATATTGTTACATTTGAGCCTAATGAACAATCAAAAACACCGCCAAAAGCTGGACTAAATGAGCTTTTGAGTAGTTCGGAAAAATTAAACAGCTCAGTTGGTGCAAAAAATTCACAAACTGAATACATCGAAGCCGCGCCAGTTGAAGTAGAAATCGACGTGAACGATGACGTGCTACCGCTTGACGCTTTGCAAAGCGAGATGATGAATAGAGGCGCGAGCGAGGTCGAAGCCGAAAAGCTTTTAGCTAGAGTGTCGCCTGATGAAGCTAAGGCGTATCTAGCCGATCCGAATAGTATTGATGCATTAATGGAAAATTTAAGGAACTAAAAATGAAAGCATTAGGAATTTTAAGCGCATTGTTTGCGGGGCTAAACGGCGTAGATGATTTTTCAAGGCGCGCCACAAACAAAAAAGAGCAAAGCCCACATGCCACACTCAAAAACTAGACGCACAAAAGGCGCTTACAGTAGAAGCCAAAGAATAAGGGTAAACAGACGAAAGGCTAAAAGATGTTTAACAAAATAGTTTTAGTGGGGCATCTCACGCGCGGGGGTGTACTATGAAAATAAAACCAGTTATTGGATATGAGGGCCTTTATTCTATTACTGATGGCGGGATGGTTTTTAGCCACCCCAAGGCCAACAAATATAACCCAAACCATAAAGGGCTATGGCTTAAAAAGGTAACTGATAATAATGG
Source organism: Campylobacter concisus (assembly GCF_003048535.1). Classification (NCBI taxonomy): domain Bacteria; kingdom Pseudomonadati; phylum Campylobacterota; class Epsilonproteobacteria; order Campylobacterales; family Campylobacteraceae; genus Campylobacter; species Campylobacter concisus. The sequence goes on along the minus strand of NZ_PIRQ01000001.1, from coordinate 280,818 downwards.
ATATGATTATGCTAGTTTACACAAAAATAGAAAACAAAGCAAAAAATCCGTCCATAGGTTGGTTTGTGAAGCCTTTTTGGCAAACCCTAATCGTAGGCCGCAAATAAATCACAAAAATGGCGTGAAAACCGATAATCGGCTTGAGAATTTAGAGTGGGCAACTGCCAAAAAAAAACATAGTCCACTCTTATAAAACGGGGCTTGCCAAAGCGAGCGAAAAAAGCATAAGAATGTCGGCTATTCGTCTTGACAAATGGAATAGATCAGAAATAGGCAGAGCCACTGCCTCAAAAAACGGCAAAGCAAAAAGAAAGCTGACGCCAGACCAGATCAAAACAATCCTTATATTACAACAACAAGGAGCTAGCGCTTACTCTGTGGCCAAAACTATGCCTGTTTCTAAAAATCAAATCTTAAAAATATATCATAGAAAAATTTATAAGGAGCTCATAGATGAACAAAGTCATATTATTGGGTAGATTAGTAAGGGATATTGAGCTTAGATACACCCAAGGCGGCACGGCAATAGGTAGTTGTGGTATTGCCGTAACTCGCAAATACACCCTAAATGGCGAAAAGCGCGAGGAAACGTGCTTTATTGATCTCACGTTTTTCGGAAAACAAGCGGAAGTAAGTAACCAATACCTACAAAAGGGAAGTAAGCTTTTAGTCGAGGGTCGATTAAAATTCGACCAATGGCAGGATAGCAACGGGCAAAACAGAAGTAAGCATAGTGTTGCTGTGGAAGTAATGGAAATGCTAGGCGACGCAAAACAAAACAATCAAGGCTATCAGCAAGGCGGCTATTCAAATCAGCGCCCGCAACAAGGCACACCTAAGAAACCGCAGCATCAAAAACCGCCTGAAAGTTACGATGTGCCTGACGTAGATATTGATGCCGGCAAATACGACAACGACGAAACGATACCATTTTAATTGTTTGACGGTTGTTTGATGGTTGGCTTAGTATGAGCTTAATACAGCCATGCAAAAGCCAATTTTTAGGGCTTTTTGCTGATTAATTTTGTTTGACGAGTAAATTATTAAAGGAGCTAATGTGATACAAGATAATGATGAGTTTTCATTTTATTTATCTGATGAAGATACGAAATTTTTAATGGATTTGGGGAAAGAGATGCTCAACCAAGACACTAGAAGCACCGCTCAACCCTACGGTCTGATGGTTCAAAAGAAAGAGACGATTATCACAGATGAGGAATTTGCCGATGATTGGACGCTATTTAGCGAGGGGGATATTGTAGCCGAGGGGCTTAAGCGGGCAAAAGCATATCTAATAGACGAAATACACGAAAATCTAATAGGTGCCGATAGCGACGCCCAAAAACTAAAATTAGTAAAGGAGCTTGGCATTCTTTTAAATGTGGATGATGATGACGACTTGCAAAGCTACATAAGAGATCGGGAGGAATTGAGAGACTATTCTTATTATCCAACTATGCAAAGATGGATAGCGGACGAAAGAATGGTATTTACTTTTAGCGATCGCGAAGCTAGAGAGTATGCTGGGCGCGGCGAAAACCATAGGACTTATGGCGTATATCTAGGGCGTAGCCCCATTATGTCTCGCTTATGTAAAATTTTGCTGAAAATAGGCGAACAAGCAAAAGGTTAAAAAAATGGGTAAAAAACTTCAGCGGCAACACAAATAAGAAGTGCTCAAAAAGTTCCTTCTAAAAAGGAAAAGAAAATGACTTACGGCGAAGCAATGGTGCGACAGCAAGAAAGCCAATGTATGGAAAATGGCGTCTGGGTATTTGATGAGCTAGAGCCTTACGAGCCTTTTGCAACTAGCACTGAGGCGTATAAATACTATGGCGAAAAACTAGATCGCTACTGGCTAAGCAAGATTGAGCTAAGCCCAAGCTCTAAATTTTCAAAGCAAGACGTATTACAAATACTAAAAGGCAAAAACCTAAATGGAGTGAGCGATGACAACGGCTGAGCTAAAAGACGCCGCCATTTTTGTGATGGCGTATTCGTTTCTAAAAATGGATAGCACCGAGAAGTTAGGGCTTTTCATCAATAAAAAGGCGAGCAAATTTATCGACGAGCTGATCGAGGCGATGATGCCGATAGTTGGACACTATAACGCATTTAAAAGGCGGATAGAAACTCAAATAAACGCTTTGGATAACAAGGCGAGTATTGCCAAAAAGAGCTTTAGTACGACAGCTCCACAACTAGCCTGCGACCTGCTTTATTTGAGGTTAGCACCACACGAGCGCAAGGGGCAAAGATTAGCGCCGATATTAGCGGAGTTTTACGCGGTGAATAAAGACAAGATAGCGTATATCTCAAACAAAAGTTGCGATACAAAATACCGCAAAGAGGCAGAGGATAGCCAAACACTGGCTTATTTTTATATTGAGAATATTTGAAAGGATTGATAGTGTTTTGGCAAAAAACAGACAAAGAAAAACTAATGGAGCTTTTAGAGTGGTTTTTGAGCCACAATTGGGAATTTAAAAAAGACGACTACAAAAATCTGCAGCGTCTCAATAAATTACTTTTAAAATTTGACATCCAGCCAACTTGGATAAATTTTTCGCTTTACGATTACTTTTACCTCAAACAAGACGAGCGAGAAAGGCTACTTGAAGCATACAAAAAATTAAAGGATAGTAAATGAGAGAGATTAAATTTATGGCGTGGCACAAGGAAAAGAAAATCTTGAGAGAGGTCCTTGAGATAAGTTTTTCAGGCGGATACGTCATTTTAGCGGGCTTTGGTAGTTTTGGCGAAATAGAAGCCCCAATAAGAGATGTCGAACTTATGCAATACACTGGCTTAAAAGACCAAAACGGCAAAAAAATTTATGAGGGGTATATAGTCAGATTTTATCCGCAGGCTCCTCGTAGTGAAGAATTACCAAATCCACGATATGGTGAAATGGGTGAAATATTTTTTGACATAGGAAGTTTTGCAGTTAGACCTATTGATAAAAAACGAGAAGTACTAGAATTTTTTCTAAATGAACTTGGTGATTGGGTTGTAGTAGGCAATATTTACGAGAACAAGGAGTTATTAAATGACTAACTTTAAACAAGAGACACTAAAGCTCATAGGAGACCACGAGGTAGATGAGTATTTCCTAACATACACAAAAGACTGGAGTATATCAGAAGACCCAGTGTATAAGGGTAGTGGCAAAATCCTATGGGGTGAGATAACAAGAGACGAGCTTATCTATGATAGCGGCTATGGCACACAAAACTGGAGAGGCTTTATAACCTTTAAAGATACCCCTGACTGGCTAGAGCGAGAGGAGTATGATGGTATGGAGTGGTGAGTTTGGAGAAGTAAGCCTAGCTTAGAAAAAGTGAGGAGAAAGAACAAATGAGTAGCCCAGAAAAAGAGAGGCATTTAACCGCCCTTGCAAACCTAGAGGCGTTTTGCGAGGCGCACAATGAAAAAACAAAGCTAGTCGAGCAAATACAAGCTCTTTTATTCAAATGCGACGTCCGCTATTTACGGCACGTTCTGCGAGATTTGAAAGATTATATAAAGGATAAAAAATGAGCGATACATTTATTACGCGCGATGAAGCCTTGAAAGAGTTAGGGCTAACATCGCCTATCAGTCTAAGGCGATTAGTGCTAGCAGGCAAGATCACAGCAAGCAAGATCAACTCTAAGATAATTTATTATTCCCAAAACTCTATTTCTGCCTACAAATCAGGCAAAGCCGCCCAAACTATCTAAATAATCACTCCACCATTGCATAAGCCTAGCTCTTGCTTTTAAATTTTTAGCGTGGTTGTATGCTTCTTTGACCTTATTGCTCTCAACATGAGCGAGGCAAAGCTCAATAACGTCGCTATTACAGCCGTGTTTATCTATGTTTTCGTTGGCGATCGTGCTAAACGTGGCTCTAAAGCCGTGTGGAGTTACCATTTCATTATTAAAGCCTAGACTTCTAAGCATTGAGCGGATAGTATTATCACTAATAGGGCGCACATTTGATTTTACGGACGGAAAAATTAACTCACTTTTTAATGGCAGGCGCTCACGATATGTTTTTAATAAATTTATAACACTTTTTGACAAAAACACTTCGTGAGGCTTTGCCGTTTTCATCTCGCTTGCTGGGATATGCCAAAGGCAATTTTCAAAATCTATCTGCGACCACTTAGCATTTCTAGCATTTTGCCCTCTTACTGCGGTATATAGTTGAAATATCGCACACGTTTTTACTCTTATATCTCCAAAATAATCTTTTATTGCCATTAATACGGCTCTTATCTCATCATCATTTTTTAAGTATGCAAAATGTTTTACATCTTTTTTGCCGATTAGCGCGCTTTTATCAATATCTGAAATAATATTATGCTCGACATACTCATGTAAAAGAGCAAATTTATAGAAGCTATTTAGTATCCCTAGCGTTTTTCGTGTAGTTTCTTGCTTGTCATCGCCAAGAAGTGGTGCAAGCGCGTTTATAATATCTTTTCTGCTAATATCTTTTATGTTTATCTCGCCAAATTTAGGCAAAAATAACGTTTCAAACCGCCTTTTTATCCAAAACTGCTGTTTTTCGCTCAACTTACTTTTTGTTTTATACCACGCTTCAAATACTGCCCTAAATTTTGTTTTTTCTGCTGTTTGCACCAGGCTTTCACCTTGGCTTAGTTTTGATCTTAGCTCGCCTCTCTTATCTCTTGCTTCGCTTAGGCTCATCTCATCATATTTGCCTAGCGTTAAGCGGTGACGCTTGTTATTTTCTCGAAACTCATATATAAAAAACTTTATGCCGCTTGGCATTATTTTAATTAGAAGGTTATCGCCATCGCTGACAAAATATGGCCTCTCTTTGGCTTTTAGATTTTTAAACTGTGTGATGGTTAACTGGCGTGAAAGCTTAGGCATTTTAGCTGTCCTTTTGGCTGACTATTATTATATTTTTAGCTACTTTTTTGGATGTGATCAGCTAAAAGTCAGCTAAAAAGTTGTGATAATAATAGTTTGCCATTGTTTATAATTGTTTGTAATTTTATGTATAAAGGCTTTAAAATAACGTTAAAATCGTGGCTCAATGTTTGCAAAAGTTGGTAAAAGTTTGTGATTGTTTATAAGTAGTGGCGGACAGAGAGGGATTTGAACCCTCGAGCCCCGATTAAGAGCTGCACCCTTAGCAGGGGTGTGGTTTCAGCCACTCACCCATCTGTCCATAAAAAGAAATCGCATTATAATTGAAGGCCGCTGATATCTTGCTTAAATTTACATTTCACAATTGCAGACCTCAGATAGAAAATCTAAAAATAAAAATTTGCAAATTTAATCCTTCCAAAGCTACCATTTTAGCTTGGCTTTGTCTAGGTGCGGCGTATTGGCGTAGTAGCAAATCATACGATAAAACATATAAAAACGCCTATCGCTACCGCGACCAAACGCCTTTGTGCACTCGAACATCTCGTCCGGATCCGCGCCATTTAGTAAAACGATATCCTTAACCAAGTGCTAGTAGATACGCTTTAGCCGCTCAGCCAACAAGAGGATTTTCTTAAAATCACTCAAATTTAGTTCCTCACTTCGCTTTGATGTCATCTTCACGCAACATTTTGTAAAAAAGCTTAGTTAAAAACCACTTCACACAAGCTCAAATATTAAATTTGCTCCAAAATTCGTTCACAAATTTCTCTTGGACTTGCATTTTCGTAAATCGGCCTGCCAACAACGATAAAGTCGCTACCTTCTTGCTTTGCACTCACTAAGTTTGCTACTCTTTTTTGATCTCCAGCGCTCTCGCCAAAAGGCCTAACACCAGGGCAAAGAGTGATAAATTTCTCATTTGTAACATCTTTGATGAGCTTGCTTTCAAAAACGGAACAGACCATTCCATCAAGCCCTGATTTAAAACTCATCTGGCTAAATTTTCTAACCGAGCGAGCAAGCGTATCGTTATAAACCATCTCAAATTCACTCTCGTTAAAGCTAGTCAGTGCCGATACTGCGAGCACCAAAGGACGGTTCCCAAGACCAGCTAGCCTATCCATAACTGTCTTCATCGCGCGCTCACCAGCGCTAGCATGCACATTTACCATATCTACGCCGATTTTTGAGACTACTTCAGCAGCATCTGCCATCGTATTTGGTATGTCATAAAGTTTTAGATCGAGGAAAATTTTAAAACCTTCAATCCCTTTTAGCTCTTCTATAAATTTTGCCCCATCCCTAAGATAGCTTCTAAGCCCTACTTTTAGCCAAAGATCAAGCCCCTTTAGCTCGCGAACAAGGGCTAAATTCTCTTCGCGACTAGCCATATCAAGTGCGACACAGAGCCTCACAGATCACCCTTTAGCTTATCAAGTACACCGTTTATAAATTTTGGTGCCTGATCACTTCCAAGTTCTTTCGCAAGCTCGATCGCTTCGTTTATGATAACAGCCTTATCTGTTTGACTAAATTTCATCTCATAAAGTCCTAGTCTAAGAATGGCAAGCTCAGTCGCGCCAACTTTGCTAAAATCGCCGTCTTTTAGATATGGCTTTAAAATTTCATCTAGTTTTTCTTTATTTGCGAGCACCTCTTTAAAAGTCTGTTGTGCCTCACTTTTTCGCTCGTTTCTTATCTTTTTCTCTTCCAGAAATTCCTCTTCAAATGCAGCAGTTACCGGATTTATCTCATTTGAGTAGAGCAGCGAAACGACGGCCTGCCTAACCTGATGACGAGTCGCCATTTCACGCCTCCAAATTTTTATATAAGCTTAGCATCTCGATCACGCCCGTCATCGCTTCAAAGCCCTTATTTCCGGCCTTTGAGCCCGCTCGCTCGATGGCTTGCTCGATGCTATCTACCGTTAGCACGCCAAAGGTCACAGGCTTGCCGTATTTTAGCGTGACGTTTGCGATGCCTTTGGTGGTCTCGGCGCTAACGTAGTCAAAATGAGGCGTAGAGCCGCGGATAACCGCTCCCACGCAGCAAACTGCGTCAAATTTACCGCTTGCTAGCGCCTTTTCTAGCGCCATCGGTATCTCAAATGCGCCAGGCACCAAAATGAGGCTCAAATTCGCCTCATCCCCGCCGTGACGCAAAAACGCGTCCCTAGCGCCTTCGACCAGCCTATCGGTGATGATATGATTAAACCTCGCGCCCACTATAGCGACCTTCTCGCCACCTTTTAGAGCTAAATTTCCTTCGATTATTTTCATTAATTTCTCCTTAGATTTTTGCGTAGTTTATCAAAATCTTATTTAAACTAAAGCTAATATCTAATCTCAAAAGAAACGCTAAAATTTCTACCAGGAGCAGTATACCGCTCAAGTCCGGTACCATCAAATTTAACATAGCTTTGGTTACCGTTATATCTAAGCTGTCTTAAATTTTCCCAAGTAGAATACTCTTTGTTAAAAATATTAAACACTCCTGCATTGATGCTGAAATTTTTACTGATCTTATAACCCATAGTTAAGTCAAAGACAAAATAGCTTTTACTTAGGAATTTATGCGCTTCTGGCTGAGTTGTACCAGTCACTTTGCCTGTATCTCTATCAACGATTATCTGAGAAAAATTTGGTGGTATTTTTGAAACCGCATCTTTTGCTTTTTTAGCTGCTACAAATTTGCTAGTTAATAAGAGATCAAATTTATTATCACTATACCCAAGTCCAGCTACTGCAGTAAACGGCTGAATAGCCATAAGTGAAGTCCCATCATTTTTTTTGCCACGCGCATAAGTCGCCTTTAAGCTTGCATATAAATTTTCACTTAAATTTAGTGCATTCCCATTTACACGTGAATTTAGCTCCAAGCCTTTGACGGTAGCTCTACCGACATTTACATGTTTAAAATCGAGACTTTTTTTGATGTATTTTTTTACAAGCTCCCATGTATCAAAATCAAGTTCTTCTATCTCATCAATACCAACATCATAATCAGTATCAATAAAATCTCTATATTTAGAATAAAAAGCACTAAGAGCAAATGCATAACTCTGACCTGATGACAATAAACTTACCTCATGATTAAAGGCTTTTTCTGGTTTTAACTCTAAATTTCTAACATATCTTGTACTATCCCTAGGCGTATCAAAATACATCTCCTCGACTCTTGGTGCACGAAAACCAGTACTAAACGCATAGTTAATGCTCACATTGTTATTTATATTATATTCAGCTCCTGCATTGTAAGTAATAGCTTTAAATTTGCTATTTTTAAGATATGGCGTAGCCACCATTTTATATCCTGCACCAGAGGCAATATTTGCTTGCTCTGGTTTATAGACATATCTATCAAGCCTAACTCCGTAATTTATACTTAAGGCTTCGTTTAAGCCCATATCATCACCTAGAAAAGCATATTCAAGAGTGCTTTTTACTGGCTGAGCAAATGTTACGTCCGTTGCTTTAACCGGCTTAAAAGGATTTGCTGGATCCACAATAAAACCACTACCGCTCCATTTTGTATTAAAACTTTGTCTAAGTTGTAAATTTTTATTTTTAAAGGTAGAGATGTGTCTGCCAAGACCAAAACTCAAGATGTGAGAAATTTTACCTGCATTAATGTCACCACTCATGCCGCTTATATCGAACTGTTTTTTGTCTTGAAAAAATTCATAGCTATCTTTTTGATCAAAACTTGAGTTGTATTGCATATCGTTTGGATAGTTTGCATGATATCTTGTGAAATTTGACCTCTGCTGCACTCTTTGCTTATAAAAGCTTATCTTTAAATTACTTAGTAAAGCATCATGGTCTGGCACAAACTCATAGTAAATTCCATATCTTTTGTAAGGGATGCTATCTCTTGTTTGCTTTCTATTAAGTGTTGCGGTGCTATTACTCTTCTCTTCGGTAAAATAGTTTTGCCTAAAGTCTTCATAGGATGTATTTAAAAAATGTGAGTCAAACCTATAGCCAAATTTCATCAAATTTGAGTGCGTGCGAAATCTCACATCATCAGGCAAAATTCTACCAAAAGAGCAAAGTTCTGGGTACTTTTCTGCTAAATATGAACCCTCCACACTGGTTCCCATTCCACAAAATGGCACATCATCTAACTTGCCGCTGTAAAAATTCTTTGTCTGTTTACCACGCTTATACGTATGCTGAAACAGTGCTTCGATACCGCCTGCTTTTACGCCTGCACCTGCAACTTGCCTAAATTCACTATTTTTTGATGCATATGCGCTTTTGCTATAAAAACCAACATTTTGTCCATCCCTTACAAAGTCATCAACATTTTTTGTCTGCATACTAACGCTACCACCGATCGCACCGCTACCTTTGTTTAATGAATTTGCACCTTTTACAAATTCTACACTGCTTATGTTTTCAAGCTCGGTGCTGTTTCGGTTGCCATTTAATATCCCTAAAATATTGTAAGAGCGGGGCATAAAACTCTCAACGGCTTCCATTCCGTCTATTTTTAAAGAAACCCTATCGCTATCTACACCTCGTATGGCATACCCATTATTTCCGCTTCTACCGCCTTCTGTAACAGTTACGCCAGTTTCGTTTCGCACAAGATCTCGCTCGGAGAAAATTTGACCCTTTTTTAACTCGCTTTTGCTAAGCTCTGTCTTTTTCGTTGAGATACCACTTGCACTTACTACAACACCTTCTAATAGCACGTCTTGGGATGAAAAGACAAAGCTGGACGCCATACTAGATACAAATAAAATTCTATAAATTCTCATAAAATCTCCTTGAATTTAAAACTAGTTTGAAAGTGTATTGCTATTTGTATAAATTTATTTTGAATTTAAAAATCAATATTTTGTAAAAAATAATATTTAATATAAAAACTTCTTAAAATCAGTTTTGATATTATTTTTTTAGAATATATTAAGTAAATAAATTTTGAATTTATATATTTTAAAAATCTGTTTTTATCTTGCTAGATTAACTTGATATTTATGCTTCTAAATTTAGCACTTATACGATTTTTAACATCGCCGCGCTAATGATGATGAGCGATAAAAAGAGTGCTTTTTCTAAATTTACTTTTTCGTTGTTAAATGCCACACCAACCAGCACGGCTCCGATCGCTCCGATGCCAGTCCAGATCGCGTATGCTACCGACATCGCCATCGCCTGCATCGCGTAGCTCAAAAGCCAGAGCGAAAGGGCGAAATTTGCGGTTAAAATCAAAAAATTCGCCGCTTTTTTCACGCCGACGCTTTTTTGAAATTTGGTTAGAAAAAATACGCCCGAAACCTCGCAGCACCCGGCCGCCAAAAGAGCTAAAACGTGTATCAAGATTTTAGCCTTTTTAGTCCTAGCACGCCCGCAACTAGCGTCGCTATGAAAAATAGCCGCAAGGGATCGGGCGCCTGGCCGTTTGAGGTGTATTCGCTAACGCTTTCGGCGACCACGATAAAAAACGCTCCAAGCCCCACAAATACGGTATATGCGACGCTCGTAGGCAGGTATTTAAATGCGAGCATAAACATAAAAAAGCTCACGCAAACCAGCCCTGCTGTGGCTAAATTTTCTAACCCGCCGCTTGCGTGCTTTAGCCCATACGCCCAGCCGCACTCGGCCAGCGCACCGATCATCACGTATAAAAAGCCTTTATTCGACATCGCCAAGAGCGTCTTTTATCTTAAAAATTTGAGCGATATTTGCATCTAGCTCGTCCAAATTTAGCATATTCGGCCCGTCGCAAAGCGCCTCGCAAGGATTTACGTGCGTCTCGTAAAAAAATCCGTCCACGCCCGCAGCCGCCGCAGCTCGCGCCAAATATGGTACGAATCTCGCGTCACCACCGCTTTTTTCGCCAAGAGCGCTTGGCATCTGTACGCTATGCGTCGCGTCGAAAATCACCGGCGCAAACTCCCTCATCAGCACCAAATTTCGCATATCTACGACTAAATTCCCGTAGCCAAAGGTACTGCCTCGCTCGGTTAGCCACACGCCGTTTTGTTTGGCGACCTCGTATCCGTCGCCGCTCACGCCGCGCGTTTCTAGCACTTTTTTAACCGAGTGTTTCATCGCAGACGCTGCCAAAAACTGCCCTTTTTTGATATTTACCACGGCTTTTGTCTTAGCCGCAGCCACGAGTAGATCGGTCTGGCGGCATAAAAATGCAGGTATTTGCAGCACGTCCGCGACCTCGCCTACAGGACTAGCCTGATAGCTCTCGTGAATATCGGTCAAAATTTTAAAACCGAATTCTTTTTTTACCTTAGCTAAAATTTCGCACCCTTTTTCAAGTCCGGGCCCGCGAAACGAGCTTATACTCGTGCGATTTGCCTTGTCAAAGCTTGATTTGAAATAAAAATCTATCCGCTTATCTTCGTTAAATTTTACTAGCCTTTTTGCCACGTCAAAGACAAGCTGCTCGCTCTCGATGACGCAAGGCCCTGCTATTAGTATCATTTTTTCTCCTTTATTTTTCTTTCACAACTAAAATTCCACTAACCACGACAAGTATGATACCTATAAGTGCTAGGTGATTTGGTAACGCATCGCCCATAAAATAGCCAATTATAAGCGTAAAAATGACGTCTGCGTAGCTAACCGCAGCGATCACACCAGCCTTTTTACCAACCGCGAACGCCTTTGTCATGTACGACTGAAAAAAATATCCGCTAAGCCCCATTAGCAAGATAAAAACAACGTTATACCAGCTTGGTATGCTAAATTTTGAAAACAAAAAATCAAGTGGCTCATAGGTGAAAAATTCTGCCAAACCCATACAAATAAGTGGCAAAAACGAGCCCCAAAGCATAAAACTTAGCACGATAACGTTCGTGCCATAACTCTTGTTTAGCTCCTTTACGCTTGTGTATGCTATCGCCGCACCAAGGCCACTCCAAACACCGATAATATCAGTCTTGCTTATGCCTAAATTTGGCTGGATGACAAGCAAAATTCCACCAAATCCCAAAAATACAGCAAACCAGCCAAGTGAGCTTAGACGCTCTTTGAAAATAAAAGCTGCGAGGATGGCTGTAAAGATTGGATTTGTCTTTTGAAATGTAAAAGCTGTGGCCAAATTTACATGAGCGACATTGTAAAAAAAAGCAAAAAGTGCGACCGTGCCGACAAAACCACGAAACATTAACAAAAAAAAGTGTCCACCAGCTTGCTTAAATGGAAATCTATAAATGGCATAAATAACAATAAAAAGGCCTATTAAATTTCTAAAAAATACAACTTCGATAGATGGCATATCTTTGCTAAGATACTTTGCAAATGCGCCAGTAACAGCAAACATAAAGCAAGCAAAGAGCATATAAAAAATGCCAAGATGCGAAATATAAAACCTTTTTAACATCACATGACCTTTAAAATTAAAGTAGCCATTTTAATGAAAAGTGGCTTAAATTTTGGTTGATTTTTTCTTTTATTTTGGCGCTTTTAAGCAAATTTTTATACTTTATATAAGTCAAAAATTTGTATAATCAGCCATCACGAAAAGGACAAAATTTGCAAAAAGTAATATTAGTAGGCAAGCCAAATGTCGGCAAAAGCTCACTTTTTAACCGCTTAGCTGGTCGTCGTATCGCTATAACAAGCGATGTTAGCGGCACGACAAGAGATACGAACAAAGCCAAGATCGAAGTTGAGGGCAAAGAGTGCATATTAATCGACAGTGGTGGCCTTGATGATAGTAGCGAGCTTTTTAAAAATGTAAAAGCAAAGACCTTAGCAGAGGCTAGAAATTCAGACGTCATTTTATACATGGTCGATGGCAAAATGATGCCAGATGACGAGGATAGAACCATTTTTTATGAGCTTAGCAAGCTAAATTTACCAATCGCTCTAGTCATCAATAAAATTGACAGTAAAAAAGACGAACAAAGGGAGTGGGAATTTATAAGCTTTGGCGCGAAAAATTCCTTTGGAATTTCCGTAAGCCACAACACAGGCATAGATGAGCTTAGCATGTGGCTAGTAAAGCACATAGAGGACAAAGTGCAGATAAAGGCCGATACGAGCGAAGATTTTGATGATTTTTTAGAAAACTATAACGACGAGGGCGAGCTAAGCGACGAGATAGACTATGAGAGTAAAAATATAAGAGTTGGCATCATAGGCCGCGTAAATGTCGGCAAAAGCTCGCTTCTAAACGCTCTTGTAAAGGAGAGTCGCGCTGTCGTTAGCGACGTGGCAGGCACTACGATTGATCCAGTTAATGAAATTTACGAGCATGATGGCAGGGTTTTTGAGTTTGTAGATACTGCTGGCATCAGAAAGCGTGGCAAGATCGAAGGCATCGAGAGATACGCACTAAATAGAACTGAGAAAATTTTAGAAGAGACGGACGTAGCTCTACTCGTACTTGATAGCTCTGAGCCACTAACCGAGCTTGATGAGCGTATCGCTGGCATCGCCTCGAAATTTGAGCTTGGCGTCATCATCGTGCTAAACAAATGGGATAAAAGCAGTGAAGAATTTGACGAGCTTTGCAAAGAGATAAAAGATAGGTTTAAATTTTTAGCATACGCGCCGATCATCAGTGTTTCGGCACTTGGTGGCAAAAGAGTGCATAAAATTTATCCACTTATAGTTGAAATTTATAAAAACTACACCCAAAAAATCCAAACTTCAAAGCTAAATGAAGTGATCGGTGAAGCGACCAAGGCGCATCCACTGCCACGAGATAAAGGCAGAGTTGTGAAAATTTACTACGCAGTGCAGTTTAAAACTGCGCCGATCATGATAGCGCTTATTATGAACCGCCCAAAATGCCTACACTTTAGCTACAAACGCTATTTAACAAATAAGCTTAGAGAGAGTTTTAACCTAACTGGCGTGCCTATCGTGCTAATCCCTAAAAAACGTGGAGAGAGCGATGAAAACAAAGAACAATAATATCGTTTTGATAGGATTTATGGGCGTTGGCAAGGGCACGACTGCAAGGGCACTAAGCAAGGCACTAAAGACGATGAACCTTGACTGCGACGACCTGCTAGAGAGCTCACAAAATATGAAGATAAAAGCTATCTTTGAAGAGTACGGAGAGGAGCATTTTAGGCAGCTTGAAAAGGATCTGGCTAAATTTCTAGCAACAAATGTTAAAAATGCGATTATCTCAACAGGTGGAGGCTTTGCGAAGGTTAAAAATTTAAAGAAAATTGGCACCGTGATCTACCTAAAAGCTAGTTTTGAAGCGATAATGCAAAGACTAAAAAATAGCAAAAATAGCGAGAAAAAGCTCGCCAAACGCCCACTTTTAAGCGATCTAAAAAGAGCCGAGGCACTTCATCTGGAGCGAGAGAAGCTTTATGAGAAAAAGGCTGATTATATCATTGAAGTGGAGGGCAAAACTCCAAAGCAGATCGTAAAAGAGATAAGGATACTTTTAAAAGTTTAGTTGCAAAGTGGCGTGGGCTGCTTGCAACGATAAATTTCAAGATCAGGCTGGATGGTTATCTGGCGTGGTGTTAAAATTTGTGATGTTTGAGCAAAATTTAACGTTTTGTAGTTAGAAATTTTAGCGAAGTGTTTGAGGAAAATTTAAATATTGCGCTGTCAAATTTTAATCAAAGCTAGGCATTTAGCCTGCCAAGCTAAATTTTAAGATTAGATTAGATACTAAAACTCTAATTTAACGTTAAAATTTAAAAAGTATTTTTGGCGAAGTATCGTGAGATGATTTTGATAGTTGTGTAGAAATTTTATGCCGAGGCTAGACACATAGTCTGCCGAAAGCTTAAAATTTCAAATCTCTATCAAAAGCGCTCACGAGAAAAAGCCAAAATTTGAAAGGATAAGATGAGAGTATTAACCGGCCTCCAACCCTCCGGCAAACTACACCTTGGCAACTATTTTGCCTCGATAAAGCAGATGGTTGATATGCAAGAGCAAAATGAGATGTTTATGTTTATAGCAAACTACCACGCGATGACGAGCCTTAGCGAGGCCAAAGCCCTAAAGCAAAACACTTTTGAGGCTGCATGTGCGTTTTTGGCACTTGGGATTGATCCAAGTAAAAGTATATTTTGGGTACAAAGTGACGTTAAAGACGTGCTTGAGCTTTACTGGGTGCTAAGCCAGCACACGCCTATGGGGCTTCTTGAGCGCGCACACAGCTATAAAGACAAGGTCGCAAAAGGCCTTAGCTCACACCACGGCCTCTTTAGCTATCCAGTTTTGATGGCAGCTGACATTTTGCTTTATAATGCGCAGATCGTACCCGTGGGCAAAGACCAGATCCAGCACGTAGAGATCGCTCGTGATATCGCGATAAAATTTAACAACGAGCATGGAGAAATTTTTACATTGCCTGAGGCGAAGATCGATGAAAATGTCGCCACCGTGCCTGGCACAAACGGCGAAAAGATGAGCAAAAGCTATGGCAATACAATCGACATCTTTGCCGATGCTAAAACGCTTAAAAAGCAAATTTCTAGCATCGTGACAGATGGTACGCCACTTGAAGAACCAAAACAGTGGCAAAACTGCAACGTCTATAATATCGCCAAACTTTTCTTGGACGAAAGTGAGCAAAAAGAGCTTCAAGCTAGATATGAGCGTGGTGGCGAGGGTCATGGGCACTTTAAAGCTTATCTAAATGAGCTTATTTGGGACTATTTTAAAGATGCGAGAGAGAAATTTGAGCATTATCAAAATAATCCTGACGAAGTATCTGGAATTTTAGAAATAGGAGCCAAAAAGGCAAGCAATGTTGCTCAAACAACGATAAAAAAAGTTCGTGAAGCAGTCGGAATTTATTAATAAAGGAAAAAATATGCAAAATTTATATCCATACGCACAAATAATTCATCTTTTTTGTGCAATCATCTTTGTTGGTTACCTCTTTTTTGATGTAATCATTTTTAAGGCAGCTTGTAAAAAAATGCCACCTGAGCTTGCTCAAAAGGCAAAACAAGCTATCGGTTCAGTTGCTATTAAGATAATGCCACTTTGTATCTTGCTTTTGGTATTAACTGGAGGCATAATGATGAGTAACTGGGTCGGATCAAAGGCTGGAGGCTACTTTGAGACAAATTTACAAATTATTTTTATGATCAAATTTTTCTTAGCAATGCTAATCGTAGCTGCGGTTATAACAAATTTGAGCTGCAAATTTATATTTAAACGTCCTAGCCCACTTGGCAACATTCACCCATTTGCGCTAACAGCGGCAGTTTTTATCGTACTTTTTGCAAAAGTTATGTTTATGGTTTAAGGATACGGAATGATAAATTTAAAACTACTCGAGACAAATTACGATGAATTTGTAAAAAAACTTGAGGGAAAAAATGTAAAAGCTGGACTACTTGACGAGCTTTTACAAACTTTTAACGAGCTAAAACAAAAGCGCAAAGCACTTGAAAATTTCCAAGCGATCCAAAATGCAAAGAGTAAAGAGCTTGGCATAAAGGCAAGAGCTGGTGAAGACGTAAGTGAGCTAAAAAATGAGCTAAATTTAAATAAAGCTGCACTTTCTGATGCTGATGAGATTGTTAAACAATATGAAGAAAAGCTTGAGCAAATTTCATTTAACGTGCCAAATATCACCGATGATGATGTGCCATTTGGTAAGGACGAGGACGATAATATCTGCATAAAAACGGTGCTTGAGCCAACTAAATTTAGCTTTACACCAAAAGAGCACTGGGAGTTAGGCGAGAGCCTTGGTTGGCTTGACTTTGAAAGGGGCGCAAAGCTCTCAGGATCTCGCTTTACCGTGCTTAGAGGCATGGGAGCAAGGCTTAGTAGAGCGCTTATTAATTACATGATCGACTTTAATAGCGCGCGCGGCTTTGAGCTTGTAAATGTCCCTTATCTAGTAAGCTCAAATACACTTTTTGGTACTGGCCAGCTGCCTAAATTTGAAGAGGACCTTTACAAAGTACGCGACGAAGACCTCTACCTCATCCCAACTAGCGAAGTACCTGTGACAAATTTATACAATGACACGATCATTGAAGCTGAGCAGCTTCCTATAAAGATGACTTGCTACTCAGCATGCTTCCGCCAAGAGGCAGGCTCAGCAGGACGTGACACGAGAGGCATGATCCGCCAGCACCAGTTTGAAAAGGTCGAACTGGTAAGCATCACAAAGCCTGATCAAAGCGAAGACGTGCTAAATGAGATGGTAGCGTGCGCGAGCGATCTACTAACTAGTCTTGGGCTTCCTCACCGCCATATGCTTCTTTGTAGCGGCGATCTTGGTTTTAGCGCGGCAAAGACGATAGACCTTGAGGTTTGGTTGCCTGGTCAAGGTAAATATAGAGAGATTAGCTCTATTTCCAATACTCGTGATTTTCAAGCAAGGCGTGCAAAAATTCGCTTTAAAGACGGCAAGAAGAATATGCTTGTAAATACGCTAAATGGCTCAAGCCTAGCTGTGGGCAGGACGCTTATTGCCATCATGGAAAACTATCAAAAAGCAGATGGCACTATCGAAATTCCAGAAGTTCTTAAAAGGTATATGTAGTGGCTGAAGAAGAGGTTGTAGTTTTAAAACCACCTGGCGAGCAAGCAGAGCAAGAAGCACCTGAAGAGGCAAAAGCCGAGGCACCTGAAGAAATCGTCTCGCTTGAGAGTATCGCAAGTGAAGGCGTGCTACAAGATGAGAGCATCCCAGAGCCAATCCCTGTAAAAAAGAGCAATAAAAAGCTCTTTATAATAGCAGGCGTGGTCGCTCTAGTGCTTATCATCTTAATAGTGGTTTTGCTAGTTGTCTTGCTAAAGAAAGACAAAAAAGAGAACATAGATACTGCAAGTATCGTAAAAAATATAGAAAACAACTACCAAACGCAAAATTTTGGCGCTTCAAAGTTCGATGAAATGATAAATAAAGCCAATCAGCTTTACGAGCGTGGCAATAAATTTGAAGCGTTAAAAATTTATGAAAATATAGCTGTTTATAACCAGTCACTTTCAAACTACAACCTAGGCGTTTCGCAGATGAAACAAGAAAGATGTGATGAGGCGATCGTATCTTTTAACAAAGCTATAACCGATAGAGAAAACACGGCGGTTAGTGCCATAAACGCTGCTGTTTGCTCGCTTGAGCTAAATAACACCAAAAATTTTAACTACTATATAGGACTTGCTGACTCATTTTTGCAGTATGAAAACAACTCGCCACTTTATAGCTATTACTACGCGCTTATAAACTACTATAAAGGCAACTATTACGAGGCGCTTCAAGCACTTTCTCATCCAAATACTACAGATTATAAAAGTGAATATGCCTATTTAAGTGCAAAAATTTTATCACTTCTTGGAGATGATGAGAGGGCAATAGCCAAACTTGAGAGCCAAAAGGCGTTTAAGGCCGACTTCACGCTAGCACAGCTCTATGCAAGACTTGGCAAATACGACAAGGCAAGGGATTATTTAACAAAGGCTTCTAAAAATACGCCAAATATCGATCTTATCAAGATGACTGAGGCGCTAATTGATCTAAAAACTGCTGACTACGGCGACGCAGCTACATTTATCAAAGATGTTTACGACTACAATGCTTCTTTGCCAAGCAAAATTTATAAGATAAAAACGATACTAAAGCCTGATCTTTTTGATGTCAGCCTAGCTCAGGCATACTTTAGCGACGATATGTTTTTTGATAGAACAAGGCGCTATGAGACCCTTTTTTACTTCGCACCTTACAAGGTCTTTGATGCAAAACAGAGTATCGAGCAGATAAGAAAAGGTGGCGTTAGCGTCTTTTTAGACGATACATCAGCAGCAAACGACTATCTTAGCCAAAGTGCAGCTGCTTCAAAAGTAAATGCAAAACTTAGCGAAGCTATTGCAAAAGCACTAAGCTACCGCTTAAAGGAAGCAAATAAAGAGTTTGAAGAGCTAGCTAGCACTTATCCAAATCACTCTATCTTGCAATACAACCTCGCCCTAAGCTACGCTCAGCTTGGAAATTTTAGCCTTGCAGCAAAGCACTTCATAGCAAGCTATCACCAGGATGTAAATAACCATCTTGCAGGTATTTTTGGGGCGATTTGTCTAGATATAAATAGAAATTTAAACCCAAAACTCATTGAAGAGATCGGCGAAAATTTAGAAAATGACAAGAGTTTAAAGCCTGTAAATTTATATGCCTCGCTTCTAAGCCTGGTTAGCGGCAACCAAAGTGCGATGATAAGATGGCTTGAAGAGCCAAAAGAGCAGACAATGCTAAATTTAGCCTTTGATATCATCATCGCAAAAGTAACAAACAATGACGAGCTAATGGCAAAGAAAGCTGATGAACTACTAAAAATTTTGCCAAATGATATTATTGCAAATATCTTAAATTTTATCTCGAAAAACAAAGAGCAAAATGTCAAAGAGTATGCAAAAGCGATACAAATTCACTTTAATGGCAAGCAGCTTGATTCAAACGCTTTCTATCACGGCGCTGACATCATCAAAAAACAATACATCAAGCTACTTCAAATTTCAGGCTTACTTACAAGAGAGCGTGATAAGTTAAGAGCTGAGCTAAAAGAGGCTCCAAAGAATATAAATTTAATCCAAACTCTGGCCTACATCGATATCTTTACAAACGATTTTGAAGAAAGCTATAAACTTTATAATCAAGCAATCGATGAGTTTAAAGTAAATGACGCTAGCACATTATTTTTAGCATCTGTGGCTGCGACAGGAGCTGGAAAAGTATCAAACGCAATCGCGCTTTTAGAGCTAACAAAACTAAATGATGCTAGTGCTATCGAAAATAGAATAGCTCTTGGCCTAATGTATCAGCAGATAGATAATATAAAAGCAGCTCTTATACAATACAGCAAAATAGGAAATGTTGAGTATGAAAGCGAATTTTACGACTTTGAGATAGATAATGAGTAATAAAAATTTAACTAGGCCTTGACCTAGTTAAATCCATGTTATAAGAGCTTTAAAAATTTCTCAAAATTACCGACCAAGAAAGTAAAAATTTTATTAAAGTTTAGCTTTTCATTCGAGCTTAGTTTAAATAACACTCGTTAGTGCCCCTACCTTTGCGAGACATTATAAAAAAAGCTAACGATCTGTTTTGCTAGGCGTTCTTTAAAAAACGGCCAAATGTAGCTTGGTGAATAGACATTGCCAGCTTGCATAAGTGAGATATTTGTCGCCTTTTCGCCACCATTTTTTGGACGCACTAGCACGCTTACTTGCATGTGATAAGTATAGCTATTTGTACTAAAGTCATCATCGTCGTAATAGCCAAATGGGAAAAACATCGAGTAGCCAAAGCCAAAGCTTGGTCTGCCAAAGCCATATCCCATGCCCATCGAAAATCTAGGATCTCTTTTGATTATCCTAGAAAAGCTTTGCACATCTCCAAGGATGATGAAGTCAGCGTTTTTGATATTTGGCTCGTTTCTAAAGCCAGCCTTTGCAAACTCGCTTAAAATTTCAGTATTTACATCTTGCCCGGTCGCACTATTTTTAAAATTTACATAAACGCTTTTATTTGCTTCATTAAGCGTAAAAAATATAGGCTCGCTCGTTTTGACCGAGATGTTTGGAGTGCTGCTAGCACATCCAACAAAAAATACCGCTAAGACAAATAAAAAGAAATTTTTCATATTCACTCCTACAAGAGCGATCTTATAGCACTTTCAAGTACACTTTTTGGTGTAAGACCGATAAATTTTGATCGCATCTTACCATCTTTATCAAAAAAATAGATAACTGGTACGCCCATGACGCCACCAACTGCCTTGCTAAAGTAATCAACTGAAACCTTATCGCTCGTAGTTTTAAATGTAATGTTGTGCTCTTTTAAAAGCTCAATATCTTTATCAAAACCCTTGCTAGGTCCTAAAACACCAATGAATTGAACCTCTTTACCATACTCTTTTTCAAGCGTATTTAGATCAGGTATAGCGGCCTTGCATACTCCGCAGTCAGTGCCAAAGAAAAATAGCATATATGGTTTATCGCCTATCTTTAGGCGCTTTTCTGTTGAAAAAAACTGCGTATCAATGCCGCTTGAGTCATTTAGAGTGATGTGATGCTTCTCATACTGCTTGACGCAGCCCATAACTAGGGCTGAGACTAGACATAAAAATAAAATTTTATATCTCATTTGGCACCTTTGGGTTTTCAATAGTGCGAATTTTCTCTAGCTTACCGTGTCTTAGATATACGATCTTATCACCATACTCGCCAAGATCAGGGTTGTGAGTTACTAGAAGTATCGTCTTGCCATCTTTTCTTAGCTTGCAAAATAGATCAAGTATAACTCTTTCATTTGCTTCATCAAGGTTACCAGTTGGCTCATCTGCTATTAAAATTTCAGGATCGTTTATGAGCGAGCGTGCGATACAAAGGCGTTGTTGCTCACCACCACTTAACTGACTTGGTCTATGCGTTAGCCTGTGAGAAAGACCAACTGCCTCAAGTGCCTTTTTAGCGTCCTCTTCATCAACTGAGCTGTGATAGTACTGAGCGATCATTACATTTTCAAGTGCGCTAAGATATGGCACTAAGTGAAACTGCTGAAAAATAAGACCGATCTTTTCACGTCTAAATTTAAGTGTATCATCAGCATTTAGATTGCTCGCATCATCGCCACCGAGCATATAAGTGCCACTACTTGGAGTATCCATTAGTGAAAGGATATTTACAAGCGTACTCTTACCACTACCACTTGGCCCCATTACGCTGACCCACTCACCTTTTTTAACCTCAAAATTTATATCATCAAGTGCTTTAACATCGCCAAAAATTTTACAAATATTTTTTAATTCTAGTGCATTTTGCATATCATTCTCCTCTTAATGTATCTGCCATTTTATTATTAAGTGCCCGTTTGATCGGATAAAATGCTGCGATCGCTGCAAATAAAAGCGATATTATCACAGCTACTGGGATGCTTAAAATTCTAAAATCAATACTAGAATCAAATATCGCATAACCTAAAATTTGAGCTAGTAAATATCCTAAAAATGCACCAACTAATGCTGAGATGAGCGCTGTCACAAATGTTTCAAAACCAAATAGATTTAGTACATCTTTTTTGCTTGCACCTATGGCTCTAAGAAGTGCGATTTCCTTTGAGCGAGAGAGCAAGATAGCACTAAGCGTTGTGTTTACGCACATTGAAGTAATGAGCAAAATAACAAGGCTAACAAGTGCCATTAATAGCTTTATTTTCTCCAAAATATATCCCTCAGACTTTGAAACTTTTGCCACTGGTTTTGCGACTATTTCGTCATTGCTAATAGTCTTTGCAAGCGATGTTATCTCGTCAAAATTTCCAAGCACAACAGCTTCAGCATAGTTTATCTTGCCAGCTTTGTTTGAAATTTGCTGAGCCAAAGATAGCGACGTGATCAAAAGGGCGTCCTCTTTGTCACCACTTGCCACTACGCCTTTTATCTTTACATTTATGCTCTCATTTGAGCCAATGGCACGAATTTCTATATCATCGCCTGCTTTAAAGCCAGCCTGACGAGCTAGATCGACGCCTATTAGCACGTTTTTATCGTCAAAATCGACATTTATCATCGTTCCATCTCTAACATCTAAAAATGGTTTAACTTTTTTTAGATTGCTAAATTTTGTTCCCATGACGATGGCGTTTGTTGGACCGATATTTGCCTGAGCAAAGAGATAGCCGCTCTCACCAAGAAGCTTGTCTTTTGGTACTTTAGCGATCATTTCATTGTAAGTTTTTTCACTCATATCATCGCTTGTAGCCATATCTTTTGGAGCAAAGATCATATTTGCACCATAAGTTTTTAGCTCACGTGAGACCTTTGAGTCAATGTCAAGATAGACATTAACAAATGCAGCACACACGCATGCTCCAAGCAAGATAGAGATCACGATGACCATTACTCTTGATGAGCCGTTTTTTAAACTTTTATAAATTGTATTGTAAAAGAATTTGCTATTTGCGGTCATATAGCACCTCCGCAGGTAGTAAATTTATGACGTTTCTCATTGGCATTAGCGAGCCAACGACTGAAATAAGCAAGGCAAATGCCACGCTTATTGGTAGCACGATCCAAGCTATGCCTATGCCGTGAGAGAAGATAATGTAAGACATCACGTAGCTTAATGCGTATCCTAAAAATGCTCCCGTGATACCTGCAAAAAATGCCACCACAAGACTCTCGCTAGCAAACAAAGCGTAAATTTCAAAGTTACTAGCACCTATGGCTTTTAAAAGGCCGATCTCTTTTTTACGGCGGTAAATTTCACTTGTCATTAGCGACGTTATGCCAATAGCTGAAACCACAAGAGCGATGATGCTAACGATGCCCATTAGGCTTTGGATTTTCTTTACTATGTTACTCTCTGCATCGCTGACTTGAAGGCTTGCCTTTGCGCTAACGTTTGGTAAATTTTCTTCTATCTGAAATGCGATTGATCCTGCATAGGCTGAGCAATACCATTTGTCGTACTCTGCGCTATCAAGGTTGTCTAAATTTCTTCTTGCTTTTAGCGATAGGTCATTTTCCGGGATCGTCATAGCTGAGACTTCAGCCTTTGTGTATGATCCAGCGTGACCTGATAGATCGCCAGCAAGCTTTAGTGAGCCAACTAGCTTATGCGTCTCATCACTAGCTCCTTTTAAAATTCCAACTATTTTAACCTCTTTTGTACCGTTTTTGCCAGTAAGGCTAAGCTTGTCGCCAACTTTTAAATTTTTAGCCTTAGAAAGTTCTTCGCCAACTAAAATTTCATCCATACTTTCATCTTTTGGCCAAGCGCCCTCAACACCCCAAAATCCATACAAACTCTTAACGCCTGTGCTAAATTCTGGCTCATCTTTTAGACCGATATTTTTATCAAAATAGGTTCCTTCAAAGGCAAATTCAATTCCTTTTTCATCTTTAACTTTTGCCTCTAAAAACGGCGCAAAAGCAACGATATTGTTTCTCCAAAAGATCTCTTTTATCTTGTAGATATCAGCCTCTGGGAGTAAATTTTGTGATTTTAACGGAGTGAAATTTTTACCCTCGATCTCGATGCTTAAGCTCTCACCTCGTGGCAAAACAACTATATTTGAGCCATATCCTCTAAGCTCGGTTGCTACTTGATCGCCGATTTTTAGTGTGATATTTAGCATGCAAGCTATCAAAAGAGCAGCTAGCAAGATGGTGATAAAGGCCATCGTCTTTTGCACCTTTGAGCCCGTGATCGAGCTTTTTATCATTCTTAGTTGCATATTTTTCATTTTAACGTTCCATTTGTTTCTACATATTTTTCTGGATTTGCTTCAAATTTCGCCTGAGTTTCGTTATTTTCAAAGAAATATGTGCGTCCATAGTATAAATATGATCTTGACTCAAGGTTGCTCACTTTTTTGCGACTAACTGGGTCAAGCACCATCTTTTCGACGACCTTACTAAAGAAATTTGCTCCATCTGTAATAGTTTTATAATCAACTATAATATTTTTGCCATCGAAGATAAATGGCATTGGTATCGGATTGCAACCACCTTCTTTGCCAACTGATGGCAAGAAAATTCTAACATTACAAGAGATACAAATAAGGTCATTACCTCTTTTTATATAGCCCATATCGCCGCAAATCATACAAGAGTCAAAGACGATAACAGGCGAGACGCGGTCGCTAAAGCGGTTTAACAAGAAAAATCTTATCTGCTTGCCCTCATCTGTTATATAAGCAAATCTGTGAAGTTCATTATCTTTTAACATATCAACATCAAATATAAATTTATCTCCCACTGGCTCAACCAAGACTGGCTCTGAAATTTCAGGTGGACGAGATGCGTAAAGATCATAATAGAGTGAAAATCCAAGTGCTATCAAAATACTACAAAATGCAAATTTTGCATTATCAGAAATATTTTCTCTAATGGCTTTTGTAAAGCGGTATTTGATAGAACCAAATTTATTTTTATCAATACTTTTTGGCATAAAGAAAAGCGCAGTGATGCATAAAAGTAAGATCACAAAGATATAAAAATAAGTACCAAATTCTGATACGTAAATACCTTTTGCACTAACAGATAGAATCTGAGAGTTTAACTCACTACTTATTTTTAAAGCCCCAGCACGCAAAAGCTCGAGTGCTGTCTGAGAGCTCCTATCGATTAGCAAGAAAACTAAAGTGATAAGGGCCAAAATTTTAGCTATTAATGGAGAAATGCTAGATTTTAAATTTGAAATAAAAAAGAATAAAAATACGAGCAAAATCATTGCAAATATCATTAGAAAGAAGCTAATGACCGAAAGCGTATCTAGTAGCTCACCACCAAATAGTGGAAATAACACACTGCTTGAACTATAGCCAAAGCCAAAGCCGATGCCTAAAATAAAAAACGTTACAATTTTTGCTATCTTAAGCTCAAGAAATATCCATAAAATGCTAATTAGTAGAAAAACTAGCGTCACTGAATCTATGAACATTTTAAACTGGTCATCTATAAGTGCATGACGAACGACTTTAAAGATAAATACGCCAGCTACGACTCCAAAAAGTGACGGTAAAAAGAGTGTTTTTAAACTTTTATCCTTGTTATTTAAGGCAGCAAAAAGCGTAAATCCAAGAAGGACTAAAAAGACCTGATAGAAATAAATTGACATAACTAAACCCTGTGAGAATTTTTTAAAAGGGGCGAGAACGCCCCTGGTGATTATTTAACAGGACCACCTGTCCATTGAAATTTATAAGTTGTTGTGAAAGGCTCAAACCATTTACCAACACCGCTCTCTTTATCAGCGTGGCGACCAAAACCTTGTTTTTCTGGATTGTCGATATGGAATTTAAGCTCATAGTTACCAACACCTGTATCCATTTTTACGTTAGCACCGTAGTGTGGGCCATCGCTTGCAACCATTGGCATAAAGGTACCTTTTTTAACTTTGCCGTTATCAAGGTTTTTTAGCTCGTAGTTAATCTTTAGGTATGGGATCCACTCACCTTCGCCAAAGCCGTTTTTATTACCAGCAATAGCGTGTATGTCAGCTTCTAGGTGAAAATCAGCTAGGCTTGGAGCTAGGTCAATACCCTTTGGTTCCATGTCGATTGGTTGCAAATAAACTGCAGCTATCTCCATGCCATTAGCCTCTACAGGCTCACCGATTGGATGCTCTCCAGCAAGTGCAAAACCAGCTGCTAGGCTAAGTGCTAGGGCTGAACTAAGAATTTTATTCATATTCTCTCCTTTAAATAAGATTAATTTTTATTTTGTTTTGATTTCATGATAACGATGCCTATAACTAGGGCAAGTACCATAATGATTTGAGGCACTAAGCTCTCATAATATGGCTGAAGTCCTAGCCAGTCTCTCATCCAGTCAGGGAAGCTAAGTCCATTTATGATAGTTGGGATGAAAATTTTACCCTCAACTAGTTCGCCAACGCCCTTGCCAACAAAGACGATCGACATATAAAAGATAATAGCTGACGTAAATATAAAAAATGGTTTAATAGGAATTTTAACAGCAAAAATTTTAAATAAGAAATATACTACCAAAAGAACGACAAGTCCTATCACAAAGCCAGCTGCGATCATTGAGTAACCAGCTGAATCTTTAGCTCCAAAAATAAGTGCCTGATAAAATAGTACAGTTTCAGCACCCTCTCTAAATACTGCTAAAAATACAGTCCACCAAAGCGCTGTAGTTGAGCCACTTGAGATAGAGTCAGAGACGTGTGATTTGATGTAGTCATTCCATTTTTTAGCACCAGCATTTGAAAGAAGCCAAAAGCCAACGTAAAATAGAAGTCCCACTGCAATAAGCATCGTGATACCTTCCATAAGCTCTCTTTTTTGACCTGCTGCCTCGCCAAAAATGACATTCATTAACCACGCCATTACAAAACTTAAGATAACAGCCACGCCAACTGAACTATAAACAACTTTGCCCATCGCTTTAGCATTACCAGTTTTTACAAGATATGCAACAACAGCAGCGACAATGATAAGTGCCTCAAAGCCCTCTCTTAAGATGATAGTCAAAGCCCAAACAAATAAAGACCAAGGTGAGCTTGAACTGCTAGTTTTCTCAAGTGCAGCTGCTAGCTGAGACGACATCTTGCTTGCACTTTCTTGAAGAGCTTTTTCGTCTGCGCCTGACTTCATAAGGGCTACGAGGTTACCAAATGTAGCTTCAATAGCTGTTTTTAAATTTACATCTATTGCGCCTACTTTATTCTCCATGCCGCTACCTTCAAACTCATCAAAGTAGATGTCTTGGATATCGCCCATGGCTTTTTTTGCATCACCATTTTTATAAAGTGTGATAGCGGCTTGAATTTTATCGTTTATGTTTTGAACGACTTTGGCATAATCTGCACCACTATCTTCTTCAGAAGCTGCTTCTACATCGCTCATATCAACTTTTGCAAGTTTTGCAGTATCAGCTGGGAGTTTTGAGATAGCATCATATGCTAGCTTTTTGATCTCATCTAGCTTAGTTTTAAAATCATCTTTACTTATACCATTTGTGATGCCGCTGATCGCTTCGCCCATCTTTCTTTGGATATCAGCATCTATGCTTTTACCATTTTCTATATGCTGGCGAATAGCGATTTCAAGTTGAGTATTTCTGTAGTCTGTAAATTTAGCATCTTGGATAGCACTTTTAGCATCATCTTGTTTATCGCTCTTATAGCTTGCTATTGCTTTATCTATATCGGCTGATAAATTTGTAAATGCCACCTTCCACTCAGGGATAAATTTAGAAGTATCATAGTCAGTTGTAGCAGCTTGTGCTGGGCTGTCTGAGTACTCACCAACAAGCTTATGTCCATTTAAAATAACTGGCAAAACTTCAGCAATCTCGCTATTTATCTGATCTATTCTTTTTTGCACATCATCTGGTGCTTCGCCAGCTTTTATCGCCTTTCTGATCTCGCCAAACTGCTTCTCCATTGAGTAAGCTTTTTTCTGACCTAAATTTATTCTGATGCCAGCTTCGACATCTTCAAATAAGCCAAAATAAGCATTTTGAGTATCACTGACCGCTTGTTCAACATTGCCCGCTCTATACTCTGTTATTACTTTTTGTAGCGACTCTTTTATCTGAGCTGCGACCTGCTCATAGTCGTCATTTTTTGCCACGAGCCAAATAGGCAACAACATAATTAGCATAAATTTTAAGAATTTATTCATTAAATAAACCACCTGTGAGATTTTTTTGAAGCGAATATTACCAAGGCTTTACTTTGATTAAAATAAAAACGATTATCATAAAATAGAGCAAATTGAGATAATAAAGAGAAATTTGTCTTCAAATAGCCAATTTTGAATAGTTTTAGAAATTTTCTAATGTAAATTTAAAATTTATCTTTTGAATATAAAAATAGTAGTTTTATAAAAAATGAAAAGGCTTTAAGTTTAAAATTTAGAATTTAAAGGAGAGCAAAAGCTCTCCTTCTTGTTAGGCATTTAGCCCAGTGTTTCTTAGCATAACACGTTTGCGATATACATTTGATACTTCAGCTGCATCTCCAACTAAAAGTGCATTTGTAGCACAAACAGCCGCACACATAGGCACTTTTCCTTCAGCCATTCTATTTTGGCCGTAAAGCTCTCTCTCCTCGTGTGAGTTTGTTGGCTCTGGACCGCCTGCGCACATTGTACATTTATCCATAACGCCTTTTACGCCAAATGCCCCGTCTTTAGGGAACTGTGGAGCACCAAATGGACAAGCATATAAGCAGTAACCACAGCCTATGCATATATTTTTATCGTGAAGCACGATGCCATCAGCTCTAATGTAGAAACAATCAACCGGGCAAACTTGCTCACAAGGTGCATCAGTACAGTGTTGGCATGCAATGGTAGTTGAAACCTCTTTACCTTCGATACCATCGTGAAGTGTAATGACCTTTCTTCTATAAATTCCCACTGGAAGCTCATGAGCAGAAGAGCAAGCAACTTGGCAACCATAACAACTAATACATCTATCAGTATCTACGAAAAATTTCATTCTTGCCATTTTATTCCTCCTTACTCTTTACCCATGGCGTCTCTCTCGCCATATTCATGGAAAAACGATGTTTTAAATGTATTTTCCTCAGCTTTTTCTATACGGCAAAGACCTGCGTTAAACTCTGAAATTTGAGTAACTGGGTCAAATCCGTAGTTAGTAACTGTGTTAAAGCTCTCGCCGATAACATAAGGCTTAGTACCCTCTGGATAGCGAGCTGAAAGATCAACGCCTTGCATAATACCAGCGAAGTTGTATGGCATACAAATTCTATCTGGAGTTACCATCTGGCTGTGATAGCATCTTACTTTGATCTTTGTGCCTTGTGGACTGTGGATCCACATCATATCGCGGTCTTTTATGCCGTATTTTAAAGCTAGCTCTGGGTTAACATTAGCAAACATCTCTGGTGTAATAGCTGATAGATATTTACTAGTTCTTTCGATCATTCCCGCACCACTTAAGTTTACGACGCGTTGCGTGCTAAACACAATTGGAAATTCTTTTGACCAATCTTTTGCTTGTTGCTCTGACTTAAACTTAGTAGAAACACGGAAATTTCTAGCTTGATCTTCAAATGTCGGATACTTTTGAACAAGATCCCAGCGTGGTGAGTGAACAGGCTCTCTATGTTTTGGAATAGGATCGAGGAATTCCCAAACGATAGCTCTTGCCCTTGCATTACCATAAGGTACAACACCTTTTTCGCGACATTTTTCAAAGATAATACCACTATAATCCATACTCCAGCTTGGTCCCATCTTAGCTTTCTCTTCTTCAGTTAGAGTTATACCTAAGACTTTTTCTATATTCTCTTTTGTGATTTGTGAATAGCCACCTTTTATAGCTGAGCCAACAAGCGTTGTCTCTTCGCTAGCTAGCTGACTAACGCCATTATGCTCTAGACCAAAGCGATTTCTAAAGCCTGAACCACCTTCAACATAAGGTTTGCTCATATCGTATAGTATTGGTGTTCCAGGGTGTTTTTCATCCCATGCTGGCCATGGTTTACCGTAGTACTCACCTTTAACTTCACCGCCAATACCTATTAGCGTATCTGGATCAAATTTATCCCAGTTTGCTTGATGGCGTCTAAACATCTCAGCTGTTCTACCACCATAACCTATAGAATTTCCAATTCTTGCTATCTCATTTGTCGCATCATCAGGCCATACAAAATCATCTTTTACTTGTTTTATTTCATGATCTACGATACCCATTTTCATGCCTTTTACGTATTCATCGTAAAAGCCAAATTTCTTAGCAAACAAGAACATTACTTCGTGATCACCCTTGCTCTCATAAAGTGGATCAACGACTTTTGTTCTCCATTGTCCTGAGCGGTTTGTAGCACTTAGGTGACCTTCATTTTCAAATGCAGTCGCTACTGGCAAGATATAAACGCCATCTTTTCTATCTGAAAGGATAGAAATTTCATTTACAAATGGCTCAGCCACAACGATCATATCTAGTTTTGAAGCCGCTTCTTGAATTTTAGCTAGGTGCGCCATAGATGTTAGACCAGTTCCTTGAACCCAAAGAACTCTTAATGCACCACTACTAAATGTATTTTCCTCTTTCAAGACGCCTTGCCACCATTTTGAAAGTGACCAGCCTTTTTCGTTTCTCCAGTTTCTATCTTCTGGATGTTTAGGATCGTGGTAATAATACTCTTCAAAGACTGTGTTTTTAACAGGAGTACCGCCTTGTTTTGGCTCTTTTGTTGAGACTGCAAAGCGTTTAATAAATTCATCATAATCAACGCCCCAGCCTTTGCAGTAATATTTCCATGCTGCATCAGTTAAGCCATAATACATTGGCAAGCTATCTGAAAGGTTGCACATATCAGTTGAGCCTTGAACGTTGTCGTGTCCACGAATGATATTACAGCCACCACCTGCTTTACCCATATTTCCTAGAATTAGTTGAAGGATAGGTAAAATTCTTGTATTTGATGTACCAACTGAGTGTTGAGTGATGCCAAGTGCCCAAACAACAGTACCCGGTTTTGTATGAGCTAGGATATCTGCGGCTTTTAGTAGCTTATCAACTGGTACTCCAGTAACATCAGACGTAACCTCTGGTGTCCAGTGCTCAGCCTCTTTTCTTATCTCATCAATACCGTAAGTTCTATTTTCTATAAATTCTTTATCTTCCCAGCCATTTTTGAGAATAATGTGAATAAGACCATAAACAAGTGCGATATCAGTTCCTGATCTTTGTCTCAAATAAAGATCAGCGTGTGCAGCTGTCTTTGTAAAATTTGGATCAGCTACAATTACTTTTGCATTGTTTCTATCTTTTGCTTGTAAAGTGTGCTTCATGCCACCAACTGGGTTTGCCACAGCTGGGTTTGCTCCAATGATAAATATACATTTTGAGTTCGCAGCCATATCTCCAAAGTGGTTTGTCATCGCGCCATAACCCCAAGTATTCGCCACACCGGCGACTGTTGCGCTATGTCAAATTCTTGCTACGTGATCGTTACTGTTTGTACCCCAAAATGCACAAAATTTTCTAAAATAGTAAGACTGTTCGTTGTTAAATTTAGCCGATCCTAAGAAAACAACACTATCAGGGCCATCTTCTTTGCGGATCTGAAGCATCTTATCGCCGATCTCATTTACAGCTTGATCCCATGAAATTCTTTGCCATTTACCATCAACTTTTTTCATAGGATATTTGATGCGTTGTTTGCTGTGTGTAAGGTCGATCTGATCGATACCTTTTGAACAGTGTGAGCCCTGAGATATCGGATGATGCATTGCCATATCTTGACGAACCCAAACACCATCTTTTACCTCAGCCTCGATACCACAGCCTGCTGAGCAAATAGAACAAATCGTTCTAACCTTTTTTGAGCCAGGGAAAGGATTTTTTATCTCCTCATCACTTGCTTTTCTTATCGTTTCATTTTCTCCAAAAGCCATTGTGCTTCCAGCACCAAGTGCGGCTAGCTTTAAAAATGAACGTCTCCCTATACGTGCATCACTCATGGTTTTCTCCCTTAATAAGCGATTTTATAGTAGGTTTCCCAATTTTTGCTTTTTTTATAAAGCACCTCTTTTTTGTTAGACTTACCTACGACGACGCCATTGCCATCAGGAGCTAAGTCATCACTAGTTGTTTTTGCTATTGCAGAAACTGCGAGTATTCCGCCAGCAGTACCAACTTTTAGAGATTTCTTTAAAAAATCTCTTCTTGATCCTTGCATTTTTTCTCCTTGCCTCTCAAATCTTAAAAATTTGAGAAATTTGGTTCCATGATATGTAAAATTTGCATATTTAGAGATACTAAAATATTGCAAATAGTCTATTTCAGGGCTTTTAGAGCCTAGAATTAAACTATGTAAATTTAGCATATTTATAAAATAATAAAAGTAAATATATAATATTAATTATATTTGTTAAGTATTTATTAAAAATATAGTTAAATGTATTTTAAAATTTAAGAATTTTTATTAAAAGAAGAAATTCTAGGGAGAGCTCCCTAGAAAAGATTATTTTAGATCACTTTTGTTTATGATAAAAGGCACTGATCTAACGCCAGCTGAGAAATATTTTTTACGTAAAGTATCGATCTTGTCGCTCTCTTCTTTGCTAACATTTTTTTCATCCACGTTATAATCTTCAGAAAAATACTTTCTTAAAATTTTAACCTTATCGCTATCACTTTTTGCATTTTTTATATCTTTATAGATCAAAGCACTTTTTTGCAAAGATGATAGTTCATGCACTGGAGTTAGGATGATTTCAACGTTATTGTCTTTTAATGTCGTTTCGATCTTTGCTAGCTCGGCTCTACAATATGGGCATTCAGGATCTGAAAACATAATAAGAGTTGGCTTTTTGCTATCATTGCCAAGAGTTATAACATTTGCCTTGTCTTCATTTTTATAAATTTTAGCTAATGATTTTACTAAATCAAGTGCTGCTTTTTCTGCGATTACCTTTTTTTCTTCAGCCAAATAAGACTTTTGCTCCTTTAAATTTACAACATCAGGAAACATAAGATCGCCCTTAACAAAAGTCACATCTTCTTGAGACATATCTCCTTTGCTAAATTTTAAGCTTACTTTTTCTATATCATCTAAAATTTTAGTGCGTTCTACGACTTTTACATTAACACCATCGATATTTTGATTTTTAAAAACTTCTGAGTAAAAATCTTCTATTTGCTTATTGCTAGCTGCCATTAGGCTAGTTGCCGCTAATATTGAGGCCAAAACCACTTTTTTCATTTTTTTCCTTTTAAAAAATTTGGCGGATTATATTTGCTTTTTGTAAATGAATACTAACCACGAAAGACTCTATCATTTCCTTGCTTCATTATGTCACTCTCAAGATCAAGTTGCTCAAGATAGGCGATTACATATTTTCTACTTAAATTTAGTGCATCCTTGGCATTTGTGACATTTACAAATCCTTGGTTTTTGATGATCTCTCTTAGCTTATCAAGTGCCATTTTTAGCGAATTTCTAGTGATAAAAAGATTATGCTCCAGCCTTACAACTCTGCCCATTGCAGTTAGTTTTTTAAGGGCATTATCGCCACTTAGCCTATCTATTTCCAGCTCATCATATATATTATAAGGTGCCGTTGGAGCTAGCTTTCCGCTTTCTAAAATTTCATAAATTTTCTCTTCAAGCCTTACCTTTAGTTTGCTTATATCAACGCCTTTTTTGGTATAGACACCATCATTTTTAGAGATTAAATTTATGCTCTCGAGCTCATCAAGTGCTTTTTGAGCCAAACTAACGCTAGCCCAAGTAAGCTTCAAACTTATACTCTGAGCTGAAAAAACAGCAAATTCATTCTTCTCTATCATAAATTTAACCACTGATTTTATCCGTTCAACCGCACTTAGATCGTAAATATTTAACGCCTTTTCATCAACAAAAACAGATGATAGTTTTTTGGCTACACTCACGGCCTCTTCGTGACTTAAACCAAATCTTTGATAAGACGAGATAATGCCAAAGCCATTTTTGTGGGCTTCTTTAAGTATAGAAAATGCCTCCACAAAATCATGCTTTAAAAGTGCTGCTAAAAAGAGAATTTTTCCAGCCTTTTTTAGTGGCTCAAGTACAGGGTTTAGTACTCTACCACCACCTATTACTCGTGCGTCTGAAATGAGAACAAAAGTCTCGTCAAATTTCAAAAACATATCGCTTTGAAATTTAAAGGTAACAAAGTAACTATCATCTTTCTGGCTTAGTATAAGCACCTTTGCAGGGACGTTTTTAGCACCCACACAAAATGTTACGTTTTGCGAGTGGATCAAGCTTTTAGCAGTTACAACCGCATCTATCTCTCTAAAACCTCTAAAGAAGCCTTTTTTGCTAAGTAACTGCCCCTTTTTTAGCTCACTAAGCTCTATGCCTGTCAAATTTAGTGCCACGCGGCTGCTAACTCCAGCACGATCTACAAATTCATCATGGCTTTGCACGCTTCTTACGAGTACCTCTTTACCGGCGTCGTAGTTAAAAAGCTTCTCGTTTTTATTGACACTTCCCTCTATCACGGTGCCAGTTACGACGCTACCGATACCTTTTAGGCTAAAAACCCTATCGATGTAGTATCTAAAAACGCCGTCCTCATCGCGTTTTCTAGCCCTTAGTGTAAAGAGGTAGTTTCTAAGCTCATCTATACTTACCTTATCTTTTATGCTAATGGCAAAAATTTCTAAAATTTGTAAATTTTTAAATTTAGAAATTTCCTCTCTTATCTCTTTTTTTCTTAAATTTATAGTCGCTTCATCTACGAGGTCGCACTTTGTAAGCGCCACTATCAAGGACTTCACGCCAAGGAGATTTAAAATTTCAAGATGCTCCAAGCTTTGTGGCATAAGTCCATCATTTGCAGCCACTACAAACAAGCACGCATCAAAGCCGTACGCACCGCTTATCATTGTTTTTATTAGATTTTCATGCCCAGGCACATCGATAAAGGCGATGTTTTCATCATTTTTACTTAAATTTGAAAAGCTTAGATCGATCGTTATACCTCGCTTTTTCTCCTCTTCAAGATTGTCCCCCTCAAAGCCGTTTAGCTCCTTTATAAGCGCGGTTTTTCCGTGGTCGATATGCCCTGCTGTTCCTATTATTAGACTCATTTTTCTTCCGTTTCATTTATTATTTTTATTAGTTCATTTACATCTTCATCTAAAAGCGTTCTTAAATCAAACAAAAATTTATCATTTTCTATGCGTCCGATTACCTTTTTTTGCCTAAATTTCTGCTCATTTAAAACTGCATCTCCACTAACCGCCAAAGCCACGCTTGGAATTTTTTTATTTGGCATCGCACCGCCTCCTACAAAGGTTTGTGTGCGAACGATTTCTAGCGATGTTTTTAGATTCTTATTTATAAAATTTGCTAAGTTTTCAAGCTCTTTTACGCTTTTGTGAAGCAGTTTTTGCGTTGTGATTAGCTCAAATTCTTTATTTAAATAAGCTTTTATGCTCTCAGCCAAAAGCGAGATGATCACTTTATCTACGCGAAGCATTCTTAAAAGCTGATTTTTTCTAAGCTTTGCGATGAGCTCTTTTTTGCCAACTATTATGCCGCACTGCACCGCACCAAGGAGTTTGTCACCGCTAAAGCTAACTAGCGAAACATCCTTTAAATTTTTTAGATCTGGCTCATTTTTGTCTAAGTTAAACGGCAAATTTCCGTAAAATCCACTGCCAAGATCAAAATAATCTATCAAATTTTGCTCACACGCCAATTTACTTAGTTCATTTGCTGTAACTTCTTCGCTAAAGCCCACGATGTCAAAATTTGAGCGATGAACCTTTACAAGCATCGCCGTATTTTCACTAATTGCCTCTTCGTAGTCTTTTAGCTTAGTTTTGTTTGTCGTGCCAACCTCTTTCAAAAAGCAACCTGCATTTGCCATCACCTCAGGCACTCTAAAACTACCGCCGATCTCGACTAGTTCGCCTCTGCTAACGACGACTTCCTTGCCCTTTGCAAAGGTGTTTAACACCAAAAATACAGCACTTGCGTTATTATTTACAACGATAGCGTCCTCAAAACCAAATGCTCTTGCGATCATCTCACCGATATAGTCATATCTGTTGCCACGGCTGCCTGTTTTTAGGTTGTATTCAAGGTTTGAATACCCTGTAATTACCGGAGTTGCACGGCTTAGAATTTCTTTATCGATGACACTTCTAGCAAGGTTTGTGTGAATGGTTACACCAGTTAAATTTAGCACTCTTTGAAGGCTTGATTCATTAAATTTATGATATTCGTTTAGGATTAAATCTATTATTTCTTGCAATGCAAAATTTACATTTTCATTTAAAATTTTAGCTCTAACTTCATTTAAAATTTGCCTTGCAAGCAATGTGACTAAATTTATATCAAATCCTGAAAATGCTTCATTTTTTATGATCTTATCAACTTGTGGAATATCTCTTAAATCGCTCAATTCGTGCTCCTAGTAAGTTAGTTTTACCAAGCCGTGATTTTAACATAAAAAATATTATAAATTAAACCTTAGAGCAAAAAAGAACATATAAAATTCAGAGTCCATTAATCCCATTAATATTAAAATAAACCTGTTTTTGATAATAGGAGAAACTATGAAAGAATTTGGCTTTTATAACGATTTTGACGATACTTTAATGCTAAATGAACAGATAGAAATAAATAACGAAAAGGAAGAATATTTAGTTTCTAACTCGCCAAAGCTTAAAGCAAACATTATCGCACCTGAGATAAATTTTTATCTAGAAAATACAACCGCAAGCGTCTTAGAAAAAGCTAAAAACACGCTTTTGCTCTACGAGGCAAGAGCTAGTGCCTTTGACATGGCAAAGGATGTCGATTATGAAAAAGAGGTTGGCAAAAATGTCGTAATAGTTAGCAACTCAGGCCGCGAAGAGCTAGCAAATTTATTAAAAGAAAATGGCTATAAAGTCATTGAACTCACGCACTTTGAAGTAAAATTTATTTATGGCGCAGCTGGCGAGCTTAGTGTTTTGATACTTAGGGCAAATGACGAATTTGAGGTCGATTGTGACTTTTTCTTGGTTGAAAATGCAAGGGATTATATGCTAAAGCAAAGCGGCTGTTATGAAATAGCTGGGCTAGAAGATGAAGCTGTGCTTAAAATTTTAAATGAAAAAACTCCAAAATTTAAGTACAAAAGCCTAACTCAATATGACTCTTCGATCTGTCAATATCACGAACGACGAAATGAAATTTGTGGACGCTGTGTCGATGTTTGTCCAACTGTGGCCATTTTAAAAGAAGACGAGACAAAGCATCTTGTTTTCTCACAAATTGATTGCGTAAATTGTGGCAACTGCATTAGTGTCTGCCCTAGTGGATCTCTTGACTCTACACTTATGCCACAAAACTCATTTGCCACTATCGCCAAGCTTTATAAAGGTAAAATTCCACTAATAATCTCTAATGAAACAAATTTAGATGAGCTAAATATAAGCCTACCTGAAAATGTCCTACCTTTTTTCATATTAGCACCGCATATGTTAAATCAAGCGCATCTTCTTACATTGCTTCAAGAAAGTGGTGCGAGTGCGATTTTATTTAGCAAAACTCTTGGCAAAGGCGAAAAAGATGCCATTAGCATCTTAAATCAAATTTATGAGCTTAAATTTAAAGAGACAGCGATCTATCACGCTAAAGATAAAAACGAGCTTGAAGAATCGCTCAAAAAGGCAAAATTTATAGCTGACTCACAACACACGATAAACGAATATGCCTTGCCAAAAAGAGAAATTTTTGCAAAAAGGCTCGAGTTTTTAGTAGGTAGCGAAGATCTTGGCGTGGTAAAAAGCGGCGAGATGATAAGATACGGCGATGTCAAGATAAACACTGATAGCTGTACACTTT
This sequence comes from Campylobacter concisus, assembly GCF_003048535.1. Classification (NCBI taxonomy): domain Bacteria; kingdom Pseudomonadati; phylum Campylobacterota; class Epsilonproteobacteria; order Campylobacterales; family Campylobacteraceae; genus Campylobacter; species Campylobacter concisus. Next base: position 243,167 of record NZ_PIRQ01000001.1, on the reverse strand, counting down.
GTCTAAGTTGCGTTGGCGCTTGTAACGTAAGTGCGCTAGTAGCTGATAAAAAGACAAATTCGATTTTATTTAATCCAAGCGTCTGTACAGCTTGCGGATACTGCGAACTAAGCTGTGCTGAAAAAGATACCATAAGCCTTGAGGTTGGAAAAATTTCTCTTAAGCCTGAGTTTTTTACATATAATGAGCTGGCACGAGATGAGCTTTTTGCCTGTGTTGAGTGCGGAAAAGAGTTTGCGACTAAAAAAGCAGTCGAAAAGATCGCAACTATAATGCAACCAAGATTTGGCAACGATAGGGTCAAGATAAAAGCGCTTTACTGCTGTGCTGACTGTAAGGCCAAACTAATGGTTCAAGCCCAAATAAACGCGATGAAAGAGGATTTATTAAATGGATAAAAACATCATAAAAGCAAGATCATATTTTTACGAATTTCTAGCATATCCTATGTTTTTTTACACAAATGATGAGAAATTTTCAAGGTGGAAAGAGCAGTTGAGATACTTAAGCGCAAATCCTTTAAGCGAGGATAGTGATGCTGCATTTAAAAATTTAGATAAATTTAGCTTTGAAGAATTTTCAAAAGAACAAAATGACGTTCTTTTTGGCTTTACAAATATCCCCTTAAGCGCTTCATTTTATGAAGAAGGCAGAGATAACGGAGCAGCTAGGCTTAGGGTTATTGAATGTTTAAAACTAAGCCCATATAGACGTGATAGCGAGCTTTGCAAAGACAGCGAGGACTACGTTGGATTTATATTTTTAGCGATGGCTACATTTTTAAAAGATGAGTTTGATGATGCAAAAAATATTAGCAATAAGCTATTTTCTGAAACTTTAAATTTATTTGTAGATGAGTTTTCTCAGCTACTCTCAGCTCACAAAGAGGCAAATTTCTTTAAATCATACACAGTCATTTTAAAAGACTTCATCGAGCTTGAGCGCTCCATACTAAACGTAGAAGCACCAGCTAAGCCAAAAGGCGATAGTGTCGCTATGGCGGCACTTAAGAAAGAACCATTTCAAAGCAAGATGCCAACAATCAAAACCAAACTTCATTGGGAAGAATTTTCTCCAGTCATCTCACACGAGTTTAAAGACTAGCTTAAATTTGTTATCTTGATATTTTATAATTATTAGCAATTTGGCGTTAATCTTCTTTAAATTTTTTACAAAGGACTTACAATGGTAATGACACACTACATGGAGCTTTTATCGCTCAATCAACCTTACAATCTAATCCTCTTCATGGTGATACCTGTGGGGCTTACGGAGCTTTTAGTGGCGATGGAGTTTCTCACTATGTATCACATGGATAGCGGTAAAAATGCTGGCTATAAGGCTGTTGGCAAATTTGCTGGCATAGTGCTTGGGGTCTATTTTACAGCTCTTGTGATCTATTTTATGGCAAAAATTTATCCAAGTATAAAATGGCGTGGATATGCCGATGTCATCGCTGTCTACTCATATCTCATCAGCGTCATACCACTTCTTGGCATCGCGCTTTTAGAGCTAAATTTGATCTATAAAAACGCAAGCGAAAAGGCAAAGCTAAAGCTTCACTTTTTCCTACTCATATTTGCCTTGATCGTCGCACACGTCGCAATGATATTTGGCATGGTTGATCCTACCATAACTGGCTACAAGGCTGAAAACGGTGAGATGGGTATGCATATGAATATGCCAATGAACATGCCAGCAGATATGCCAATGCACGATCACCACAAGATGATGCAAAATATGGGTGAGATGCATATGAATATGATGATGCAAAATATGAGTGATGATAACTCAACTAATATGCACATGCATCACTAAATTTTATAGCTTCTTGGCAGCTGCTAAGAAGCTATAAAAATTTAATTCTTTTTGCTACTTTTAATAATCTATTTTCTTTAAAAAATTTTCTGAGTGATTTTTGCTCTTTTGGACCTATTTTGTAGCTTATAAATTTAAGATACCACTTGATATCTTGCTCACTTATGCCGCGACTTTTAGCATACTGGGCTAAGATATAGTTTGGGATCTTTACATTTTTTTGTAGAAATTTTGCGACCAGTTTTTTGTAAAACGAGCCATTTTTTACGTAAGAAAATCTACCAAAAACAAATGGCAAATTTGTCTTTTCGTGCCAAATTTTACCAAGATCATAAAAGCACTCTTTACCCTCGCTTAAGTATGCCTTTAGCGCCCTGTCGCCTATGATCACCTCGCCATTTAGACGAAGCACCTTGGCTAGGGCGTTTGAGCTAGCAGAGGCAGGATCTGGCTTTGGGGCTGAGTTTTTGCGCACAAGCACGCTTTTTACATCGTTTTTGGCGACTATTCCAAAATTTAGCTTCTTTAAATTTGCCTTTTTACTAGCTATACTTGAGATCACCGCAGCGTCGATCTTTCTAGCATTTAGCGCCCTATTTAGCTTACTTGGCACGCCCTTTTTAAACTCGATCGCCTTTTTTATCTGAGAGCTTAGTGGGGCTGATTTTAAAAAAACGTGAAATGGGAGTAAATTTAGATAATCAATCTTTCCAAATATCATTTTTCATCTTTTACAAGCTCAAATTTAACCATCTCATTTTCGTTGCAAACATCGCGAAATAGCCGAGTCAAGCTCTCTTTTGCACTATCATCCAAAAATTTTTCATTTTTTAGCTTTATAAGCGTTGGCTCATTTATCTCGCAAAGAGAGTCAAAGAGCGCGTCTAAATTTTTGCCGTAGTACTCTGGCAGATCAAATTTATTAGCAAAATACTCATGCATCTTCTCTTTTTCAGCCATCTTTTTGGCATCTAAGATCACGCTTTTCATTGCATCCTCTTCTCATAAAGCAGGTAAAAATGCTCGTAGTGATCAGGCGTGTAGTAGATAAGTCCGTCGTTTGAATATAAAATTCTCTCAGCGCCGCGCCTGCCGCCATTATAATTCACATCGCACTCAAACCACTTTCTACCATCAGCTTCAGGTAGCCTCTTTTCTCTGTTTGAAAATCTATCTCCGCCAATGCTTTTGCCACCGCTTATCTGCCATAAATTTCCACTTTTTGCATCCCAGCCAAGATCAAGTGCCTCTTTTTTGGTTATGAAATTCTTTGGTAGCTTGTTAAATTTATAGATATAAAGAGCGACCTCATCTTTTGAGGTGTATGAGCCGTTTTCTGCGAGACTCTGGCTCTTTTGTCCCTCTTTGTTTAGTTGCTCAAGTAAAATTTGAGCGTTTTTATTTGCTTCACTACCATTATTTGAAAAGAAAAAAGTACCAACAATAATAGCAATGATAAAGGCGACTAAGGCTGGCAAAAGTCTTTTATTCAAATTTTGCCCTTAAAGCGTGTTAAAAACTCTATCGCCAGCATCACCAAGACCTGGAACGATGTAGTTTTTCTCGTTTAGTTTTTCATCAATCGATGCCGTATAGACCTCGACATCTGGGTAAATTCCACTAAATCTCTTTAACCCCTCAGGTGCAGCGATGATAGAGATAAATTTGATCTCTTTAACGCCCTTTTCACGCAAGAATTTGACCGCATCTATCGCTGTGCCGCCAGTTGCAAACATAGGATCGATGATGATCGCCATGCGCTCTTTTGCATCTTTTGGAAGCTTCGCGTAAAAAAACTCAGCCTGCGCTGTCTCTTCATTTCGCTGAAAGCCCAAAAAACCTACACTCGCATCTGGGATAATGGTAAAAACGCTATCAAGCATGCCAAGAGCAGCCCTTAAAATTGGGCATATCATCACTTTTGTAGTAAGCCTTTTTGCGTCTGCCACCGCAACTGGTGTTTGGACTTTGACATCTTTTACCTTTAAATTTCTAGTCGCCTCAAAGATCATAAGGTAGCTGATCTCATCAACTAGCATGCGAAACTGAAAAGGCTGGGTGTTTTTATCACGTAAGATTGTTAATTTATGCTCGATCAATGGGTGTGAGATGAGCTTCACGTTTTGCATTTTTTGTCCTTAAATTTACTTTTTTTACAAGGTTTGTCTTTTATAAAATGCCAAGAGAAGAATTTAGCCCAAAATTTGGGCTAAATTTGATTAAAATCCTTTTGCAAGTTTGGCTTTGTAAGCCTCAACATCAAAATCTTTTACTCTCGCTACGCCATCTTCAACTGCAGCTTTTGCAACTGCTGGAGCGACCGCTGTTAGCACGCGCTTGTCAAATGGTTTTGGGATGATGTACTCTTTGCCAAATTTTAGCTCGCTAACGCCACTTGCTTTTAAAACTTCAGCTGGCACTGGCTCTTTTGCAAGCTGCGCAAGCGCTCTAGCTGCAGCCATTTTCATATTTTCAGTGATCTTTTTAGCTCTAACGTCAAGTGCGCCTCTAAAGATGAATGGAAAGCCTAGAACGTTATTTACTTGGTTAGGATAGTCGCTTCTGCCTGTGCCCATCATAACGTCACTTCTTACAGCCTCAACGTCCTCTGGATAAATTTCAGGCACTGGATTTGCAAGAGCAAAAATTATAGGCTCTTTATTCATAGATGCAACCATCTCTTTTGTAAGCACTCCTGGCTTACTAAGACCTAAAAACATATCAGCACCCTTCATCGCATCAGCTAGAGTTCTGTCCTCTGTATCTAGTGCAAATTCTACCTTTTCAGGTGTAAGGTCTGTTCTTTTTGAGTGAATTACGCCTTTGCTATCTATCATCACGATATGTTTTGCACCAAGTGCTTTATACATCTTCGCACAAGCGATACCAGCCGCACCAGCACCACTAACTACAATTTTGATTTTAGAGATATCTTTACCAGAAATTTCCATCGCATTTATCATACCAGCGCTTGTTATCATCGCAGTGCCGTGCTGATCGTCATGCATGACTGGGATATCGACTGCTTCTTGAAGCTTCCTTTCGATCTCAAAGCACTTTGGAGCACGGATATCTTCTAAATTTATGCCGCCAAATGTTGGAGCAAGAGCCTTGCAAATCTCAACGATCTTATCAGGATCGTGCTCGTCTAGCTCAATGTCAAAGGCATCAACATTTGCAAATTTTTTAAATAAGACTGACTTTCCTTCCATAACTGGCTTACCAGCGATGGCGCCGATGTCGCCAAGTCCAAGAACAGCTGTGCCATCAGTGATGACGGCTACCAGATTTGCTTTATTTGTATATTTATAAGCTAGCTCATTGTCAGCTTCTATCTCTTTGCAAGGCTCTGCAACGCCAGGCGTATAGGCCATTGAAAGGTCTCTTGACGTCTCGCAAGGCGTCTTTACCTTTATCTCGATCTTGCCGCCTATGTGGTAGTTTAGTGCTTCTTCTTTAGTTACATGTGTCATTTTTCTTCCTTTAATAAATTTTGTATTCTATTTTTCGTCTCGCTACTGCCTACTACTTCAAGCACCTCAAATATGCTTGGGCTCACGCTTGAGCCAGTTAGCGCTATCCTTAAGGCCTGAGCTAGGTCTTTTAGCTTTAAGCCATTTTGCTCTAAAAATTTATTTGTTAGCTCCTCGTAGCCCTTTGCGTCAAGGTCACGATCTAAAATTTGAGCAAATTTAGCCAAAATTTCTTTGCTATTTTCATTTATAAATTTAGCCCAAGCTTTCTCATCATAGCTTTTTGGAGCGTTGATTATCGCGTTTGCGCTATTTGCCATTTCAATTAATGTCTTTGATCTCTCACGGAGCGAATTTAGTAGTAGCTCACCCTTTACCAAAGCCTTAAAATCCACACCAAACTCAAGCATATCGTGCGCTAGCCTCTCGTAAGGCAAAGTCTTAATGTAGTGAGAATTTAGCCAGTCAAGCTTTTGAGCGTTATAGGTGCTTGAGCTTTTGTTGATGTCGTTTGGATTAAAGTATTTAAGCATATCCTCAATAGTAAAAATCTCATCATCGCCGTGGCTCCAGCCAAGACGAACGAGAAAATTTAAGAGTGCTTCAGGCAAATAGCCCATCTTTTTATACTCCATAACATCGGTTGCGCCGTGCCTTTTGCTAAGCTTTTTGCCATCCTCTCCGTTTATCATAGCGACGTGATAAAATTTTGGCACCTTAAAGCCAAGTGCCTCGTAAAGAACGATCTGTTTTGGGGTATTTGAGAGGTGATCATCGCCGCGGATGACGTCTGTTACACCCATTAGTGCGTCATCTATCACAACTGTGAAGTTATAGGTCGGTGTGCCGTCGCTTCTTGCGATGATGAAGTCGTCTAATATGTCTTCAACCTTAAATTTAACCTCGCCCTTTATGCCATCATGTATGATGATCTCACCGCTAAGTGGGGCTTTGATACGGATGACTGGCTCGATGCCAGCTGGAGGCGTGCCAGCAAAATCTCTATATCTATTATCATATTTTGGACGCTCTTTTCTTGCCTCTTGGCTAGCTCTAAGCTCTTCAAGCTCGTCCTTGCTCATATAGCATTTATATGCTTTGCCTTCTTCAAGTAGTTTTTTAACATACTCTTTGTAAAGATCAAATCTTTTTGATTGATATGTCACTTCGCCGTCGTGATCTAGCTTGCACCAAGCAAACGCTTCTTTTATGGCTTGCGTGGCCTCTTCTGAGTTTCGTTTTAAATCAGTATCTTCGATGCGAAGTAAAAATTTTCCATTATTAGCTCTTGCGTATAAATAATTATAAAGGGCTGTCCTAAGTCCGCCTATATGTAGATATCCAGTAGGCGACGGAGCAAATCTAGTAACTATCATTTTGTGCCTTATTTTTATGTTATAATTGCCCAAAATTATATTTACTAAATACTTAAATAAAGGTTTTATTATGAAAAAATTGCTCTTTTTGGCTGCTGGCATGCTAAGTGCTTTAAATTTATATTCGGCTCAGATGATAAACGGTATCGCAGCTATTGTAGAGAACGAACCAATCACGCTTTATGAAGTTTATAGCTTGAAAGAGCAGCTAAGAGCCAGTGAACAAGATGCTTTAAATTTACTCATAAGAGATAGACTCGAAGATGCTCAGATAAAAAATTTAAACATTAGCGTAACGCCATTTGAGCTAAACGATAGAATCGAATCGATCGCAAAGCAAAATGGCATGACAAATTCGCAGTTTAGAAGCTCTATCCAAGCTCAAGGCATGGACTTTTTGGAGTTTAAAAACAATATAGAAAAAAAGATGCTTCAAGAAAAGCTTTATAAAAGCATCTTGGCTGAAGCTGGCAAAAATGTAAATGAGCAAAAAGCAAAGATGTATTTTGATGCTAATCCTGATAAATTTAAGGTCTTTAGCACTGCTAGAGTCGTAGTTTATAGAGCAAAAGATCCTGAGCTACTTGAGGCTCAAAAGACAAGTCCGAAGCTACTAGACGGCGTGCAAACACAAGAGGTTAGTTTGGACTATCAAAGCATAGATCCAAGGCTTGCTGCGATCATCTCAAGCACAAATAACGGTGACTACACACAGCCTTTGCAAGGGCCTGACAGCTTTGATATGTTTTTAGTAAAAGAGAAGATCGGCTCATACACTCCAAGCTTTGCAGATGTTAAGGATAATGTTATAAACGAGCTTTATCAAGGTGAGCAAGAAAAACTTATGGCTGATTATTTTGATAAACTCCGCGCAAAAGCAAAGATTCAAATTTTAAGATAACTTCAAATTTAGCCATCCTTGGTGGCTAAATTTCTCCAAATTTCACATGACAAAAGATTACACCGCCAAAGAGAAGGCAGTGTAAATTTTAGTTAAAAAGTGTAGTGCATATTTAGCATAAACGATCTCCCATCGCCAGGTCTTGAATCAGAACGCCAGTATTTTTTATTTAGGATATTGTTTATTGCTAATGTTATTTGAGCATGTTCGTTAAAGTTATATCCAGCACTTGCATCAAATCTAGCAAAACCAGGAAGATGTTCGTCTATGACTCTACCATTGCTTGTGCGGTAGCTATATCGTTTAGAGTATCCTGTTACGCCACTTTCGACATACCATTTGTCGTTTTTAGCATATCTTAAAAAAACATTGCCCTGCCAGTTGGTTGTATTATTTAGACTAAGTTTTTCGTTTAATGGATTTGATTTATCACTTGCGATAATGGATCTCATATATCCAAGAGAGCTTCTTAGATATAAATTTTCATAAATTTTACCCAAGATATTTAGCTCTATACCACGACTTCGCTCTTTGCCACGCTGTGCCCAAGTATATGGATCATTTATAGGATCTGGTCTATATCTTATATTGTTATGCTCGATCTGAAATATCGCTAGGTTTGAGCTAAATCTATTATCAGCCCATGTGCTTTTTAAGCCGATTTCATATTGCTCGTTATTCTGCGGTTTTAGATCAAGCATTGTTGTATCGCCTATACTTATACCTATATTTCCGCGACCACCATAAGGTGCAAAGCTCTTTGAGTATGAGGCGTATGCGGTATGTTCTGGCAAAAAGTCCCACAGCAAGCCAACTCTTGGACTAAAAGAGTGCCCTTTGTAGCTATTTGTCATATCTGCAATATTTCTTGTTTTAAACTTATAAAAGTCAAACCTTCCACCAATAAGTAGCCTATATTTGTCATCTAAGCTTATTAGATCTTCTAAAAACACTCCATTATTTATAGCTTTATGCTTATTATCAGTATTAAGTGGTATGTAGCCCACACTACCCCAACTTGATCTTGATGCATATGGATTTATAGTTACATTTTTTGCACTATCAAACCAAAGCCTCGGATGGCGAGTTTCTACGCTGTTGTCATATCCAAAAGTAAGATTATGCTTAAATCTTGTAAATTCAAGCTCTTTTGTAAGTGTTATGGCATTTGAGAGTGTGTCGTTATCAGTTTGTTGTTTAGCATAGTTTTGCTTTAGTCTATTTCCAGGCATTATGGTACCACTAAAATAATGGTCAAAATTTTGACTAGCTTTTCTATAACCAAAAACCCATTTTAAATTCATGTCCTTTACTAACTCTGCATTTAGCTCAGTACGAAAGAAATGAAGCTTATCTTCAACAAAGTCTCCATCGTGAGAAAATCCCTTTGTATAATCGATACCAAGTTTATCATAGACACTTTTTGTTGGCATTCTATCAGGTACACGCCAAGCATTATCATATGTGTATTGCGCCTCAAAGCTCACCGTTCCACCATCATTTGTCACAATAATACTTGGACTTATCATAAAATTTTTATATTTTATACCATCTCTCCATGATTTTCCACGCTCCATATCAGTCGTTAGTCTTGCAGCTAATTGATTATTTACTACGTGATTTATATCGATACCACCACCATATCTACTCCAGCTGCCAACTCTTCCTGAGAGCTTATAAACAGGCATAAAATTTGCCTTCTTACTAACTAGATTTACAACCGCGCCGCCATCGCTTCTTCCATATAAGATCGAAGCTGGTCCTTTTAAAATTTCAACTCTCTCAACATTTGCTGTACTGCGTCTTATCTGACCAGAGTCTCTAACGCCATCTCTATATATATCGCCACCATCAACACTAAAGCCTCTTATCTTGATGCTCTCGCCTCTCATATCATAGCCTGCATCAATACCAGCATTTCCTTCTAGGATACTTGAAAGATCATTTGTGCCGTAGTTTCTATTCTTTTGTATATCTATATTTTCGATAGTTTGTGGCGTCTCTTTGTTACTGAGTCCATTTCTATTGATATCCGCACTATCATACGCGATATAACCTTTTAGGGTATTTTGCTCCGAGATACCTTCCACCTCGATAGTTGGTAAAACAACTGAATAATCACTGTTATTTGTATCTAAAGCCCACAGCGAGCTAAAGATCAGTGATGAAGCAAGTATACTAAACTTCATAGAATTCCTTTAGATAAAATTAAAATCGATATTCTATATCAAAATAGCTTAAAATATTTACGTTATATTGATGCTTATTAAACTTTGCTAATTTATTGTTAAAATTTAGTTCGATTTAGAATTATCGTTTGCCAAATCTTAAAACAAAATGCATTACTATTGCTGCTAAAAAATTTTAAGATTAAGGCTAGTATTTCAGTGATCACACATCAACGTGAGCTTTTTGGACTTTTTGATGAGGTGATAGATATAAAAAGTGAGTAAATTTGACTGCAAAGGCAGCCAAATTTATATTATGCTTTTTTAGTAAAAACTCCGACATAAATAGCATAGATAAAGCCGATCGCTACGGCATATGGAGCGTAAGGAGTGATGCCAGTTCCTGAGCTTGCAAGTATGAAGTTATGGCTTATCGCAGCGCCTGCTCCCATGCCTAAAACAAATACAGCCGAGCTTAAATTTCCAGCTCCCATTTGCACTAAATGTTTGCCTGGGCAGCCATAACTTAGGCTAAAGCAAAGACCAGCCAAACTCATGCCAAGGAAATTCCAAAGAACGTCATTGTGAGCGATAGGTTGAGCTTCAAAGCCAAATTTATATTGTCCAAGAGCTAAATTTGTGATACTTGCAAAAACGATGATAGATACAATGCCATAAAACATTGAAAGATCACGCTCAAAAACTTTACTAATCGCTCCAACCGAGCAAAATTTGCTTCTTTGCATAAAAATGCCAATAACAATGGCGCAAATAAGTGAGATAAAGATATTTGCGTGCTGTGAGCCTGGGCCTTTTTCTGAGCTAAATAATGCACCATTATCGCCAAGTTTTAAACCAAAGACAAGGGCTATTAAAAGCAAAATAGCAATGATTAATGGCAAAAACGCAACTGGTTTTGTAGTGGCATCATTTTCAGGTATGACGTAACCATTTTTCTTGAAAAATCGTCCAACAAAAACGCCAGCAAATAGACCGACAAGACCAGCAATAGCAGTCATATCTCCGCCGCCAAGGCGCAAAAACGCTCTCCATGGACAACCCAAAAAGATAAGGCAACCAATCATAGCAAACACGCCTAAGAAAAATCTAGAAAATGCCGCACTGCCTGATACTGGAGTGAAATTTCTACTCCAAAGCATACTTGCTAGAAAGCCTCCGATGATAAGACCTAAAATTTCTGGCCTTAGATACTGCACGACCTTAGCTTGGTGAAAGCCAAGAGCACCTACGCTATCCCTTAAAAAGCAAGCCGCGCAAACGCCCATATTTGCTGGGTTGCCAAAATAAACAAGCACTGGACCAAGAATGCCTAAGCTTGCACCTGCGATGATGTAAAGTACTGTTTTATTCATGAATATTCCTGTGTATAGGGTAAAATCAAACTGATTTCTTAAACGATATTTTAATAATCATTAAATAAAACAAAGATTAATTTTTTTAAGAGCAAAGTAGATAAAATATGCAAAAATTTCATAAAAGGGATAATAATGAAAGATTTTATGAGCTATGCAGATAGCCTAAAAATTTTAAAAGATACTATAAACGAGTGGGATAAGATCGAAAAAGTGGCCATCACAGACGCACTTGATAGAAATATCGCCTACGACGTGACAGCTGCCGAAAATTACCCAGCAAAGCCAGTTTCAGCGATGGACGGCTATGCTTTTGCCTTTAAAGATAGCCTAAGCGAGCTTGAGCTCATCACAGACCTGCCTGCTGGAAGCGACAAAGGACTGGTTATAGAGGGTAGTAAATGTGTAAAAACTTTCACTGGCTCACTAATGAGCGAAGGTACTGATACTCTTGTGCCAGTAGAAAATGTCGAGGTTGTCGGATCAAAAATACTCATCAAAAAGAGCGTGCCAAAGGGTTTTGCTGTGCGCGAAGTAGGAGAAAGCTACAAAAAAGGTGAAATTTTGATCAAAAAAGGCACACGTCTAAGCTACGCCGAAATCGCACTTCTAGCAGAGCTTGGCCACTTTCACATAAGCGTCTTTATTCGTCCAAGAGTGGCGATACTTGCAACTGGTAGCGAGATAAAAGACCTTGGCGAGCCATTAGAAAATACAGCACAAATTCACAGCTCAAATCACGTAGGCATCGCTATGCAGATACGCAAAATGGGCGCAGAGCCGGTCCTTTGCGAGATCGTAAGAGACAAGGCCGAGCTTGTCGAGAAAGCGATCATAAACGCACTAAAATCAGCTGATATCTTGGTAACAACTGGCGGTGTCAGCATGGGAGACTACGACTTTGTAAAAGGCGCTTTAAATGAAAATTTTAGCCTTATCATCGAAGGTGCTGCCATAAAACCGGGTCGTCATATCAGAGTGGCAAAGTCAGGCGATAAATATATATTTGCACTGCCAGGATTTCCGTACTCGGCAATGGTTATGTGTGTGCTTTACGTGAGGGTCCTAATAAATGCATGGTTTGGTCAAGAAGAGCCAAAGATCACGGCGATAATGGACGAAGACTATAAAAAACGCTCACCATTTTTAGAATTTACAGCTGTAAATTTAGAAAATCGTGAAGGAAAAAATTTTGTAAATCTAAATGGCAAAAAGCTTGGCAGTTCAGCGATCGTAAATAATTTAACAAACAAAGCCGCACTTTTAATGATCCCAATGGATAAAGAATTTCTCAAAAAAGGCGAGATAGTAGAAGTATTGATGATGCCTTGTTAAAATTTTAAGGATAAAAGTTGAACGCATTAGAAATTCAAACAATTATAGTTTTTCTTATAATGGCATCACTTGCCTTTGGAATAGATCTTTTTGCTCATAAACATGATGAGAAAATTTCACTAAAACAAGCTGGTATTTGGTCTATTTTTTGGATAGGAGTTTCGGTACTTTTTGGCATATATTTATATTTTGAGCGAGGCAGTGAAATAGCAAGTCTTTATTTTGCAGGATATGCGCTAGAAAAGTCGCTCTCAGTAGATAATCTTTTTGTGATGATGGCGATTTTTTCATGGTTTAAGATACCTGAAATTTATCGCCACAGAGTGCTTTATTTTGGCGTTATAGGAGCTATGATATTTAGGCTCATCTTTGTAGCCGTAGGTACGATGCTTTTTGCCATCTCGCCTTGGATGGAGCTAATATTTGCAGCAATAGTCGCATATAGTGCTGTAATGATGATAAAAAAAGATAAGTGTGATGAAGATATAAAAGATTATTCAAACCACATAGCTTATAGGGCAGTTTATCGCTTCTTTCCGGTTTTACCACAGCTTTTTGGACATAGCTTTTTTGTTAAATTTAGCGAAATTTCTAAGCAAATTTCAGATAGTCAAAAAACTACTCTTAACGATCAAATTTTAAGGCTAAAAGCTACTTGGATAGCAACACCATTATTCTTGTGCCTTTGCGTGATTGAGCTAAGCGATGTGATATTTGCTTTTGATAGCGTTCCGGCTGTCATTGCTGTGAGCAAAGATCCTGTGATTGTTTATTCAGCGATGATATTTGCAATACTTGGGCTAAGAACGCTTTATTTTGTGCTTGAAGCACTCAAAAATTTTTTAAAGTATTTAGAAATTTCTGTAATCGTGCTTTTGTTTTTTATCGCAGCAAAGCTAGCTGTAAATGCGACTGCTCATATCTTTCATCATGGTTTTGAAATTTCTGCACAAATTAGCCTTTTTATCATTCTAGCCATCCTTGGAGTTGGTGTCCTAGCAAGTTTGGTTAAAAAATAACTACCATAAAAGTATACAAGCTAAAGTTAGGTGAGCTTAAAATTAAAAATTTATAAGCAAGTGCTTTATATCTTGGTGTCTAAATTTTTTAAAATTTTGTTTGCTTGTGCAAAAATTTATTACTGTATATTTATGCTACCGGCTGGAGTTGGCATATCGCCTTTTTCATCAGCAAATGGTGGTCCTTTTTGAAGCAAAGTGGTGATCTCAGATGCTACTTTTGGATCCATTTTCGCCATGATGGTTGATATCTTTTTGGCATCAAGAGCATAAAGTATAGTAGCTGCGTTTGATCTAGGCATTTTAGATAGCACCTCAGCTGCCGCGCCATCTTTCATCTTAGAATACGACTCATTGACTTTATCACTAGTCATTGTGCGAAGTTCTTTTAAAATTTTCTCATTTTTAGCGACTACTTCATCGATCTCTTTACGTTTTTGCTCAATTAGTTTCATTGTCGCATTTAGATCGGCCTCTTTTTTGGCGAGCTTTTTATTATTTTCTTCATAAGCTGCTGCCGAGCTTGCACGAAAAGCCTCTAGTGCCTGACGCTGCTCATCTATAATCTCAAGTTCTTTTGAAATTTCTTCTTTTCTAGCTTCAAAAATTTGAGTGCAGTCAACAGGCACTTCGTAGCAAAATGCAAAATTTAGGATCACAAAAAATAATAAAAACCCTCTCATCACTGCTCACTTTTAGTAACAAATTTCATCACAGCAAACTCGTCAAGTGCAAGTACTTCGGCCTTTTGTATGCGTTTTATCTCTTTTTTGAACTCTTCTTTTTCTAGATATTTCATCTTTTCGTACTCTAAATTTGCATTTTTATATTTATGCTCGTAGTGTAAAACTTCTTTGTTAGCTATTTCAAGGCTCTCTTTGCAAGCATTTAGCTCCTGCCTTATTATATTTATCAGCTCTAAATTTTCTTTTAGCTCACCTATATTGCCACTTTTTGGCAAAACAAACTCGCCAAGTTTAGCTCTTAAACGTGCTAAATTTTCTTCAAAATTTCTCACATTAAGCCTGGCAACGGCGAGCTTGGCCTCTACCTTGTCCATTTCTTGCTTTTTTACACGAACAATAGAGGTAAATTTACTTTTCATCTAATGATTGTATCGCTTCTTTCAGGGCTTGTTGAGATATAGCCGATCTTTACGCCAGTTAGCGCTTCTATTCTCTCAATATAAGCTCTTGCGTTTGCTGGCAAATCTTCATATTTGCTTATACCTTTTACACTATCCCAACCCGCAAGTTCCTCGTAAATAGGAGTTGCATTTTCAAGATCTGTTGGCATATAATCGATAGTTTCACCATTATATTGATAAGCTTTGCAAATTTTTACCACTTCAAATCCATCAAGTACATCAAGCTTCATAAGCGCATAAGTATCGACACCGTCAAGCCTTGAAGCATATTTTACACTCACAGCATCAAACCAGCCACAACGTCTGCGGCGGCCTGTTGTTGTGCCAAATTCCTTACCGATATCACACATCTTATCGCCACTCGTACCTTTATCTTCTGTTGGGAAAGGACCAAAGCCAACACGAGTCGTATAGGCCTTTATGACGCCTATTACTTCACCGATTTCTTTTGGATTTAGTCCAAGACCTGTACAAGCACCTGCACTTATAGTATTTGAGCTAGTTACGTATGGATATGTGCCATGGTCGATATCTAAAAGCGTGCCCTGAGCGCCTTCAAGTAATACCTTTTTATTTTCATCAAGTGCCTTCCACACTAGGTTTGTAGTATTTGCGATAAATGGAGCTAAAACCTCTTTATATCTTTTTAGCTCTTCAAGTAATTCATTTTCATTAGGAATTTTTACACCAAGTGCGTCAAATACGCATTTGTTTGTCTCAAAATCATGCATCAAAGCATCACACAAACGCTCTGGCTCAAGTAGTTCGCCTACTCTGTGGCCACTTCTACTTATTTTATCAGCATAAGTTGGTCCGATACCTTTTCCAGTCGTACCGATTGCTTTTTCACCTTTTAGTCTCTCTTTTGCTTGATCGATTTGGCTATGGTAGCTTAGATTTAAATGTGCTTTATCGCTAATATAAAGCCTTCCCTCCAAATTTTCAAACTGTGCCATTTCAGTGATTAATACTTCTGGGCAAACAACAACACCATTGCCAATAATATTTATGATATTTTTATGCAAAATTCCGCTTGGAACAAGGTGAAGCGCGTATCTAACGCCATCAACCCAGATCGTATGGCCGGCATTATGGCCGCCTTGTGAGCGACAGATCATGTCATAGTTTAGTCCTAGCATATCAACTATCTTGCCTTTGCCCTCATCACCCCATTGAACTCCAACTACTAAATCAGCCTTTCTCATTCTTACTTCCTTAAATTAATTTTTTCTTCTATCAACGCGTCCGTATAAACAGCAAAACCACTATTTATTTTTCCGTCTATTTCGTAGCTGCCGCCACTTGCTATTATGCTGTTATTTCTTAAAAATCTAAAAAATAAACTATCGTAGTATCTCATTTTCGAGTAATATAGCGGAACTATTCTTAAATTTTTATATTCTAAAGCACTGGCTAAATTTCTCAAATTTTCAAGCGGTTCTTTTAGTTTGCTTGGAGAAATTTTAATCACTTCATCCAGTTCATCAACTGACTTTAAAAGAGCAAGAGCGCTTAGCCATGGAACATTTTGAGATAAAATTTTCTCCATTTGTCCATTTTCAAAAATTTCAATAGGCATGCTTAAAATTTCACAAACCACTCTTGGAATTTGTATATTGCTCACTTGCAAAAATGTATCCATTTTTAGCTCATTAAGAAGCTTTGCTACGATATTTATGCTTTTTAAAACATCATTTTCACCGATTAGCTCGGCTCCGATTTGATAAATTTCTTGGCTTGGATAGCGAAAGACCGGCTGGATATAAAACCATCTTTTTGATTCGTTTGCTTTTAGCCTTCTAAGCACGATCCTTACAGTATCTACCGTGCTATCGGCTCTTAGACTTATTTCGTGATTTAGGCTATCGCTAAAACGCAAAAGATTTGTCGCATCTACACTTAAATGCTGGTGATATGAGAAAAATGGCGTTACGATCTCGCTAAAGCCTTCATTTTCTAAAATTTCACTAGCTTTTTGCTCGATCTGCCTCTTTAGCTTTGCACTACTGGCAAAGTACAGCTTGCTTCCATTTGGGATTTCATGCTCATAAACATTTAAAGCATTTTCATTCATTATTTATTTGCTCCACTCAAATTTAGATCATTATCGCATAACAAAATTGCCTCATTAGCTAAATTTATTACGTTCTCTTTGTCTATTTTTACAAGGATCGTATCTAAAATTTCAGCTAATTTTTCATTTATTGTTCTGATATTATCTACTTGATTTGCTATTTCGATTTTTAATTTTTCGCTTACTTTTTCATCGCATTTAAGTAAATTTATCAAACGAATCATAAGCTCTTTTGCACCTACTATTTTGCAAAGCATATTGTAGTTCTCATCATCTTGAAAATTTCTTACATTTAGCGGAGATGATAGAGCAAATCTAAATTTGAGCACATCATCCAGGCTAAGCTCTGGCGCAAAAAGCCGTCCTTGAAATCTACTAAAGCCAAATCCAACAAAAATTTCAAGCATGCTTTTATCTTCTAAATTTTTTATCATGACATCAAAATTAAATGTATCTGATACATACTTTATCATGCGTATGGTCTTTAGTGCTTCTACTGAATCAAAAATCTGTTTGCAAAATCTTTTATCTATATTGAATCTGTTTGTTTTTAACATACCTAAAGCTTCTACCGAGCCTGAATAAGACGCAAAATCATCAAGCGAAAAGCTAACACCTAGCTCCTTATAAGCATCAATATATCTAACAACATCATCTAAATTTACGCCACTTGCAGAGTCAACGATATCTATGATTAGCCCATTAGCGTCTAGCTGCTCATCTTCTAAAAGCTTTTTAAATTTCTCAAAGAACTCAGAAGTCATTAGCTTTTTAATGCACAAATTTACTCTAACTTTTGCATTTATCCCCTCTTTTAGCCACACAGCCCTAGCTTTTAAAGCATCTTTTAGTGTAAATAATGCGATAGCAACAACTGCTTTTGAGCCTTTTGCAAGCGGTAAGAAGTCTGATGGCCTTAATATCTTATCGCCATTTTTCCATCTAATAAATGCCTCAAAGCTACTAACTTCCCCACTTTTTATATCAATCTCAGGCTGATAAAGCAAGAACATCTCGCCAGCATCGATAGCTTCAATGATCTTTGAGTCATCTCTATATTCATTTTTAAAGTATGTATCTTTTTTCGAATTAAATACATAATATTTATTTTTTCCATTAAGCTTTGCTTGATACATAGCCCAATCAGCTCTTTCAATTAGATCATCAACACTAAGTGCATCGCTACTTAAGCTAATACCAATACTTACGCTAAGTTTTTTTTCATCATCATCAATAGAAATTTTACTCTGACCCACTCTTAAGATGTTTTCAGCAGTTTCGTAAATCTCTCCCAAATTTTCATAAGGCATAGCACCTATAAACTCGTCTCCGCCTATTCTTGCAAATATTCCTTGTTTTGGAAAAATTTCATCTATTTTTTTTGAAATTTCTATTAGGATTTTATCGCCTACTTGATGTCCGTATCCGTCATTTATCGATTTAAAATTATCAAAATCAACATAAAAGGCTGCTACTTTTAAGCTTTTTTTCGCTTGTTTTAGCAGATTTTCTAGCTTATTAAAAAGTAAAAATCTATTTGGTAGTCCAGTCAGCGTATCATGATACGCGATAAATTCGAGATACTCTTTATTGTAGCAATCATCATTTGCGCTTGAAGCTAGTAATATATATCCCTCTTGATCGCCAAACGCGTTTAAAAGCTTACTTATGCTTATAACTTCGAGTCTATTTTTGCTTCGAACATCATGAATAAGACCTTGCCAAAAGCCAGTTATTTTAAGTGAATTTAAAATTTCATCTTTAATATCTTTTAGTCCGTTTTTAAAATTAATTATATCTTTTGAGTAAATTTTCTCTATAAAATTTTTATCTCTAGAAATGTTAAGCGTATCGAAAAAAGCGTCATTAGCATCTATGATCCTAAACTCATCATCAAGCATAATAATTTGCTCTTTTGCGTATGAGAAAATTTTTGCTAAAAGGTCTTGATAAGAAAAAAAGCTATTTTGCACACTAAGATCTTGCATTGTGCCCTTTATAACGCTTACTTCACCATCATAAAAAGCTACTGCTTTTGCTCTAATCCTTACATAAATAATCTCTTTATCAGCCCTATAAAAACGCACTTCGCCATCATATACTTCACCTTTTTTTATAAGGTCAAAAAAGTCCTTAAAGCTTACAAATTCATCTACAAATATAGTTTTTGCACGTTCAAAATTTATACTCATATCTCCATTTAATGCATATCCGAGCGACTTGGCGATAGCATTTGGGATATAAAGGGTGTCGCTTTTTTTATCCCATGAAAAGACAAGCGCTTGGCTTGCCCAAAGTATGCTTTGAAAATATTTTAATTCAGCATCATATTTTTCTTGCAACTTTGCTATATCACTTAAGTCATTAAAAAAGTAGATGATCTTTCGCTCTTTATCAGCACCATTATCTATAAATTTTACTTTTATCTTAAATGGTGTTTTGTTATTTTCATTTGTTTGCATATTGGCTACGAGATTGATTTCACTATTTTTACCGCCATTTTCAAAGAATTTTTTAGATTCATTAGAAACATTTACAGCAAACTCATCTAAACTTTCAGGACTTATTAGATTTTTTAAATTTATAAGCCTCTTATCTTGTGGGACTTTAAAGACACTATCGATATTTTGCGTACTTCTTACGATAGAAAATGGATCGCTACTTAATGCTTCTGCTATTACATTTGGCGATAAAAACGAATAATCATTTATTGCTTCGTTATCCTTTTTCGTAAATTTTCCATCGTCAAGCTCGTGTATAAGCATAAAATTTAGCCTAGAATCCCTTAGTTCGATCTGCGACTCTTGCAAAAATCCCTCTTTAGTACCGCCATCTTTTGTTTTTAGCTTGATTTTAAAACTCATATCGCTATTTTGAGCATCTTGTTTCATTTGCATAAACAATGCAAAATCGTCATCTATTAAATCATTTAAATTTAGCTCTATAATCTCATCTTTTGTGTAGCCAACAGAAGATAAAAATGCATTACTAGCATCAATAATATCGCCGCTATAAGCATCATAAACTACTATTTTCAAAAAGCTTTGCTCAAAAATATAGCCAAATCTACTTTTGTATTCTTCTAGTCCATCAGTTGCTTTTTTGGCTTCTATCTTTAGCTTGTTTATTCCATTTTTTATATCTTCAAATTCTGTTACATTAAGGCTTCGTCTTATCTCATATTCATTGCCATCTAAAGTATCTCTTACCTCTTTTAAAGCTGGCATTATTCTATTTTTTATAAATTTCACATCTCTAACCCATAAAATCAAAGAAGATATAAAACAAAAGATCGATAGCCAAAATAACACAAACTGCATAAAGATATGAAAATGCTTCGTTGAAGCGGTAATAACAAAAATTTTATACTCTGGCATATAGCTTATGAGATAAAAGCTCATATGGCTTAAAGAAAATATTATTTTATCCTCTTTAAACTCGTCGCCAAGACTCACATAAGGCAAAAACATCGATTCATCAAATTTTTTATAAAACTCATCTCTTGATAAATTTCCATATTTATCTACCAGATAAGCATAAGTTTTGCTTTTCTCATCGTAATCTACAGTAGCGTAGCTTTGCAAAAATTTTATATCAATTTGAACTAAAATGCTGCCTCCATTTTTTAGTCCATAAGATGCATAAATATCTCTAAAACGATTATTTTTATAGACACGATCTGATACTGTAAATTTCCCAGCATCTGCCTCGTTTAAACTAAGCCAAGATAAATCCTTTTCGGCTATGTCATCAGCACCTAAAAATCTCTTTGAATAGAGCAAATTTCTATTTTTATCAAAAACATAAAAAGCTATATAAAGATCGTTTTTTGTTGAATTTTTATCAAATAGCATATCGCTAAGACTTGCTTCAACCATTTTTGATTTTAAAAATAGATCGTTTTTTATTATAAAAAAGCTATTTGAGATTGATGATTTTATATTTGAATTAGTTGAGCTAAGATCATACTTTATATCGTTCGTACCAGCACAAACTACAAATAATGCTAAAAATATAAATGAGAGTAAAAGTAAAATAGACTTTGTATAAAACATTTTTACTATTTGAAGGCTGGTTTTTTGTTTCTCAAGCACGATAGACACCTCGTTAGTTTAGGTTTTGGCTCTGATTTTATCCCATTTTTACTTGATTTGGGTTTATAAAGGTAAGTATTTATTTAGAATTTATTGGTTTTTTAAAATTGAGCCAAAAATTTATTTAAAATTTGGCTCAAATATCTTAATAGATCCAAGTAACGATATCAGAAATTTCTCTGCGAAGTTTTTTTGGTTGTGGATTTAGGCGGTAGCCAAATGGCACCATGATGGCCACTCTTTGAAAGCTCTCATCAAGCCCCAAAAGTTCATTTAAAGCATGTCTATCAAAGCCTTCTATCGGGCAACTATCAATGCCCAAACTTGCAGCTGCATTCATCATATTTGTGGCAATTATCATGCACTGCTCATGTGACCACTGAAATGTTAGCTCATCATCATTTTTAAAATTTGCTAGCAAAAAGTCATGATAAAATTTTTGCCTTGCAGCAATGGCTTCAGGATCTTTATTGGTATTTCTAGCGATCATTTTATTAACGTATGTGCTTCCAAATTTCACCTCTTTGATCTTAGCTAAAACGACAACTAAATGCGAGCAAGATGTGATTTGCGCTTGATTCCATGAAAGAGCTTTTATTTTTTCTCTAAGCTCTTTATTTTGAACGACTAAGATATCCCACTGCTCAAGACCGGTTGAGCTGGGACTTAACCTACCAGCCTCTAGTATAAAATCAAACTCTCCAGCACCGATCTTTTTGTTCTCATCAAAAATTTTGCACGCGTGACGAAATTTTAAAATTTCAAGATAATTCATCATCTCTCCTTTGTAGTTTTTGAAATTATAGAATGGTTAAGTAAATTAAAAGATTTCACTAACGCAATGGATAGCATGCTATTTTTAAAAATTTATCTTAAAAATATACCAAACTCGCTCTTTGACACCGCGGAGCCAACAATAGCTGAACTTTCATAGCCTACTTCTTTTAAGCGTTTTACTGCAAGCATCGCGTCCTTTTCACCAACTGCGAGCAAAAGCCCACCTGAAGTTTGTGCGTCAAATAGCAAAATATCAGCTTCTTTGTCTACAAAATGCTTTGCAAATTCGCGGTTTTTATAGCTTCCCTCTGGAATTATGCCCATATCTGCAAATTCCTTTGCACTTGCAATGATTGGCACGTTTTTTTCATAAATTTCAAAACTAATCTTTTCATTTAACATTTCGCTTAAATGCCCCAAAAAGCCAAATCCAGTCACATCAGTGGCACCGTAGACTTTGATGCCATCAAGTGCCTTTAATGCATAAAAATTTAGCTGTGCCATGATAGTTGCAGCCTCTTTTATCTGCTCCATGCTTAATAAATCAGCCTTTATTGCTGTGCTTAAAATGCCGCTTCCAAGGGACTTTGTAAGTATCAAAACATTGCCATTTATGGCTGTATTATTTGCCCAAAATTTATCAGGATGCACCCTTCCAGTGACGCTAAGCCCATAATACATCTGCTGTGTCTCAATCGTATGCCCGCCAACGATTATACCGCCACACTCTTTTACTTTATCGGCTCCACCTTGTAAAATTTCGCCTAAAATTTCAGGCGCCAAGTTACAACTATCAAAGCCTACGATATTTAGAGCATTTATCACCTCACCACCCATTGCAAAGACGTCGCTTAGGCTATTTGCAGCAGCGATTTGACCGTAGATAAATGGATCATTTACCACAGGCGTTATAAAGTCAAGCGTTTGAACAAGTGCAAGATCACTTGAAATTTTAAAGACACTCGCATCCTCATTAGAATTGGTGCTTGAGAGCAGATTTGGATGAGATAAATTTAAACTACTAATCGTTTTGTTTAGACCCGACGGGTCAAGCTTAGCAGCTCAACCAGCGGCTCTAACGAACTGCGTAAGCTTTTTGTCGTAATAGATCATAATTTGATTTGCTCGTGAGTTGAGAGTATGTCGATGATCTCATAAGCATTTGAAATTTCGCCAATCGCAAGATCACTTACTAGCTTATAAGCCTCCAAGCAGCTTCCGCAGCTTAAAATTTTAACACCAGCAGCTTCAAGATCTTTAAGCGGCTTAAAGCTTGGGTGTGAGCGGTTTGTAGTCATCTTTACAGCGTTATTTACGCAGATTATTATCTTTGGCTTTTTCTCAACTTGAAGAAATGCTCCTAGGAATTTTGATAGTAAATTTATTCCCACTTCGCCACTTCCTGCGCGCTCTTCATTTAGATAGAGTACTTTATTATTTTTTGGTGTTATGTCGCAGACAAACTCATCAAAATTTGTAAGCTCAAGAGCATTTTTACCTTTTGTAGCTAAAATTTTAGTCTCGTTGCCATTGCTTTCTAGGCTAAAGTTTATATTTTGATTTTTTAAAAATCTTGAAATATTTTCTTTTGGGGCTAGTGCATTTACCAAAATTTCTAAGCTTTCGCCTTCACTTAAACTATCAAGTGCATTTTTTGTCATTATGACTGGTTTTGGACATTCTAAATTTCTACAATCAATTGTTGTCATGATTTTTCCTTTTGCAATTAGTATTTCAAACCTTGAAACTAGTTTGGATTATAGCCAAAAAAATATTAATTATTTTAAAAATTTTAATGTATAAATTTGAGATAAAAGAGAGCTTTGACCCCGCTTACTAGCAAGGTCAAAGTAAATTTAATTATTTTAAATTTGTATAAGACTTTTCATAATCAGATACTGGAATTTTATTCTCTCTAACAAGCTCTTGATACCAGTAGTGATGAAGAACATAAACTTCTTCTTCCTCTTTGTATCCAGTGACCATCGACCAGATCGCACCGTGGATAGCGATAGCAGCCATATAGATATGAACTAGGAAAAATACCGCACAGACTATACCGAGGCAGTTGTGTATAACTACGCTATATCTTAAAAGGTCGATCTGTGTTATGCCAAGCCATGTAGCAACTGCTGGCTCTTTGAAGTCTAAGAAATACATAATCGCACCAGTGATGATCATCACGATACCACCAGGAATAGCGATCCAATACCATGCTTTTTGACCAGCGTTAAATTTACCAGCAGGGACTGGTTTTTTCTTCTTTGATAGATAGCCACCAACTATCATCATCCATCTTATGTCATAAACAGCTGGAAGCATTCTGATAGTCCAAGCAAATAGCATAGGAAGCACAGAAATAGCAAATATAATAGTCGCTATATCGTGCAAGTATCTACAGAAACGCACAAATGTGCCACCACCAAGCTCTGCACCCCACATGATGATGATGCCAGTTGGCACTAAGATGATCCAAGAGATCGCAGCTAAGCCGTGAGCTATACGTTCGATCAGTGAAAACGCAAATACTTTTTTGCCATCGTGACTAAAGTGTTTTGGTCCGATGATCAAGAAGTGTAGCACGAACGCGCCGATAACAGCTAAAATGATAGAAAGTGCAGCTATCGCGAAGTAGTCGTTGCCTTGTATAAAAGTAAATATCGGGCCCCAGCCATGCTCATAAGGCTTGATATTTTCTATCCTCTGTGCTGCCCAAATAGTGCTGTCAAATTGATTGACACCAGTTGGTCCTTCAATGGCCATTGCCGCAACGGACAATGTAAAAAGTAGAGTAAGAATTCTCGTCATTTTATTCCTTTATTTGCTAAAGCTTAAATGATTTAAGCTTTGGTTAAATATGCTAAAATCACACAGCTATGCCGTTTTGTGGCTATTATATCAGAGCTAATCACAAGCAAACCTTAGCAAAAAAGATTACTAAAATTTTTATAAAAAATATTTAAGTTTTGTTAATTTTGATAAACGCTGATATAAATTTTGAGCAGTAAAAATCTCAATTTTTTACCTAAAAACGTGGTTAAATTCAAAGTTTAGAAATGGTACTAGATAAATTTGAATATTTTTATCAAAAAGCTAATGCTTTATAAATTTAGCTTTTTAACTCAAAATACCTTATTAAATTTATATTTTCTAAAAATTGAATTAAAATATCAAAAGCATTTTAGATCTCTATTAAAAGGCGAAGCAATGGACATTTACGCTCTTATCTTTGATAACTACAAGGTGCTTGATCTTATGGGGCCGGTAGAGTTTTTAGCAAGGGTGCCTGAAATTAACATTAATTATGTCTCGTTTGATGGTGGGATGAAAAGAAGCAAGCAAGGCTTTTTGATAAAAACAAAAAAACTTAACAAGATGCCAAAAGAGAGCATTTTGCTACTCCCTGGAGGTCAAGGCACAAGGACGCTTGTAAATGAGAACGAATTTATCTTAAAACTTAAAGAGTGCGTTTTGGTATCTCAAATTTGCCTAAGTGTATGCACTGGCTCGGCTCTCATCGCTCGCACAGGAGAGCTTGACGGCTTAAGGGCTACCTCAAATAAAAAATCACTTGGGTCGATAAAAGGATAAGGCGAGGCAGTAGAGTAACAAGAGTATGCCAAGTGATAAAAGATGATAAATTTTACGCGGCTTCAGGCGTGGCTGCTGGCATGGATATGACTCTTGGCTTTATAAGTGATCATTTCGCTAAAGAATCAGCTCAAAGTATCGCAAATGAAACCGAATACAACTGGCAAAAGAGTGCAAAGATAGATAAATTTGCCAAATTTTATGGATACTGATTCTGTAAAAATTTTATAGGCATAAATACAAATGAGCTTTTAGTATTGAGCAGCCAAAAGCTAACCACAACACCAGCTATTAGTTTCTACGCCTATACTCTTCGTAGTCTAGCTCTCTAATCATCTTTATCTCGCCATTTTCTTTTAAAAGCAGTAGATCAGGCAGTTTTATGCCGTTAAATGTCGTGTTTTTCACGATAGTGTAGTGAATTTGGTCTTCAAAGATGACTCGGTCGCCGATTTTTAGCTCGCTATCAAATTTATACTCCGCATCGCCCGTTTCAAGCCCTACTATATCGCCAGCTAGGCAGGTATTACCGCCAAATCTATAAGTAAATTTACCATTTTCACTCTCACCTCTAACGGCTGGTCGGTAAGGCATGAGCACAGTATCAGGCATATGCGCCTCGGCTGATGTGTCAAGGATAGCGATATCTTTCTCGTTATGCACGATGTCAAGCACGCTACTTATCAAAAAGCCAGTCTGCCAGCCCACGGCCTCACCAGGCTCCAGATAGACCTCCACGCCATATTTCTCGCGAAAGCGTCTAATGATATTTATAAGCAGCTCCACATCGTAATCAGCCCTCGTAATGTGGTGGCCGCCGCCCATATTTATCCACTTCATCCTTGGGATAAACTCGCCAAATTTCTCTTCAAATGCCTCTAACACGGTTTGTAAGCTACTCGCACTCTCCTCGCAAAGTGCGTGAAAATGAAACCCACTAATGCCATCAAGAAGCTCTGGCTTAAAATTTTCTCTTGTAATGCCAAGCCTGCTAAATTTACCGCATGGATTATAGCTGTCAGTTGGGGCTAGCGAGACCTCTGGATTTACGCGCAGGCCACAGATGATACCATTTTCTAGGGCAATACCCTTAAATTTTTGCCACTGCGCAAAAGAGTTAAATGTAATGTGTTTTGAAATTTTTAAAATTTCATCAAAATCCTCATCCTTAAAGGCTGGACTATAAGTATGAATCTCGCCTTTTACGTATTCGTTTGCAAATTTTGCTTCATGAAGCCCACTACAAGTCGCACCGTCAAGATAAGAGCCCACCATATCCATCACACCGCTAAATGCAAAGCCCTTAAGTGCTACTAAAATTTTAGCTCCGCTTTGCTCTTTTACGTACCTTAAAAGCTCTAGATTTTTACGTACTTTTGCCTCTTCACATACGTAGGCTGGGGTTTTTATATTTTTTAAAATTTCGTTCATTTTTTCTCGCTTTTTAAATTTTTAAATAAGTATATCTAAATTTATTTTTAAGTAAAATCAGCAAAAATCTCAAAGGATAAAACGTGATAGAGATCGAATTTCTTGGGCCTATCGGGCTTGAAAATATAAAAGTAGAGGCAAAAAATTTAGGTGATGTAAAAGCGGCTTTGAGCAAAAAAGAAGAACTTAAAAAATGGCTAAATATCTGTGCGGTTGCCGTAAATGACGAGATCGTAAGTGATATAAATTTTGCTCTTAAATCAGGCGATAAAATTTCTATATTGCCACCAGTTTGTGGAGGCTAAGATGCAAATTTATGACGGAAGCTTGGATGTTCAAAGCATCACAAACGAGTGGTATGAACGCTTTAAGGATAAAAACTGCGGTGCACTCATCACTTTTGTTGGGATCGTAAGAGAGGAAGGTGGCATTTCGGCGCTTAGCTTTGATATCTATGAGCCGATCCTTAAAAAATGGCTTGATGCTTGGGAGGAGCGGGCAAAAAAAGAAAATGCCTACGTACTCTTTGCTCACTCAAAAGGCGATGTAGCTGTGCATATGAGCTCTTATGTAGCAGGCATTGTGAGCCCTCAAAGAAAGGTCGCGCTAAGGCTTATAAACGAGTTTGTCGAGGACTTTAAGGCAAATGCGCCGATCTGGAAATATGACGTGATAAATGGCAAGAGAATTTATGCAAAAGAGCGCAGCCAAGCGATAAATGGTGCTGGAATTTTAGCTTAAAAGGAAAAATGATGATAACAAAAGAGATTAAAAAAGATGTTTTTTGGGCGCTAGCCTTTGGGCTTGGGCTTTTTGCCTTTAGCATCGTTGGCTACTTTTATCTAGCTCTTGGCACAGCGTCTCTCTTTGGCATCATCATTGGCGCTCTCTCAGCGTTCTTTTGTGTTAGAAAAATTTTTCAAAACAACTTTTTACGTATTGAAGATGATGGATTTATTATCACAAAAGGCTCAAAAAGCATAAAATTTTACTTTAAGGATATCTACGAAATCGCCATTAAAAGCTTTGGCGATAAGAAAAAAGTTGAAACTTTGAGCATAAAATTTAAGAAAAACCGTCTTGATAGAGATGCTTGCTTTGGATTAGTGCAACCACTAGGTGATGATTTGATCATCATTTTTGACAAATATGAACTCTCAAAATTTACCATTTCAAAAGAACTAAGAGACAGGCTTAATAATTTTAGAGCATAATTAAATCAACCTATGATCTAAAAATTTTTATATAACAATTATCAAAATTTTATACATTTTTTCACATTAAATTTACACCATTTAGCTACTCTTGCAAAAATAAAATCAAGCATTTTATCTACAATAAGCTCGCAATTATGGATTAAAAATTTAAAAGATGACTTACATCAACTTTTATAAAGGGTTTTACTACTACAATTCTGATAAAAGAAATCATAATTATATCTTTAAAAGGAGTTTACATGAGGCCCATTTTAAGCCTAGCAGTTTTTTCATCACTGCTTCTAGCAAATGAAGCAAATTTAGACATTATAAAGCCTATTAGAGAATTTGCTCCGCCACCAGTCATCACGCCAAATGTTGCGCAAAGTGCCTTTGTCGAAAATCAATTTGACCGCACTCAAAGAGGCGAATATCCATTTGTTACAAATTTACTTGATAACTCAACTGATATATTTCATATCTCAACTGGAATGTATGGCAAAAGTTTTTACAATTCATCGCTTTTTAAATATCGTGGCGCAAATTTTTACACCATTTTAAATGCAAATTTCACCAAAGCAAATAATTATAAAGATGGAAGTGGCAAAAGATGGGACTATGGCTACAATAGGCAAGGTCAAAGCGCTATCTTAGGCTTCGTGCCAAATGATCTTAGCGAGCTTAGACTTACGTTTTTAAGGGATAATATCGATAAAGACAAGCAGCCAGAGCACGTGATGGATGCCTTTAAAACGACAAGAAAAGTTGGCAAGCTAAATATTAGATTAGGCGAAGAAGATCTTTCAAATACGCTAAATTTTGAATTTATCCTAAAAAAGGTTGAGCGAAAAGCTGATAATTTTCATCTAAGAGATGCTACTCCAAATGTAAAAGTGGATTTAAAGAGAAATATATTTGAGGCAAATTTAAAATATGACGCTGACTTTGCAAGCTTTCACAATCAGATAGGCGCTGGCTTTGAAAAAGATAAACATGACGGCAAAAGATACATAAAGCAAGGCAACAACTGGGTCTTTAACGGATACAGATTTGCTGATGTCAGAAATGATAAATTTATGCTCTTTGATACACTTGCTTATAAATTTAATGATTCAAACGAAGCCTCTCTTGCCTTAAAATATGAAGATCAAAAAAGCAAGCTTAACGGACTTGATACTAAATATTTTGCACCAAATTCAGCCATTAGCACGACTCGCGGACTACTTCGTCAAATTTATGGTGAGGATGTAAGCGATAAGATCAAAAAAGACGCTTTTAGCGCAAGCCTAAAATATAAATTTACACCAAACGACAAGGATAGCTACTTTGCAAAACTTGAGAGTTTATCTCGCTTGCCAAGCAACATGGAGCGTTTCAATGCGCTTTACGGACAAAATGATTCTGGCTGGATAGCAAATCCGAATTTAGAGCCAGAAAGACACAACAGAGCGGTTCTTGGCTTTAAATTTGGTAGTCAGTTTTACAAAGAATACCTAAACTCTTTGCAAAACAAAGATGCATTTGGGTTTAGTGGGCATTTCATAGCTGATAGAGTTAAAAATTTGATTATTTTTGATAGACGTCACTCAAAAGCTGCCATGCCTCTAATAAACAAAAATGCCGTCATCTCAAGAAACGTTGATGCAACGCTTTATAGTGTAAATTTCAATACAGAGTATAGCTTTGCAAGGCACTTTGGCTTAAAAAGCTCACTTTACTACAACTACGGACAAAACAAAACCGATGGTAGGCCGCTTTATCAAATAAGGCCTTTTGAAGCAAATTTTGCATTTGACTACAAAGACTATGCAAGCTTTGGCAGCTATAATCTTGGCACCGCACTAAGGCTAGTTTCAAAGCAAACTAGAGGCGATTTTAGCAAGCAAAATGGTCTAGGTATCGATAAAAAAGAGGCCGCAAAAGGATTTGGTTTGCTTGATCTTTATGGTGGCATAGAGTTTAAAAACAAAGTTGGCATAAGATTTGGCGTAGCAAATTTATTTGATAAAGATTATGCAGAATTTATCAGTGGTGATCACGTAGCAGCACTTGATCCGGTAGTCGTTCATGCCCCTGGCAGGACATTTTTCATTAGCTTTCACAGCAGTTTTTAAAGGAGAAAAAGATGTTAGATAGAAGAAAATTTTTAGGACTTAGCACAGCTTTAGGCGTTAGCGCATTTGCACCAAATTTATTTGCAAAAGAGAGCTTTAATATGTGGGGTGCCCCAGCAATCCCAAGCGTCATAATGGCAGTTGCTGCGCTGCAAGGGGAGTTAAATAAAACTTATGATGTAAGCCTAAATATCTGGAAAACACCAGATCAGCTTCGTGCGGGCGTAGCTAGCGGAGACATTAAGGTTACGATGTCACCATCAAACGTAGCTGCAAATTTAAGAAATCAAGGGCTTGATTTTGCTATGTTAAATTTACTGACTCTTGGCGTAATGAACGCTATGGTTAAGGATGAAAAGATTAAAAATTTAGAAGATTTTGTAGGCAAAAAGCTAGTCATGCCATTTCGAGGTGATATGCCTGATCTTGTCCTAAGGGCACTTTGCAAGAAGCGAGGTATAGACGTTAGCAAGATAGATATCACTTATACAGCAACGCCACCTGAGGCTCTGCTTTTATTTTTACAAAAAGATTTTGATATTTTAATAGTTCCGCAACCTCTTGGCGAAGCGACTATTTTGCGCGGTAAAAAAGCAGGCGTTAGCGTGCATTATTCAGTTGATTTTCCAAAAATTTGGGGCGAGAGCTTTGGTACAAAACCGATAATCCCAATGGCTGGCATTATCGTAGAAAGAGGCTTTTACGAGAAAAACTTAAGTCTATTTGACACGCTTCATAGTGACCTTAAAAATGCACTTTCATGGATACTTGAGAACAAACAAAGTGCAGCAAAGATAGGCTCAAACTACTTGCCAGCTCCAGAAGTAGCACTTGCAAATGCATTTGACAAGGCAAATCTAACAGTAACAAAAGCAAATGAACTACAAAATGAGATCATGGCATTTTTTGAAGAAATTTATCAGTTTAATCCAAAATTTCTAGGCGGCAAGATGCCAGATAAAGGTCTATTTTTATGATACTAATTGATGGCATCAAAAAAGATCGCTCAAGCTTTTTAAAAATAATTGACTATTTTTGGGGCGGATTTAGCGGATTTGCCGTAGTTTTTTTGATCTTAGCCATTTGGCAAGTGGGAAGCGAGTTTAGCTCCCCACTCCTACTTCCACCACCAAAAGATGTATTTTTAAAAGCCTGTGAAATTTTAAAAGATTATAAAAACAGCGAGATAAACATAACACTTTGTAGATCACTGATCGGAGTTTGCTCGGCAACATTTTTTGGTATATTTTTAGGACTAATAGCAGGTAGCTTTAAAAGTTTTGCAGCGTTTTTAAAGCCTGTTATCACCTTGCTTTTGTCAATGCCACCGATTATTTGGATAGTACTTGCTATTTTTTGGTTTGGATTTGGAAATTTTAGCACCGTTTTTACTATCTTTATAACCGTTTTACCGCTTACTTTTGCAAGCTCAGCAGTTGCTATGAGCAGTGTAGACGAGGAGCTAAAAGAGATGTTTGACGCTTATAATCTAGGAATTTTAAAAAAGATAAGACACCTTTACATCCCGCATCTTACGAGCTACATAATAAGCTCTATTAGCGTAGCTGTCGCAATGGGCGTAAAGATAGTCATAATGGCTGAGCTACTGGGCGCAAATAACGGCATGGGAGCAAAGATAGCAAATGCAAGGGCGATGCTTGAAACAACCGAGGTAATGGCGTATGTTCTTTTAAGCATCACTCTTATCATGCTTTTTGAATACCTCATCATCGAGCCCTTAAAAATAGCTCTGATGCCTTGGAGAAGATGATGCTTGAGCTTAAAAATGTAGAGTATGAAATTTTAAGAGATAAGGTCGTAAGAAATTTTAGCCTAAATGTAAAAAGTGGCGAAGTGGTGACGCTTTTTGGACCATCAGGATGTGGCAAGACAACGATACTTAGGCTTATTAGCGGACTAAATGAGCCTAGAAAAGGAAAAATTTTTAATAGCTTTAAAAAGACTACATATTTTTTTCAAGAAAATCGCCTACTAACATGGAAAAATGCTCTTGAAAATGTGCTTTTAGTTATGGATAAACCGGACATTAACGCTGTTTTAGAGCTTTTTAAAAAGGTTGGACTAAGTCAAAAGGATACTTTAAAATACCCAAGTGAGCTAAGCGGCGGCATGAGACAAAGGGTAGCTTTCGTAAGAGCAGTCGTGACAAAGCCTGATCTACTTTTGATGGATGAGCCTTTTTCTGGGCTTGATTATGATATGAAAGAAATTTTAATTGAGATTATTGGCCAAAGAGTAAGCGAAGGTATGAGCGTAGTTCTCGTCACGCACGATAGAATGGAAGCTGTGAAGATGTCAAATAGAATTTATTTCCTATCAAGTAAAGGCGCAGTCATACAAAGAGAACTTGAAATAGACAAAGATTTCAAAGAGCGCGATTTTACGTTTATTAGCAAGATGATAGATGAAAATTTCAAAGGGCAAATTTATTATGATTAATAACTTTTTTACTCATCCTATGAGAATATTTTTCTTAATGAGTGCCGCCTGTGCGGTGCTTGGTGCTAGTGTCTTTTTTACTCCAACTGATTTTGTGAGTTTGCATAAATTTATATTTTTGCAACTTTTTTTAGCGCTTGCTTATGCTGGATTTTTGCTAACTGGACTAACTGATTGGACAAATTTTCAAGCATCTCTAAAAATACACGCCTATATATTATTTTCACTCTTTTTTACAAGCTTTATCTTGGCATTTTTTAGCCTATTTTTAGCACACTGCTTTATCGCTCTTTTTTGGCTTTACTTGGTTTTGCTTTGCCTTTATATGATCTGGCAGGATAAAAACGATGATCAATTTGGCGTACTTGGCTTTTTGTTTGGCATTTTAGGCTTTGAAATTTATTATTTAATAAGTGGCAATGAAAAATTTCTAAATTTACAAGTCTTTATCCACGTAATCGCTATTTTACTCATCTCTTACCGCGTTAGTGTCGTACTTGGGAAAGAAGCACTAAAAAGAGAAAAAGGCATGGATGAAGCTGTTTTTGTGCCAAATTTTATCTATAAAAATATCGCTATCTGCTGCGTTTGTGCTTTTTTGCTTTTAAATATATTTTTTGAAGCAAGCATGGGTGTCTATTATGCTGCGATAGCTTGTGGAAGTGCGGTACTTGCAAAGCTTAAAGAATGGCACTATAAAGAGCTTTTTAGGCATAGTTTTGTGCTTTTATACTATTTTATGCAACTATTTTTAGCGATTGGGTTTTTAGGTATCGGCTTTAGCGGCATTTTTGAACTCCATCTTGAGACAAATTTTATGCATCTAATAGCGATAAATACGGTAATTTTTAGCGTGATGCTTATATTTAATGTCGCAGGACTTCGTCACAGCGGACAAGAGCTTGAGTTTTTACGCCTTAGTAAAATTGCTTTTATTTTAGTTCTTTTAGCTGGCGTTAGTAGAGGAATTTTGGCTTATTTTTGGAGTGGCTTTTACATTCATTTACCAGCAACACTCATAGCAATTGCTTTTGTTTTTTGGCTCATAAATTTTTATGTGATCTTTAGGGATAACGATTTTAGCGATGATCCAGAGTAAAAAGATATTAAAAATTTATTCATTAATTAAAAAGAGTTTTTAAGTCTTTTTTGAAGTAAGTGGATATATAATTTGCGATATTTATTATCAATTTTATAAAAAGGATTCTTTATGAACAAACTTACTTCTGTTGCTTTAGCAGCTTCATTTTTTGCAGTTTCAGCTCTTGCATTTAGCGTAGAAGGTGAACCAAAGGTAACATTTACTGGCTATAAGCTAGCAAATAAGACAGCCGTACTAGGCACTTTTAAAACGATAAATTTTAAAAGTCAAGAAAATGCAAATTTTGCTGATTTTTTAAAGAGCTTTGAATTTAAGCTAGAGCCAAAAGATATTGACACAAAGCTACCTGACCGCGATAAAAGGATTGGCATTATTTTCGATGGCAAGGCAGTAGATGGCAAGATCGTAGCAGTAAATGGCGACGATAAGGCTGGAGAAATGGATGTTGAGCTTAGCATAAATGGCAATTCAAAAATTTTTAAAACAAAATATGAAGTACAAAATGGCAAGCTAGTAGCAAAATTTTCGGTTGATCTTGTAAATGATTTGAAGCTAAATGAGAGCTTTGATAAATTTGCTGCTGCCGCTAAACCATTCCACGGTGGAAAGAGCTATCCAGATGTAGATGTTGGCTTTGAAGCAGTGATAAAATAACTTTCAATTTCGGCGCCAGTAAGTTAGCTTGTGCCGAAATTATTTCTTTATCCTAGTTTCTTATTCCATGATACCAAAAAATCGAAGATGACGGATTTTTCATATAAAAAGCGGCAAGAATGCGAAATTTTACTTTAAAGATATCAAGCAAATCAGCATTCGCGAGATAGACGCCAAGCGCAAAATTAGTGTTTCAAACATAAAATTTAAAAAAAGGCGAGCTAGCATATGGTCTCATGTAGCCTAGCGGCGATGATAACGCCGTGATATACGACAAATACGAGCTATCCAAGCACGAAGTTTTTAAAATTTAAAGCAGAAATTTGAGAAGTGTAATTAAAAATAATAAGGTTTAACAATGAAGGTATCTAAAGTGCGTATACAAGAATTTAAACGTTTTAAGGATTTAACTATTGATTTAGGAGATAGCCCAAAGAAAATCGTTGCTATTGTCGGCCCAAATGGTTGTGGTAAAAGTAGTGTATTGGACGCTTTTATTGCATTAGGCCCATCTTTTGGTGCACGTATAGGAACAGATCCATCCGGTAGTGTTAAGAATTATTTTTTTAGATCAAATAATAAAAATTTCTATGAACTAATTGATATAGATTTTGTTGTAGGTGGTATTGTTTATAGAAAGGATGAACTGTGTAATATAGAAAAATATAAAAATAGTCTAAATAGTCTATTTTCGTTTAGAAGCCCATATAGATACAATAATGATTTAAATATTAAAGAAATTAGAGCAGTCAGCCCAATAGAGGAAAATAGATATGGTGCTAGCTATTCCGTTAGCATTGATGAAAAAATAGAAGAAAACTATAGGGGACTGCTTGCATATTTTAATTCATATAGAGATAACAATGATTTAAAACCGTCTGAAGCTAGAAAACATGTTATAGACCAACTAAATAATTCAATTAAAAACTGTTTAGATTTAGAAATAGTTAGTATGGGAGAAGTTGAAGGTGGCAATGGCACTTTATTTTTCAAAAAGCCTGATTCTGATGTAAAATTTTCTTTCAATAGTTTATCTTCTGGCGAAAAAGAAGTAGTTGATATACTTTTAGATTTATTTTTGAGAAAAGAAAAATATAAAGGCTCTATTTATTTAATAGACGAGCCGGAGCTTCATATAAATACATGTATACAAAGAAATCTTATGAAAGAGATAAACAATCTAATAGATAATGAAGGTCAAATTTGGATAACAACGCACAGTATAGGTTTTTTAAGGGCCTTACAAACGGACTTTATAGGCGATAGTCAAATCATTAAATTTCATAAAAACATTAATCTATCCGATAAAATAGAACTAAAACCCATTGATAAAAACTATAATGAATGGAAAGAAATTTTTGAAACTGCCTTAGACGATTTAACAGGCTTAATTGCACCTAAAAGAATAATTTATTGCGAAGGGAGAGCAGAATTAAAAGATAGCTATGAAAAAGGATTGGATGCAAAGGTATTAAATAATATTTTCAATAAAAAATATCCAGATACTTTATTTGTATCAAGTGGTGGAAATACTGAGCTAGACTATAGAAGTAGAATAGCGATAGCCATACTTGGAAAAGTATTTAAGGACTTGGAAATTTGGGTATTTAAAGATAGGGATATAGCTTCAGGCGGCAATGTGAGTGAATTTGATAGGCAAGAATACCTTGATGGTCAAGAAAATAGCTTTAGAGTTATGAAAAGATGGGAAATAGAAAATTATTTATTTGATAAAGAGATTTTAAAGGCTTATTGCGACAAAAAGGGGTGCCAATTTGATGAGAGTAGGTATGATGCTGTAGTGACAGATGTAGTAAATAACAATGTGAAGGATAAGGGTGGAGAAATTAAAAAGTGTTGTGGCATAACGACGCCTATTAATATTGAAATCTTCAAAGAAAATTTATCAAATTTTATTTTACCAGACACTTTGGTTTATAAAGAGCTTGAAGACTGCATATTTAATAGAAAATAAAAGATGGTAAAGAATTTTACCATCTTGTTAGAATATTTCTTACTTTACTTCATACCTCTCGCCGGGTTTCATTTCGATTATCTCCCACGGCAAGCCCTGCTTATTGAGCTCATCCATGAAAGGCTTGGCGTCGAAATTTTCCATATTAAAGACGCCTTTTCCGCTCCAGATGCCTTTTGCCACCATCATCGAGCCGATCATCGCAGGCACGCCCGTCGTGTAGCTCACAGCCTGTGCGCCCGTTTCGGCATAGCAAGCCTCGTGGTCGCAGACGTTGTAGATATAGACTTGACGCTCTTTGCCGTTTTTTAAGCCACGTATCACGCAGCCGATGTTGGTTTTACCCTTCGTGCGAGGGCCTAGGCTTGCAGGATCTGGTAGCAAGGTCTTTAGAAACTGTATCGGAACTATTTTTACGCCGTTGTGCTCGACCTCGTCGATACGTAGCATGCCGACGTTTTCTAGACACTTCATGTGAGTTAGATAGCTCTGTCCGAACGTCATAAAAAAGCGGATTCGCTTTAGCCCTTTGATGTTTTTAACAAGGCTTTCTAGCTCCTCGTGATAGAGCAGGTAGCTATCTTTGACGCCTACTTTCGGGTAGTCCCATTTGAACATTATTTCCATCGGCTCGGTCTCTTTCCACTCGCCGCGCTCCCAGTAGCGACCCTTTGCGCTCACTTCGCGTAAATTTATCTCTGGATTAAAATTCGTCGCAAACGCATATCCGTGATCGCCCGCGTTGCAGTCTAGGATGTCGATCTCGTGGATCTCGTCAAAGAGATTTTGCTGTGCGTAGGCGCAAAATACGTTCGTCACGCCCGGATCAAAGCCGCTTCCTAGCAGCGCCATCGTGTTTGCGGCTTTAAACTCGCCGTCCTTCGCCCACTGCAGCTTATACTCAAATTTAGCGGTGTCGGGGTGCTCGTAGTTTGCCGTGTCGATGTACGGGATGCCGGCGCGAGAGCACGCGTCCATGAGGGTTAGGTCTTGATACGGCAGCGCCACATTTAAAAGCAAATCGGCACCCGTTTTTTTGATGAGCGCGACCATGGCATCGGTATCGTCCGCGTCGATCTGGGCGGTGTCAATTTGCACGCCTAGGCGGTCTTTTATAAATTTAGCGATCGCGTCGCACTTGCTTTTAGTGCGGCTAGCAAGCGTGATCTTGCTAAAAACGTCCGCGTTCATCGCGCATTTTACGGTCGCGACTTGACTTACGCCGCCCGCGCCTATGATTAAGATATTTGACATTTAAGCTCCTTTAAATTTTAGTGATTTTAGCAAATTTAAGATGAATTTTAAGAGACGGGGTGCTATTAATTATAAAGTTGGCTATGGCCAGCACAAAGTCTAACAAGAAAGACAAAAAGCAGATAACACTAACACAGATAAGTAGCATATCGATTGCCGGCGGCAGAAAATTAAATTTACCTCCTGACAACGCACGATGAATTTTCTCTCAGATTCTATTTTTTAGTTTGAGATGGGTTGTATAATAAATAAGCTTAAATTTTTTAGGTTTAATTTTGTCGCTAAAATTTGAGTGCCTAAATTTATTCTAAAGCGTACAACGATACATTATTAAGTTAGCTGTTTTGGGTATAATCAACATATTTAAATCTAGGAAAATATAGCAACCGATTTAAAAAACTTGGATGGATTAGCGCCTGGCAAGAGGACACAAAAAGAGATACCGATGATTGAAAATTGCAAGCAAAGACCGAATAAAAAAGAGGTAGAAGCATTAACTCTTTTTTATAATAGATTCTATTTTTTATATGATGAAATTTCTAATGAAAATTTTAAAACTCAAGAGCCATGCTTTAGATTTTATAGACTCAGAGAAGCATTTTCAGTATTTAAAGAGATTTCTAATTATGAACCAATTAAAGAATATTTAAAGTGGATGAAAAAAGGAGGACGACCTTTTTTTGAAGGATTGATTGCCGATGATCTATTTAGTTTTATTAGAAAACTCTTATTGCACTTTCCTATTTTTGACACATGGGATGAAGTATATATAAATAAAAGTCTTGCCACTTGGGATAAGGCTGGGCAAATAAATAAATTTCTAATCAAGGCAAAAGAATATAAAATTGATGATAAATCAGAGGTCAAATATAGAATATGGGAAGTAAAAAAGAAAAAAATGACTTATTTTTCTGTTAAATTTCCCAGTGAATACAATGAAATAACAAATATTTATCTAAAAGATATAATCGCAGAAGAGATGGGTATGAAATTTTGCATGGCGCTAATGAGGCAGATAATTGATACTCAAATCGAAAATCCAGAAGAAGACATAAAAATAATGTCACAAGTTTATTTGCCAAGAAATAATAATGATTTATGAGGCAATACTGAACAAAATTTGCTTTTAATCGCTACAATAGCGCGAAATTTTAAAGGTAAAAAGATGAAGAAAATTTTGCCATTTTTAGCGCCTATTTGCCTCTTTGCAAGTAGCTGTGACGAGCTAATACAAGAGAGTGTGAGGGAGTTTTATAAAAGCGATAGAAATTTGGAGAGAGCCATAAATTTAGCCGAGCAAGCGACTGATGTCTGCTTAAAAGAGGGCAACACCGAGCAGGCGATCACTTCGCTCATAAATAGCGCTAGCATTTGCATGGTAAATAAAGAGCCACAAAAGGCGTTAGAGCTCTCACAAAGAGCCCTAGAGCTTGCGGCAAACGTTAGCGACAAGCTGCTACTAGCTCGCTCTTATCATAGCCTAGGTGCGGCACAAAAGGTGCTAGGCAGATACGACGAAGCACTTGCTAATTTTCAAGAAGCTCTAAAAATTTATGACAACGCGCCAAATGCCCCAATGAACGACGAACTCATCTGTATAAAAGGCATCGCTAGCGCCTACTACCTAAAAAACGACTTTGACAAAGCCCACGAAAACCACCTTTTAGCGCTAAATTTACTTGATATCACGCCGGAGTTAAGTGGCAACGAGCTTGTGCGATCAGAGCTTTTAGTAGAGCTTGCTAACGACCTAGCAAAGCTTAATCAAAAGGACGAAGCTACCCAAAACTACAAAAAAGTGCTTGAAATTTTAAATGGAAAAGAGCAAAATCCTCGCGCACGGGATCTTTTAGAGCGAGCCAACAAAGGACTAAAGGAGCTTAATTAGGGCTTTATCGTTAGCGTACCCTCTTTTATAGAGCTTGCTAGCATCTCGGCAAACTCTAAGCATCTTTATATCTGTTTTACAAAATGTAAGTTCTAAAGTATATTGAATCTATTTTTAAATTTTATCAAAAAGCTCTTGCTTGACTTTGTCCAACATTTTCTTTACCTGATCAAAATGCTTTAGATAGTTTTCTTTTGAAACATCAATATCTTTACAGTGAGCTATTTCGTTTCTTGCTCTTATAATGCTACCTAATGCACTAGATTGATCTTGCGTAATCTGCTGCTCCCAGTTACTATCAAATTTATTTAAAAATTTTTTTAACTTATCTGGATTTAAATTTTGACTATCAGGTAAACTCTCAAGTATAAAATTTTTAAATTCTTTTGGTATCTTTTTTTCTTTCAGACAATCTTCAACTATATTTTTAACATTTTTCTCAACATATCCAGCCATTAATAAAATTAAGTGCTTTGTTAGATGATCTATAATATCTGTATCTATATCATCTTTTAAAAGCAGATCTATTTGATTGTTTAAATCATTAATAGTTTTATTAAATTTGTCAAAACTACTGCACATTTCTTAAAAATTCTATTGATTTTTCTATTCTATCTTTAACACTTTTAACATTATGTGTTGTGCCAGTCTTTATAGCTTCTTTATACATCGAGTCTTGCATTAATTGGTTAATTTTTTCTTTTATTTGATTGATTGATTTATTTTGTAAAAAATCATAATTTTTATAAATTCCAACCCATAAAGAATCCAAAATAGCAATACTTAATTGATCATTTCTTCTAAAATATTCATCAGAATTTATCTTATTTAAAAATTCTACCATGTTCAAAAAGTCATCAACGCCTTTTTTTACATTATCCTCATCTAAATCTTTATTTTTAAACATAAAATCATTTAAAAACTGTTTCATATTTCCAGTATATTCATCGAATGATAATGCCAATAGTCTTAAAATTATTTCTTCATCTTTCTTTCTTGTATTATCAATTGAAATAAATTTTTTAACCACATCTAGATTGGCAAGCTTTGTTATTTCCTGTCTTAATACACCATCCGAAACACAATTTCTAACCTCTTGTGGGCTTAATTTTACACCACCCGTATTAAGTCTTTCAAAAATTGCATAGATAGCATGATAATTTTTGTCCTCTGGATTATCTGCTTTAATAATAGTAGCATGTATTATTGATGTAGCTATTTTGTCCTTTTCATTTTCTCTAAGATTTTCATACTTTTTTCCATTAAAATCTTGATTAATACCATCTAATCTAAAATCACGATTATCAAATGAATTTCTAAAATATCTAGATATAGATTCTATTCGTTGATAACCATCTATTATGAGCAACTTCTCATCTTTATCTTTATAAAGAAAAATACCAGGAACAGGTAGTCCCAACAATAATGATTCTATAAATTTAGAGGCTTGTTTCTTTTTCCAAACATAATTTCTTTGAAAGCTAGGCAAATATACTTTCCCCCTATCGTATCTATTTATAAGACCATCTACTGGAAAATCAATCCCATAACTTGTTAGATTATAATATACTTCGTACGATCCATATTCAGAATCTTGCTCATCATTAAATTCTGCTATTTTTAATTCTTCTTTATCTTCAACCACATTCATTTTGTATCTCCAATTTTTTATTTATATCACTCTATCCAAAAGCAATTTACAATAAACTAAAAAGTATACAACTTAATTTTAAAATACCAACATTTTATAAATTAATTATATAAAATTTAAACATAAACCTTGATCTATTTTATAATGTATTTTTAGGCTCTTTAGTACAAAATTTGCAAGCTCCAGGCCTTTTGAACGGTGAGAAATTTTAAGCTTCGTCTCATTATCTAGCTCGCCAAGCGTTTTAGTAAAGCCATCTGGGATAAAGAGCGCGTCGTAGCCAAAGCCATTTGTACCACGCTCCTCATCTATCGCTTTGCCATACATAAAGCCATGAGTTGTGTAGTCGCCAAATTTCGAGCTAATAGCGATACAGGCGGTGTAATGAGCTGGTGAGCTCTTTAAATTTAGCGCCTTTAGCTTACTAATTAGCTTTGCTCTGTTGTTTGCGTCATTTGCGTTCTTGCCGCATACCTTGCCATTTTCATCAAGGTCAAAATAGCGCGCAGAGTAGATCCCGGGCTCGCCACCAAGTGCATCCACACTAATGCCACTATCATCGCTAAGAGCGATAAGCTCATTATCAAGCCCCTGCTCTTTAAGCTTTGCAAAGACAGCTTTTGACTTTATGAGTGCATTTTGCTGAAAAGTGTTGCCATCTTCAACGATCTCAAATGGCTTTACAACCTCGCTTAAGGCGTAAATTTCATAGCCTTTTAAAAACTCTTTTATCTCTTTTACTTTGTCTAAATTTGATGTCGCAAGCACAATCTTCATTGCAAGAGCTCCTTGATTTTTGGGCATATTTTACAAAAAAGTAGATTAAATTTTTAAATTTAAATTAGTGTTAAAATGATAAACTTAGTCCTTTTAAAAATAAGGAAAATTTTATGTTAAAAAGCGTTTTACCACTATCTTTTATCATAGCAAGCAGATTTTTAGGTCTTTTTATAGTTTTGCCAGTGCTTAGCCTTTATGCCTTAAATTTACGCGGAGCAAACGAGTTTTTAGTAGGGCTAATAGTAGGCGTCTATGCGATCTCACAGATGATATTTCAAGTGCCTTTTGGAGCGCTCTCGGATAGGATAGGACGCAAAAAAACATTAACAATCGGACTTTTGGTTTTTATCATCGGCTCAATAATTTGTGCACTTACAAGCGATATTTTTACCATGCTATTTGGTAGATTTTTACAAGGCGTAGGTGCTATCGGAGCAGTTGCAACTGCGATGATAAGTGACTATATAACAGAAGAAAAACGCTCAAAAGCCATGGCGATAATGGGCGCTTTTATAGGGCTTAGTTTCACACTTTCTATGGTACTTGGACCGCTTCTTGCTAGAGACTACGGACTTTCAAGTCTCTTTTATCTAAGTGCCGCTCTTAGCCTGCTTTGCATTGTACTTCTTTATACCGTTGTGCCAAAAGAGATAAAAGTGAGCGCTAAAAGTGAAAAAGTGCCATTTGGTAAGCTGTTTTTGCAAAAAGACTACATGATCATAAATTTCACCTCTTTTATGCAAAAGATGCTAGCAAGCATCGCATTTTTGGTAATCCCTATCGTTTTAGTAAAAGAGTATGGTTACGAAAGCAGCGAGCTTTACAAGGTCTATACACTTGGTGCCGTACTTGGCTTTTTGGCTATGGGGCTAGCTGGTGCCCTTGGCGATGGCAAGGGGCTTAGCAAGGTCATCTTGATAGCTGGTACGCTACTTTTTGCCCTAACCTACACTATTTTTGCCATTAGCTTTACACTTTTTATCTTCGTTTTGGGAGTTGCTATATTTTTTATAGGATTTAACCTTCACGAGCCCATCATGCAATCAACCGCAACAAAATTTGTAAAATCCTCACAAAAAGGCTCAGCCCTTGGTGTATTTAATTCATTTGGCTATCTAGGAAGCTTTGTTGGAGGTGCATTTGGTGGGTATATATTGCATGCCTTTGGTTTTAAAGCACTAGCCATCATCTGCGTGGTACTTTGCGTGATATGGCTTGTTTTGCTCTTTAGCCTAAGCGATCCAAGAATTTTTAAGAACATCTATCTAAGTCCTGAAGTTAGCTTAAATTTAGAATTACTAAATAGCCAAAAAGGTGTAGTCGATTATTACAAAAACGAGAAAAATCAAGTGATCAAATTTGACTCTCGCCTTACAAGCGAGGCTGCTTTAAAAGAGAGCTTGAAGTTTTGATCTATGACGTCATCATCATTGGCGCTGGTGCTAGCGGACTATTTTTAGGGGCAAATTTAAAGGATAAAAAAGTTGCTATCTTAGAGAAAAATAGCAGCGCTGGCAAAAAGATCCTAGCAAGCGGTGGAGGCAGATGCAACATCACAAACCGCTTCATA
This sequence comes from Campylobacter concisus, assembly GCF_003048535.1. NCBI lineage: Bacteria > Pseudomonadati > Campylobacterota > Epsilonproteobacteria > Campylobacterales > Campylobacteraceae > Campylobacter > Campylobacter concisus. Next base: position 199,946 of record NZ_PIRQ01000001.1, on the reverse strand, counting down.
AGCGCTAAAAACTACCTTGGCGAGCAAAAATTTATAGAGCAAATTTTAAAAGTATTGACTCCAGATCAAGTTTTAAAATTTTTTAGCGAGCTTAAATTTAGTGAGCAAAAGAAAAATCAATTTTTCTGCGATAGTGGCGCAAAGAGCGTTTTAAACGTGCTTTTGAAAAGACAGAAAGCGGATATTTTTTACAACGAAGAAGTTCTTGGTGCTAAAAAAGTAGATGAAATTTTTGAAATTTTGACAAAAGATGAGAAATTTAGAGCTAGAAATTTAGTCATCGCAAGTGGCGGACTAAGTTATAAAGCCCTTGGCGCAAGCGACATTGGTTATAAAATAACAAATGATTTTGGCATTGAAACATCAACTCTTTTGCCTGCACTTGTTGGATTTAGCGTACAAAAAGATGAGTTTTGGTTTAAAGAACTTAGTGGCGTTAGCCTAAACGCCGAGGTGGAAATAAATAGCAAAAATGAAAGCCATAAATTTAGTGACAATCTGCTTTTTACGCATAGGGGCATAAGCGGACCAGCAATACTAAATGCCTCGTTATTTTGGCAAAAGGGTCGAATTTGTATAAATTTTTTGCCCAAATTTAGTGAGAAAAATTTAGTAAATGGTAAAAAGCAGCTTAGCTCGGTTTTGCCCTTACCAAAGAGATTTGTGCTAGAGTTCTTAAAAAATTTTAGCTTAAAAGATAGAGCCTTTTATGAATTTAGCGATGAAGAGAGACAAATCATAAAAAGGCTTTTTGCTTATGAATTTGCCCCAGCTGGGACATTTGGCTTTGAAAGGGCTGAAGTTACAAAAGGTGGCGTAAAAACTAATTTTTTAGATGAAAATTTAGAGTGCAAAAGCGTAAAAGGGCTTTACTTTATAGGTGAAGTTTTAGATATCACTGGTATGCTTGGTGGATACAACTTGCATTTTGCATTTGCGAGCGCTCTAAAAGTGGCTAGGGTCTTAAATCTATGATCTCCTAAAATTAGCTAATTTTAGATAAATTTTCATATTTTAAATAAAATAGATTTAATATGAAAGTAGGCTTTTAAGAAAATCAATTTAAGTAATTTAGATGTTAAAAATTCATAATAAATATTTTTAAAAAGATTTTGTAGCAAACAAAGGTAATAAATTTTTGGAGTAAATTTTATAGCCAAGTAAGCTAAACGTTATGTTGAATTTAATTTAAAATATAAGCAGTTTAGGAATATTAGATTATTAAACCTCTTTTATAAAGCTAACGGCTTCAAATGGGTTTGAGAAAATATGTTTACTAAATTTCTCCAAATCACTCTTTTGACCATATCCACAAGTTAGACCTACGCCTGTAACAAAAGCGGCTTGTGCAGCCATTAGATCCATAATGGTATCACCTACCATAAATGCATTATTTTTATCTTTATTAAGTCTATCTAAAGCCAAATTTATAGGCTCTGGATTTGGTTTTGGATTAGTAACATCGTCTCTTCCAATAACAGTTTTTATATATTTCATAACTCCTAAATGCTCAAGCAAGATAATAGAAAATTTTGAAGTTTTAGTAGTAACTATACCCACGTCAGCAAAGCTATTTGCCTCCTTCAATGCTTCATTTGCATAATCTAAAAGTACCGTCTCATCAAGATAATTTTTTTCGTAGCAAGCTTTATACTCTTTTATATAGCTATCAATTAAATTTTTGCTTGCACCAAGTCTTTCAAACATTATTTCAAGCGGATGACCAACCAAAGACTTTAATACATTATGGTCTGGCTCTTTTTTGCCATGAGATAAAAAAGCTCTATCAAATCCTTTCAAAATAGCAGAAGTCGAGTCAATAAGTGTACCGTCCAAATCAAAAAGTATGGTTTTTTTCATCATTTTCTCCGTAGAAATAAAAAAGGGCCTAGCCGAAGCTAAGCCCCTAAAAGAAGTAACTTTAAATAATAAGATTATTTATTGAAAGTAGCTTCAACGCGTCTATTTTGAGCGCGGCCTTCTTTAGTTTTATTTGTGGCAATTGGTTTAAGCTCACCGTAACCAACTGTTGAAATTTTATCCTCACTTACGCCATAGCCAGCAAGAACATCAGCTACTGCTTTTGCTCTTTTTTCAGATAGTTTTTGGTTATAAGCTTCTGCACCTACGCTATCAGTGTGACCAGCAAGTACAACTTTATAATCTGGGTGTTCGCCCATAAAGTCAGCTACTTTTTTGATCTCAGCTGCATATTTTGGTCCGACTTTATAGCTATCAAATGCAAAGTTAACATCTAGATCTCTAAGAACGATAACTTTTTCACATCCTCTTTCATCAACGACTACGCCAGCTGGAGTGTTAGGGCATTGATCTATATCATTTGGCACGCCATCATTATCATCATCAAGAACTGGAGTTGCTGCTGGAGTTACTGCTGCAACTGGAGCTGCTGCCACAACTGGAGCTGCTTTTGAGTCAAGACCGATACCAAAGCCTAGTGAATAGAATAGGTTATGATCAGCATGTTCAAATTTGATAGCGTCTCTTGCTTCTGCTTTAAGAGCAAATCTATCAGTTACTTGATATCTTAAGCCAAAACCATATTGGCCAAAACCGCCATCTTCATTTTTAACAAAAATAGCTGGAACATCTTCATAACCAGCACCAACTAAACCATATAGACTAACTGGTCCAAAATCAACTATATCTTTTACAAGATTTGCATGATATCTAAGGACTCTTCCTTCTCTTGTTAAGCTACCTGTTTTTTCTTTTGCTTTTTGAGTGTAATCAACACCAAGCTCTACTTGATCAAAGAAAAAATCTTCAAGATTTCTAGCAGCTCTAACACCAACGAAGTTATGGTCTTTTACACGTAAATTTCCCTCTGGGTGAACACCACCAATAGTTGGAGTAACTTCATAATTGTATGCTGCGTTAGACGCAAAAACCGCTGTTGCGGCAACCATAGCTAAAGCAATCTTTTTCATATTTAGAATTCCTTTCTTAGGATTTATTTTAAAGTGGTTACATTTTAACTGAATAAAATTTAACCGACTCTAAATCATAATTTAATTAACAATGTAAATTTGAAATTTACACAACTTAAATTTTGCAAATGCAAAAGCAATTGCAAAAATTCATTAACGTTTAGAGAATTGTGGGCTTCTTCTAGCCTTTCTTCTACCAAATTTCTTACGTTCAACAACACGAGAATCTCTAGTTAGCAAGCCTTTTGGTTTAAGCGCTGCTCTAAAATCAGCATCCATGTCAGCTAAAGCACGTGAAATACCGTGTCTCAAAGCCTCTGCTTGTGCTGAATAACCACCACCTAAAGTTGTAGCTACTACATCTATTAAACTCTCTTGTTTAGTAACTAGAAGTGGCTGAATTACTTTAAGCTTTATAGCTTCATGTCCACCAAGCCAAGTATTAAGATCCATACCATTTACTACGATTTTACCGCTTCCAGCTTTTATCCAAACCTTTGCTACGGCAGTTTTTCTTTTACCAGTTGCATAAACTTTTGCCATAATTATTTTCCTTCTTTTTTAGCTATTTGTGCCGTATGAGGATGCTCACTGCCAGCATAAACTTTTAGTTTTTTTATCATCTCTCTTCCAAGTTTAGTTTTTGGAAGCATTCCACGAACAGCTAATTTAAATAGTTTTTCTGGCTTATTTGCTATCAAATCGCCAAATTTTTCACTCTTTACGCTACCAAAATATCCTGAGTGTCTGTGATAAAGTTTGTCTTCAGCCTTGTTATTACCAGTAAATTCTACTTTTGAAGCATTTATGATGATAACATAGTCGCCACAATCTACGTTTGGCGTGAAGCATGGTTTGTTTTTGCCACGAAGTATAGTTGCTACCTCAGTTAGCAATCTACCAAAACGTTTACCAGCTGCATCAACAACGATCCAGTCTCGTTTAACTTCATTTGGCTTTGTTATTTTTGTCATTTTCTTACCTTTGCCAAGTTAATTTTTGAGTTGTGATTGTATTTAAACAATGCTTTTATAAAGCTTAAATTAAGTAGCATTTAAACTTCAATATATGAAATTTTTCCATCAAGAGCGTAGAAGATGACGGCGATTATACTATGCTTTGGATAAAATTTACTTAATGCCTCTTTGTATTCTCCAACTTGTTTTTTATTTTCCTCGATATTTTTATCGGTCGTTTTATAGTCAATCACACAAATTTTGCTCTCTCCAATACAAAATAAGTCCATCTGTTTTAGTTCGTTTTTTACTTTAAATGGCTGCTCTTTGTAAATTTCTTTATCTTTTATACACTTTAGAAATTTTGGCTCATTTATTAGCATTTTTGCCCGTTTAAAGGCAACTTCAAGCCTATCAAGTGAGAGAAATTTATAAAATTTATTTAGCATTAAACTTTTAGCTTTTAAAAGCGAATTTTCATCAAATTTCTCACTCATCTCAAGTAAATAGTGAAACGCTAAACCAAAATAGATTGCCTCTAAATTTTTACCGCTCGTTTTTTGTTCTCTTGCTTCTACGTCTTGCCTTTCTATCTTTAAAATTTCAGGCATTTTTTCATCTTTTTTTGCCTCTTTTTGCTCGCTCTTGCTAGGTAAAATTTTGCCAAAGCTAAACTCTTTTAGATCAAGATAGTCGTTTACTTCGCTTTTATCACTTCTAGTATAAAAAGAAAAAAAGCTAGGACTATTCCCACTTGGAGCGGCTTGTTTAATGACAATAAGCGACTTTGTAGCTCTAGTGAAAGCAACGTAAATTTTATTGATATTTTCTTGCTTCTCAAGCTCTTTTATTTGCTCTAACACACCAGCATACTCAGGGTCAAAATTTTCTCTGCCAGAAATTCGGCTTTTTACTATCCACTCGCCTTTTTCGTTATATTCTGCTATAAAGTTTGAGTCATCGCCCCTACCCTTACTCATCATATCACAAACTATCACGTGAGAAAACTCTAGCCCTTTTGACTTATGAACAGTCATTATTTTTACGCCGTCAGCATTTTTAGGACTGATTTTAGAACTAAAATTTTCAAGATTAAAGATAAAATCACCTAAATTTTTATAGCCACTGCTTAGCTCAAAAAGCCTTAAAATATCAACATCAGCCATATTTATATATAAATTTTTAGCTAGATAAAATAGGCTTTTTGTCGCACTATCTTCAGCTTTTATTTTTAGCCTTTTAGGATTTGTATTTATGAGTGCTTTTACATTTTTTTCATAAATTTCTTCACCAAAAAGACAAAATTTTGCATACTCGATGATCGCTGCAACAAACGGCGTTCGCTTTAGCTCCAAGGTACCTTCATTTACGCTTTTTATCCCCTCACTGCTAAGCACCTCTGAGATGAGGCTGATGTCACTATTTTTCCAGCAAAGCACAGTTATCTCACTTGCATTTACGCCAGCAGCGATCAGCTCTTTTACTTGCGAAACTGCTGCACCCGCGATATCTTCGTCGCTTAGCACACGTAAGTAGCCGTAGTCATCTTCCTCGGCTTCAAAATAAGGACACTCGCCACTTACTTTGTAGTTTAGCTCCTTATCTTTTTTAGCTGGTTTTTGCGGCTCAAAGCTAAGCCCATATCTATGATAAATTTCTTCAAAAATAGCGTTATTAAATTTCACTAAAGCCTTTAAGCTGCGATAGTTACTTGGTAAATTTTCTATATCTATCTGACTAAAATCATCTCCAAGCTTATCGAAAAGCTCTTTTTTACCACCCCTAAATTTATAGATACTCTGCTTCGTATCTCCAACATAAAAGAAGCTTCCAAGTCCGTTTTGTCCGTATCCTGAAACGATCTCAGTGATAAGTGGCAAGATGATCTCATATTGGATCACATTTGTATCTTGAAACTCATCTATCAAAAGGTGATTTATGCGGCCATCAAGCCTAAAATAAAGCACATCTTTATCAAAATTTTCAACCAAAAGCTTAAAGACCAGCTTATTTATATCAGCAAAGCTTAAAGCATTTATCTCTTTATTTAGCTCTAAATTTGAGTGTTTATAAACATTTAAGAGCTTACTAAAACCGCTAAGTCTATATCTTTCAACCTCCAAAATATACTCTTTTGCCGCCTCTTTTAGCTCGTTAAAGAGCCTATCAAGCTCACTTGTATAAATTTTACTAAAAGTGCGGTAATCTAGGCTCTCTCTTTCAAAGACCTTGTTTTTAAAAAGCTCAAACAAATTTTGCTCACTAAATGTCTTTTTGGCCGTATCGCTAGCACCATTTTGCAAGGCTATATGCTCATTTATCTCCTTTTGCGCTGCTCTTACCTTGCTATCATCTGGATAGCTTGCACCACTATCTTTTAGCTCACCACCAAAGCTCTCATAAAATTTAGCCAAAGTCTGCGAAAAGCTCGCCTCTTTTTGGCTTGAGATTATCATCATGAGTGCAAGCTCACTAAGAAGCTTTTGATCTTTACTTGCCTCTTTTACAAATTTTTTCCACGCCAGATCTTGCAGACTATCTTGCACGCTGTAATCAGGACTAAGTCCTAAATTTTGACTAAATTTTTTTAGGATTCCAGAGAAAAATGCATCAAATGTATAAATTTTTAACTCACTTTGCAAAAACCTATCAAGCTTCTCATCGCGTCTTTTTATGACCTCATCTTGGCTCAAACTAAGCTCTTTGCAAAGCTTATCAAGCTCGTCTTTTTTGTTTTGCAAGTCCAAAAAAGTTGTGATTATGCGCTCTTTCATCTCATTGGCCGCTTTTTTGGTGAAGGTTAGAGCGATGATCTCGTTTATATTTTCGCCTCTAAGCACCAAAGCGATATAACGAACGCTTAAAGCGAATGTTTTCCCGCTTCCAGCACTTGCTTTTAGGGCTAAAAAATCTTTCATAACTCTCTCCTACAAAGTATGGCATACTCGCAAAATTTACAAGCTCCGCTCTTTCTTTCAAAATTTATCTTAGTGTTATTTATACTCTTTAGATTTTCTATCTCATCCTTTAGATCATCCACGCTTTTTTTAGAGCTGATAAGCACAGGTTCATTCTTTAGAGAAAAGTAAGTACTTTTTACCTCGCTACCATAAAGTGCTTCATAAAATGCAAGCTGAAGTGAGTTCGCATTTGCCTCACCAGTTTTATAATCAAGTATAAAAGGCTCACCATCAGGGCTAACATCGATCCTATCGATAATGCCTTTTATCTTTACATCACAAAAATCACTCTCTATGTCTTTTTCACACTCAAGCACTCTAAAGCCAGCACTTAAACGTTCATTTTCAAACTCTGCGTATTCTTTAAATTTCTGCGACCAAATCTCAAGCTCAAGCGAAGAAAAATCTTGCTTTGCAAGTATTTCTTTAAAAATAGCCAAATCAAATATATTTTTTTGTCTATAAAAATCACTCGTGTAGTATTCATAAAGCGCCTTGTGCACGCTATTTCCCTGCTTAGATCCTGGCTCAGTTGCTATTGCTTTTGCTCCTTTTATACCAGCTATCTTTGCGTAATAATACTTTCTTGGGCAAGTTAGAAATAAATTTAGTGTCGAAAATGATAGCGGTTTAGTGAAAAAATCATGCTCCAAAATGATCTCATCATCGCTTAAATTTAGGCTTGTACTTCCTTTTAAAAATAATTTTAAATACGCCTCGTCACTAAATTTCTCATCTTTTATTGTTTTAAAATTTTTTAGAAATCTTGAAGGAATACTCTCTTCGTTTAAAACACAGCTTATGGCGACCTTTTTGGCATTGTTTATAAGACTTTCATAGTAAAATCTCTGCAAATTTTCACGCTCAAGGTAGCTTATAAGTCCTGCTTTTTGCCTCACTTTCGAGTTTAAAAACATCTCATTTGTGCTTCTTGCTGGGATGAAGTTATCATTAAAATCAACTATGATCACACCATCAAATTTCATTCCACGGCTCTCTAGCATGCCCATGACACTGATCTTTCCGCCACTCACATCATCGATACTAAGACGCGAGATATTTAGCAAAAAAATTTCACTTAACTGCTTTAAGCTAAAGTTAAAATACCTACATAAATTCTCAATCCTAAAAAGCTCAAGTGCGAGCTTCTCTTCGCATCTTGGCTCATTTTCAAGCATTAAAAACTCATCTATTAACTCTTTAAATTTAGCAAAGTCACAAAGTTCAAAGTAGCTTGATTTAAATTTATTAAAAAGCTCTTCATTTACACCAAGCGTGCTCAAGATAAAGCCAAGCTCCTCGTAGCTCTCACACTTATTTTGATCAAAAATCGGCCTTACCTCTTCATTGATCGCTCTTGTAATATAAAAAAGCGCCTCATAAAATTTTGTATTTTTAAAGCTCTCACCCATAGCGTAGTTAAAAATTTTATTGCTATCATGTAGCCTTAAAATTTCACTAAAACTCTCATCTGGTAATATAACAGCGATGTTTTCAGGCTTTATTCCATCACGCACAAACTCGCTCGCCTTTGCCATAGCGTAGGTACATTGCAGGCTTCTAGTGGCAAATCGCTTTTCTAAGACTGGCTCAAATTTTTTGATATTTTCTAAGCAAATTAGCTCATTTGTCTTTAAATTTAGCTCATATTTTTTGTAATTTTCAATCTCGCTAATAGCTGAAATTTGCTTTATTTTATTAATTAGCTTTGCATTGAAAACACTGGTTTGAAAGATAATTTTTAGCGTAGTTAGCTTTGAGATTTTCTCTAAAATTTCCCACTCAAACTCGCTTAAAATTCCATCTATGTGCAGTGAAATTTCACTAAAGCTTTTGATGTAAGCTTCATTTACGTTATAAATTTTTGGCAAGGTTATATCATCGTAGAGATTTTCTCTATCAAGCAAGATCTCATACTCTTTTAAAACATCTTCAAGTATGTTTAAATGCTCCTCAAAATTAGCGTAAATATCGTTAAATTTGATCTCAGAGATACTCTTTTTACTAATAGCTAGCTCTTTAAAAAATGAAAAAAGATAGTCATTATTTTTCAAAAACTCAAAAAACTCAGTTGGAATTTTAAGAACCGAGTTTGCCTTTTTGACACTGGCACAGGCTCTATTCATAAGCACTAAAGCATAGGTGCTATCAATCTCAAATCTACCATCTACATAAACTATCTTTTTATAAAACTCAGCAATACTTAGGCTTTTTGGGATTAACTCATCATTAAAACTTGCATTAAATTCACGAATCTTACGCGAGTTCGTAAAGACAAAAAGTTGGTTTAGGTTATGCATTTTTCTCTCTTAAATTTTTAAGCAATGATAGCTAATTGCTTATAAAAGAGCGCTTTTTACGCTTAGGTAAAGCTTTAAATTTTTATCTAAATACATTAAAATTTTAAGCCTTAAAGAGCCAAAAGCTACAATCACAAAAAAAAGGAGCAAAAATGCATAAAGAGTTAAACAGACAAGGTTTTTACTACGGCTTTCCGGTTTTGCTGGCTACCACAAAAGATAAAAACGCAAACGATGATATCACGGTGCTTTCATCTTCTTGGACGTTAGGAAATACAGTGGTGCTTGGCATAGGCATTGAAAATCAAGGCTTTAAAAATATCAAAAATGGTTCAGATATCACGCTAAATTTATGTGATGAAAGCCTGCTAGAAGCTGTGCAAAAAATGGAAAAACTAACTGGTGATAGCGAAGTACCAGAAGAAAAAAAGAATCTTGGCTACACCTACGAGCACGACAAATTTAAGGCAGCAAATCTCAGCAAAGAGCCTGGCATAAATGCAAAAACCATCAGGATAAAAGAGTGTAAGATACAGATAGAAACGGTTGTAGAAAAGATAGAGTTAAAAGAGTGGTTTAGCATCGTTACTTGTAAGATTACAGGTATTTTTGTAGATGAAAATTTGCTAAAAGATGAAAAGATAGATACGCAAAAATGGCATCCACTAATCTATAAATTTAAAGAATATGTCGGCACTTGCGAGCGTTTGGGATTAAATTTTGGATTTAAAGAGATTTGATTTATAGTTTTATTTGATAAAAACTTAGTACTTTGGTTTTAAATTTAGCCAAAAGATTAGTTTATTAAAATTTAAGCCCAGCTTTGAGATCTTTCTTAGATACCAAAGCTGCGATTTTAAGATCATTTTGTGACATTAAGGTCAAATTTATAATACCTTGTATCATTAGTGTCACTTAGCCTTAAAAGTAGCTGCCATCTACCTTCTCTTAGACTTGTTTCTTCGCTTACTAGATCATTTTCTTGCCATGAAGCTCTTAAAATTTTATTTTCTTTATTTGTCTGTGGGCGAGTGAGTAAAATTTCATATTTTAAAGCCGAGATTTCTCCTTTTTGGGGAGTTAGATGAAATTTAAACTTAGCGTTTAAGGCGTTAAAATTTGGCTCAAATTTTAGATCAAATTTCTCATCAAAGCGTTTTTCACTCTCTTTGATAAAGGTTATGTTTTCATCAACATTTTGGTAGCTTTGCATATAAGAGCTATCCATCTCTACTGGATGTTTTAGTGCTATGATAATAGTTACTGCGCAAGCGATAATGATAGCAATGAAGCTAAGCACAATAGCATAAGGCCAAAAGGTTTTTTTATCCATTTTTTACCTTTTTATAAAAGACAACAATTATAAAAAATGCAACCAAGCCATAGATGAAAAATCTTAAAAAATTTAATGTAGTTTTGTTTGAATTTCCAACACTACTTTCAAGCTGTAAATTTAAGCTAGATGCGATTTGCTCGGCAATATCAGCGTAGCCATTTAATATAGCAGCATTATAGACGTCTTTGCCATTTTTAGAAACCAAAATAGGAATTATCGTTCCTGATTCTGGATTTACACTTAAAATTTGTTCTTTATTAAAAAGCTTTGAAGTATTAGAATCGGCAAAAATTTCTACTTTCTTTTTATCCTTTATAAGTAGCAAAAAAGCATAAGGCGAGCTAAGGTTTTGCTCTTTAAAAAGAGCTTCTAGCTCACCATTTTTATATACACCAACTACTAAATTTATACCGCTTTTTGTGTAAAGCTCGCTACCGATCTCATTTAGCTTTAAACTTACTTTTTGGCTTAAAATTTCATCATTATTTATCACAAAATTTGCTCCCAAAGCCAAACTTTGTGAGAGCAAAAATATAAAAATGAGTATAAATTTTCTCACACCTAGCCTACAAAAAGGTGGTTTGATGTAAGCACTGACCATGCACAAATAGCTCCTGCAACAACTATAAGCAAGATTATGGCTTTTTCTATTATGCCTAGCATCACTACTCCTTTATAATGACGTGTTTAGCGTTATCAACGCTCTTCATCTCAATGCTACTTGCATCTTTTAATGAGTAAGGCTTGGTTGCTACATCTTTTTGCAAGCCAATACCAATATAAGTAAGTACGCCAAGGATAGATAACAAAAGCAAAACTGCCACCAAATAACCACTAATGCCATTTAAAGCAAAGATGTTTCTATTTTTATTTTCCATTATTCGCCCTTTGATAGCGATATGACATATTCGCCGACTGCTTTTTGTTGTATCTCGTTTAGCCTGCCATCATTAAATTTAGGCATAACACCAATGTTGCCGTTTTTACCACGATTTAGTACATCTACTATAAACTCACTTGAGCCATATTTACTAAGGTCAGCCGACATACCATCCATGCCTTTGCCATCATCTCCGTGACAAGCTGCACAAGCTGCGTAAAGCTCTTTTCCCATAGCTACTAAATTTTCATTTTTTGTACTTTTTATAGCACTTATCTCTTTTGCAACATAAGCTGCGATAGCCTTTGCTCCATCAGCATCAGCTAGCCCAGCTGGCATCTCACCCATAGGATAATCAAGCCCCTTTGAGCCATTTAGTATCGTATCAATTATTCCTTGTTCGCTACCCCAAATTTGTAAATTTGCAGCTTTACCACCAATGCCATCGCCTGTGATGCCATGACATGCTGAGCATTGCACCAAAAATACGCTCTCTCCCATAGCATGAAGCGTTTCTTTGCTTGGGTTTGCATACTCTTTTTCAAATTTAGCGTTTGCCTCTTTTACCTCTTTATTATATTCACCGATTTGTGAGTAAGAATTTAGTGGATAACCAAGTAAATAATACCAAATCGCCCAAACAAGCGTTAGTAAAAAAACTACCGCCCAACCAAATGGAACTGGATTTTTATACTCGCCTATTCCGTCCCAGTTATGCTTGCTAAGCTCTACACTTTCATCTTTTTTAACTTTCATTTGACCAACATACTTACCAGCTACAACGACAGTTAGTACGATAATTAATATGGCACCTATTAACGCAAGTAAATTTATATTATCTTCTAAATTTAGCCATTGCATACGCTCTCCTTTGTAGCCTTTTGCTCTAAAATTTTACTACCGATCTCATCATCTAGGGCTAATCTTGAATACTTCTCATAATTTCTTCTACCTTGCTTTTCGCTTTTGTAAAGATGAAAAAAATAAGCGTACAAAGTGATAGCTAAAAATGCTGTCAAAATAAAATAGCCATAAGCTTGAAGTTCTCTAATATCCATTACTAACTCCTATTTTAGGCTATTTAGATAGGCGATAAGTGCCACGATCTGGCGAATCTCACCCTTTGCAAAGGCACTTTTTACTTGCTCATCTTTCATACTTTCAACGATACTTGCAGCCTGCTCTTTCACGTTAGCATTTGCTTGCTCAAAAGTGCCAAGAGCTGGCATATCTTTCTCATCATAAGGTGTGTTAAAAACCTTTTTAACAGTTAGTGCTTCAGCGTAAGCAGTCTCTATATCAGCATTTTTCTTAAACAAAAATGGATATGCTGGCATGATCGAACCTGGCACAACAGAGGCTGGGTTTAGCATGTGATTTTCATGCCAATCTGTTGTTCTATAATTACCCACACGCATAAGATCTGGACCAGTTCTTTTTGAACCCCAAAGATGAGGACGATCATAAGCAAATTCGCCGCTTAAAGAGTACATGCCGTATCTATCAGTCTCTGCTTTAAACGGACGTATCATCTGTGAGTGACAAGTATTGCAACCATTTTGTATATATATATTTTTTCCAGCAAGCTCTAAAACTGTATAAGGCTTTGTGCCCTCAAGTGGCCTAGCTCTATTTGCAAAGTCAGGTAAGATTTCTACCACGCCAGCATAAGCTATGACGATAAAGACGCAAACTGCAAAAAAGAATGGATTTTTTTCTAACCAAGCAAACATCACATCACCTCCGCATTGGCTTTAGCACCGCCCATAGGCGTTGCACTTTTTGGCTCTGCCAAAATAGCTTTAGCAGAAGTTGATTTGTAGATATTGTAAGCAAACATCAAAAAGCCAATCAAATACAAAAGCCCACCAATAGCTCTAATGTAATAATAAGGTATAAGCACTACAACAGTATCAATAAATGAGTAGAGTAAATTTCCATAGCTATCAGTCGCTCTCCACATCATACCTTGCGTAATACCAGCAATCCACATCGAAGCAAAGTATAAAACAATACCTGTTGTTTGTATCCAAAATTGAGCTTCCATTAAGGATTTTGAATAAATTTCACGCTTAAAGACACGTGGTGTCATATGATAAAGTGCTGCCATAGTCATAAAACCAACCCAGCCAAGTGCGCCATCATGTACGTGTCCTGGCACCCAGTCAGTATAGTGAGCTAGTGCATTTACAGATTTGATAGCCAAGATAGGGCCTTCAAGAGTTGAAAACATATAAAAAGTTGAAGCTAGAATCATAAATTTAATAAGCGGGCTCTCACGAAGTTGCGTCCATTCGCCTTTCATTGTAAGAAGCATATTAATAGCTGAACCCCAAGAAGGTAAAATCAAAACAATAGAAAAAACCGAACCCATAGTCTGCATCCAATCAGGCACAGCAGTATATATTAAGTGGTGACCGCCAGCCCAAAGATAGATAAACATAAGACCCCAGAATGAAAATAACGAAAGCTTATAAGAAAAAATAGGCTGTCCACTCTCTTTTGGTAAGAAGTAATAAATTTGGGCAATGATCGCTACTGTAAATACAAATGCAACTGCGTTGTGACCGTACCACCACTGAACCAAAGCATCATTTGAGCCAGCATACATCGAAACTGAGTGTAGCCATGAGCCATATCCACTAACTAGTCTTGTTGGAATTTCCATGTTATTAAATAGATAAAGCATAGCAACGCCAAGAAATGTAGCAATGTAATACCAAACCGAGATGTAAAGTGTTTTCTCACGGCGAATACCAATAAGTCCAAATATACTTACGCCCCAAAGCACCCAGACTACTACTACTGCAATATCTAGTGGCCACTCAAGCTCGGCATACTCCTTAGATGTACTCTCGCCCATAAAAAGCGTCACAACAGCTAGAATCATAACAAGTATATAAAGCCAGAAATGAAGCTTACCAATGAACATCAAAAACGGAGATTCGCTCATTGATACCTTTAAAACACGCTGTCCTATGTAATACCAAGTGGCAAATATACCAGAGAGCATAAAACCAAAAATGATACCGTTAGTATGAAGAGGACGCAATCTACCAAATGCCGAATACTCACCAGCTATATAGTTTAGATCAGGACAGGCAAGCTGAAAAGCTACCAAAACACCAATAGCCATGCCAACAATACCAAAAAATATCGTGGAGAACATAAAGAGTTTTGCCACACTATAATCATAATGTAGCAACTGGGATGGTCGCATAAATTTTCCTCCTAGTTAAATTTATATTAATTTTCGGTTATTTTAGAGTAGAAAAACTATAAAAAGACTTAATTAATATAAATTCTCTTTTACTAGGAGAGTCTTCTATCTATTTTGTAACCAAGTCCGGGAACATTTTTTATAAAATTACTACCGACTTTATCTCTGACACGTTTAACAAAGGTCCTAATAGCAGCCTCTGTCACGCTCTCGCCAACCCAAACAACATTTTTTATTTCATCGTGAAGTACAAGCGTACCAAGTCTTTTTATGAGTAAAGATATAAAAGCAAGTTCTTTTTTCGTAAGAGAAATTTCAACACCATCTCTGATAAGCACACGTTTTATTTTATTAAAACTATATCCATTTGTAACCTGAATAATATTTGCTGTTTCTATCTTATTTTTAGCGACATTTTCTAAAGTAACCAAAAAATCATCAAGATCAATCGGCTTTAAAACGTATTTATCAATACCAACATCTATCGCTTTTAGAAGTGTTTCTTTTTCACTATTTGTGCTAAAAACTATAATAGGTGTATCTTTTGAAATTTCTTTAATGCTTTTAGCCATATCAAGACCATTCATTATAGGCATAAAAACGTCTGTTATAACCATATTTGGATTATATTTTTTAAATTTCTTAAGTCCTTCATCGCCATTTTGAGCAGTGATAACTTTTTCGAATTTATCTCGCATAACTTCTTGTACTATTTTTTTACCATCTCCCTCATTCTCAACGATAAGAACAGTTAGATTATTAAGAATCTTGCTCATTTATTCTTCCTTTTTGGTTATATTTATCAAACATCATAAATTTTGACGTAATTAACAATTATTTCTCTCGCTTTGCCATCTTAGGCATTTGCTCTATATCCTAAAAATGATAGATAAATTCCATTTATTATCATTATGCTAGCCGAAATCTTAAACATTATATCTTTAAATTTTTCATTTAAAATCCCAAATACAAAGCTAGCTAAAAGCATGGCTGGCAATGTACAAAGACCAAATACAAGCATTATAAAAGCCGAATCAATAAAATTTGCACTTAAAATCCCAAGTGCCAAAAAATAATAAACCACACCACAAGGCAAAAAGCCATTTAGAAAACCAAGTAATAAAAAATTTGCTAAATTTTTCTTTTGAATCCTTGTTTTTGCAATTCTTACTACAAAATTAAGCGCCTTTTGATTCTCTACAAATTTTAAAAGCTCACCCCTAAAAAGCAAGGCAATACCGATAAACGCGATCATTAAGCCAATTATGAAAAATATCACACCTCTTACTTGCATGCTAAAGCTAATAACAGCTCCAAAGGCGCCAAACAAAGCTCCTAAAACTACATAAGCAAAAATTCTAGCTAAACTATAAAGTGTGCTTAGCATTAAAATTTCTCTCTTGCTTTTGCCTTTAAAAAATAGAGTCTGTAAGCTCAAAAATCCGCTACACATACCTACACAATGACTAAAGCTACTTAAAAATGCAACTGAGATAATCATGTAAAGGTTTATATTTTGCATCTTATAAAATTTCTAAAAACTGCTTAAATATATATTTGCTCTCGCTTGGGCCACCACTTGCTTCTGGGTGGTGCTGGACCGAAAAGATCGGATAGTCTTTGTATCTCACGCCTTCGATTGTGTTGTCAAATAAATTTCTATGAGTCACAACGGCTACTTCTGCGATACTCTCAGGTACGTTGTAGTTGTGATTTTGTGTTGTTATCTCGATCGCTTTTGTCTCTAAATTTAGCACTGGATGATTTGCTCCATGCTGGCCAAATTTAAGCTTATATGTCTCGTATCCAAAGGCGTTTGAGAGTAACTGATGTCCAAGACAAATACCAAATATTGGTATCCTAGCCTCAATCATCTTTTTGATCTCGCCTATTTCGGCCTTTAAATTTTTTGGCTCACCAGGACCATTTGATAAAAATACCCCATTTATCTCGCCATTTTTAAATTTTTCTATCAAAATTTTAGCCTTAGTGTCGTGTGGCACGACGATGACTTCAAGACCAGTTTCACATAGCTCGTTTAAGATATTTCTCTTTACGCCAAAGTCAAAAACAGCTATTTTTTTGCCAATACTTTTTAGCGGCTTATATGACTTTAAATTTCTATCCCATGCGCCTTTTTTGTGCTCATATTCATCCATCGCACTAACTGTTTTTACGTAGTTTATATTTTCTATACGCCCGCTACTTTCAAGCCTGCGTTTTAGCTCATCTTTATCACTTATCTGCGTTGAGATATAAGCCATCAAGGCACCTTCATCGCGTAGCATCTTTGTGAGGTATCTAGTATCAACGTCATAAACGCCAAATTTACCTTGCTCTTCGAAAAATTTTCCCAAAGATTTTTGCGAGCGGTAGTTTGATGGAATTTCATTGTAGCTTCTCATTATAACGCCACTTGCATGAATTCTAAGACTCTCCATATCATCTTCATTTATACCTACTATGCCTATTTCTGGCATCGTAAAGACGATAAACTGACCAGCATAGCTTGGATCGCTCATGATCTCTTCGTAGCCAGTCATCGAGGTATTAAAAACGAGCTCACCTGCACACTCGCCGTGAGCACCAAAAGCTTTTGCTTCTAAAAAAACACCATTTTCAATATAAATGTAAGCTTTCATTAAAGCATGCCTCTTTTTTTAAGCTCATCTTGATACAAACGCTCAAAGACAAGATCATATTCATCAGTTCCTGGGATTAGCTTATGTTTATAATTTTGTATCATTTCATAAACATCATCTTCTATTTTCTCATAGCTTTTTAAGTACTCGTCTATTGAGTTATAAATCACATTTTTTACGCGATTTTCAGATACATTATAGTCAACAAGACCGCTCTTCCAAATAGTTTCAAGCACTTTGTGAGCGATATTACTAAATCTATCTTCGTGGGTTAAAATTACATCAAATTCACCTGCGAGCTTCTTTTTAACGAGCCAAAACATATTTTTGCGGTCAATTTGCATAGTTTGCATCTCGTCTTCATTTTTCTCCAAAAGCTCATTTACTCGCTCATCTAAAGCTCTTTCTTTTTGAATATCGACTGTTAAAATTTCACTTGTTTTTGCTACGATTGGCTCAATGCCTTTATTTAGTCTTACGAAACCACAATTTAGAAGATCTATTGCTATTTTATGTGAAATATACGGAACGTGTGGGAGTTTTAAACGCATTTTAAACCTTTAAATTTTTATGCCATTTTAACTAAATAAAGGTAAAACTTTACTTTGAAATTTTAACGACTTTATTATTATCGCTTCTTAAAAAATAAATTTCTCTTCGTCCATCATAAAGTATCTTTCCATCAGTCTTTTGCTCATTTTCTAAATTTGATGAGATATCTAAAGATAGCGATTTGCTCATAAAATAATTCTCTCCTAAAGTGCGTCCAAAGTCAGGATACCAACTAAAAGCACAAACTATCAGCAAAACTAAATAAAAGGCTCTAAAAATTTTTCTAAAAGGCGCGTAAAAAAAGCAATACCCAAATATAAAAAATACGGGCAAAAGCCATAAGAAAGGCACGTTATCAACAAAAATAACATTAAAATACTCGCTTATGCCATAGTAAGAAAAGTAGTTGTTGTAAATTCCAACAAATAGCGTAAAAATAGGAGCAAGGACAAATATAATACCCGTAAAAAAAGCATTTAAAATTTTCATAATCTCTCCTTTTGAGTGAGATTATATTAAACATAAGCTTTAATATTACTAGATTGATGAAAGCTAGACTAAAATTCAAAGCAAAATGCCATACATAGACATCTACTGATTCCGGCAATACTTCAAAAAACAGTTTAGCTATAAGCTAAACTGCCTTAAATTTATTATTTTTTAGATAAATACTCTTGCAAGCTTTTTACCTCAAGTGCTTTGCCGGTTTGTACTGAGCTTAGCGACTTAGCAGCAGCAAGTGCTGCGCGGATCGTTGTAAAGTAAGGAATTTTAAATCTAAGCACGTTTTGACGGATCTTTTTACCATCATCCACGCTTGATTTTGTATCGCTTGTGTTAATAACAAGTGCGATATCGCCGTTTTTGAGCCTATCTTCGACGTTTGGTCTGCCCTCGCTTATCTTATAGACAAACTCAGCCTCAACACCAGCTTCACTTAAAATTTTATGTGTACCGCCAGTTGCGATGATGCTAAAGCCAAGCGCTATTAGTTCTCTTGCAAAGTCTGGCGCGTAAGATTTATCAGCATCAGCTAGCGTTAAAAAGACCCTACCCTTGCTTGGTAAAGTATTGTTCGCAGCGATCTGACTCTTTGCAAATGAGCTTGCAAAATCATGGCTAATACCCATGACCTCACCCGTACTCTTCATCTCAGGACCAAGAATGAGATCAGCGCCACTTAGCTTGTTAAACGGCAGCACGCACTCTTTTACGCAAACATGCGAACTTACGCGAGGTTTTAAGATGTCGCCGTCCTCATAAACAACCCTGTAATCATCATAAAATTTAAGCGCCTCATGTAAATTTCCCTGCCACATAACTCTTGTCGCCACCTTTGCCATAGGCACGCCAGTAGCCTTGCTCACAAACGGCACAGTCCTGCTCGCGCGAGGATTTACCTCGATCATATAAAGCTCGTTTTCATAGATAGCAAACTGGATATTCATAAGTCCGACAACGCCTAAATTTAGCGCGATATCTCTGGTTTGTTTCTCCACTTTTTTTATCATTTCTGCGCTTAAACTCATCGGTGGCAATATGCAAGCCGAGTCGCCAGAGTGAATTCCAGCCTCCTCGATGTGCTCCATTATCGCGCCGATATAGACCTCTTTGCCGTCACATATCGCATCTACGTCGAGCTCTTTTGCGTCTTGTAAAAATTTATCAAGTAGCACTGGCGAGTGATTGCTAACTTTGACCGCTTCACTCATATACTCTTTTAGCTCGCTCTCGTTATGCACCCTTCTCATCGCCCTACCGCCAAGAACGTAGCTTGGACGAACGAGCACTGGATAGCCGATAGTAACGGCCTTTTGCAAGGCTTCCTCCAGGCTAGTAGCGGTGTCGTTTTTAGGCTGAAGGACGCCAATTTTATTTATAAATTCGCTAAATTTCTTTCTATCCTCGGCCACATCGATCACTCTTGCAGTTGTTCCGATGATCTTTGCACCGATCACGCTTAAGCGTTTTGCAAATTTAAGCGGAGTTTGACCGCCAAAATGCACGATCACGCCGTCTGGCTTTTCACGCTCGATGACTGATCTAACATGCTCAAAATCAATCGGCTCAAAATACAAAATATCGCTCGTGTCGTAGTCGGTTGAGACGGTTTCTGGGTTGCAGTTATACATTATTGTTTTTATGCCAAGGTCTCTTAGGGCGTAGCTTGCATGCACGCAGCAGTAGTCAAACTCTATGCCCTGACCGATCCTGTTTGGACCGCCGCCTATTATCATCACTTTTTTAGCGTCTTTTACAGGCTCTTTTTTAGGAATTTTAGTGATATTTGTGGTTGAGTAAAGATACGGCGTTAGCGCCTTAAATTCGCCCGCGCAAGTATCGACCTCGTTGTATTCAAGCTCGATACCAAGCTTCTGCCTAGCAAAATAGATATCATTTTGGCTAAGCTCAAGATCGTCTTTTTCATTTATAAGCACAGCTATCATCTTGTCTGAAAAGCCCATGCTTTTGGCCTCTCGAAGTAGCTCTTCGTTGTTTAAGATATCCATGTCGATCTTATCTTCAAATTTAACTATCTCATAAATTTGCTCTAAAAACCAAGGATCGATCTTACTAAACTCATGTACCTCAGCCACGCTAAAGCCGTCTCTAAAGGCTTGTGCTAGATATAAAATTCTTCTCTCATTTGCATTTCTGATGCCATAAATCAAAGCGTTTTTCTCTAAACCAAGACTGTTAAATCCGCAAAGATCGCGCTCTAGACTACAAAGCGCCTTTTGAATACTCTCTTTAAATGTCCTACCTATCGCCATAACCTCGCCAACTGACTTCATCGCAGTGCCTAAATATGGGTTTGATCCTGGAAATTTCTCAAATGTAAAACGTGGAATTTTTGTCACTATATAGTCAATCACCGGCTCAAAGCTAGCAGGCGTGCCTGTGATGTCGTTTTTGATCTCATCTAGACTAAAACCAACTGCAAGCAGTGTTGCGACCTTTGCGATCGGGTAGCCAGTAGCTTTACTTGCAAGGGCTGAGCTTCGACTAACGCGTGGGTTCATCTCGATAACGATCATACGGCCAGCTTTTGGATCTATGGCAAACTGCACGTTGCTGCCACCCGTATCAACGCCGATCTCACGAAGTATGGCAAAGCTAGCGTCTCTCATAGCCTGATACTCTTTATCTGTGAGTGTGAGTGCTGGTGCGACCGTGATGCTATCACCTGTATGAACGCCCATTGGGTCAAAATTTTCGATCGAGCAGACGATGATGCAGTTATCGTTTCTATCTCTAATGACCTCCATCTCGTACTCTTTCCAGCCAAGCAAGCTCTCTTCTATCAAAATTTCATGTATCGGGCTTGCGTCAAGGCCGGTGTTGGCTAGCTCTTTAAACTCGTCCATATTATAAGCCACGCCACTTCCTGCGCCACCAAGCGTGTAGCTAGCTCTTATGATGAGCGGAAAGCCTATCTCATTTGCTGCATTTAGCGCGTCGTCCATGTTATAAGCATATCTACTCTCAGGCAGATCCATGCCGATCTTTTGCATAGTCGCTTTAAAAATTTGTCTATCTTCGCCCTTTTTTATCGCTTCTGGGTTTGCACCAAGAAATTTCACATCCTTTAAAAGACCGCTCTCAAAAACCTCCATGGCTGCATTTAATGCCACTTGTCCGCCCATAGTTGGCAAGATGGCATCAATATTTTCTTTTTCGATGATCTTTAAAATGCTATCTTTTGTGATAGGCTCAATATACGTTGCATCGGCAAAATTTGGGTCAGTCATGATGGTGGCTGGGTTTGAGTTGATAAGCACTACGCGGTATCCAAGCTCTTTTAGTGTCTTGGCTGCTTGCGTGCCTGAGTAGTCAAATTCGCAGGCCTGACCGATGACGATAGGGCCTGAGCCGATTAGCAAAATAGTATTTATATCTGTTCTTTTTGGCATTATTTTTCCTTTGTTACAACGTATAGATAGTTTGGTATGTTTAGTTTTGCATAAGGCTCAACTATCACGCTTTGATAGGAGCTCTCTTTTAAAATTTTACTCACGCGCCCTACTGGCACCCCACTAAAAAATATCCCATCAAGTCCACTCGTAAAGACCTCATCGCCCTCTTTTGGACTGAGCCATTGTGGGATAAATTTCACCATTATTTGGCCTTGATTTCCATGCGCGACTCCTGGAATTTTGTCATTTCCTATATAAACTGCAAAGATACTTTTTGGGTCATTTTGCAAGTAAGCTAGCGGCTTGCCGTCTTTTGCGATAACGATACCAGCGCTATTTCCTTGATAGATGAGCCCATAAATTTTATTTGGGTCGTATCCTTCAAACTCGCTTATCCAAATTTTATTATAATCCCCAATATGCACGTAGCTAAGCCCTTTTACAAGCTTTACAGCTGGGGCGTAGGCAGTTGAGTTTTTATCTTTTAAAATTTGATTTAGCTCGTTTGCAAAAGTAGAAAGAAGCATGGCTGAGTGCTCTAGCTCTTCGTTTTGCGCTCTTAGCTTTTCTATCTCGCTAGCCTGCCTAAAATATTCGTTTATATAGTCTTTCACGCTTTTAGCAAAATTGTCGTATGAATTTGTAGCATAGTTACTAAACCAGATAGAAAGATTACTTAAAATTTCTCCCTTGAAAACTGAGGCCATAGCAAGCAATGCTATAAAAACAAAAAGAACAATCTTACTCTTCATTTGTCAGCTGTTGTAAAAGCCCAATCTCTTCAAGTGCCTTGCCCGTTCCTCTAGCAACCGCTAGAAGTGGCTCATCTGCTACAAAAACTGGAAGTTTAACGATATCAGATAAAAATTTATCAAGTCCTCTAATAAGAGCTCCACCACCAGTTAGTACGATACCAGTCTCCACGATATCGCCCGCAAGATCAGGTGGCATCATCTCAAGCACAGTTTTAAGTGCATCTGCGATCTCTTTTAGTGGCTCTCTCATCGCCTCTCTTACATCTTCGCTTGTTAGCTCGACTCTACTTAAAAGACCACTTACCTGGTCGCGACCTTTTACCACTACGCTTAGCTCTTTTTCAAGCTGTACAGCAGAACCTACGGCGATCTTTATCTCCTCGCCTGTTCTCTCACCTATTAGTAGGTTATATTTCTCTTTTATGTAATTAACAATACTAATATCAATCTTATCGCCAGCTGTGCGGATTGATTTTGAGATGACTAGACCGCCAAGTGAGACGACACCAATCTCAGTCGTACCACCACCGATATCAACTACTAGATTACCTTGTGGCTCACGAACTGGTAAATTTGCGCCAATCGCTGCTGCCATAGGCTCTTCGATCAAAAACACCTCTCTTGCTCCAGCACTTAAGGCACTCTCTCTAACGGCCTTTCTTTCGACCTGAGTAAGTCCATAAGGAACTGAGATGATGATCCTTGGGCGTAAAAAGCTTTTTCTTTTATGAGTCTTTTCTATAAAATAGCGTATCATACGCTCAGTCATATCAAAATCCGCAATAACGCCATCTCTCATTGGCCTTATCGCTTCTATATCGCCTGGAGTTTTTCCTACCATCTCTTTTGCGGCATGTCCAACCGCTAAAATTTTTTGTTTGCCATATTTCTCACGCCTTACTGCAACAACAGAAGGTTCATTTATTATTATGCCTTTATCTTTTACCAAAACAAGTGTATTCGCCGTACCGAGATCTATGCCCATATCACTTGAGAAAAAACCTATAACCTGATCTAAAAACATCTATTTCCTTTACGCTATTTTCTTATCGTGCTTTATTAAAATTGGCTTTGCCTTATCTTTTACAGTCTCTTTTGAGATAACAATATCATACTCTTTTAACTCTGGCAGCTCATACATTATGTCCGTCATAAGCTCTTCCATTATGCTTCTAAGCCCTCTTGCTCCGGTCTTTCTCTCGATAGCCAGACTTGCTATCTCTTCAAGTGCTTCATCATCAAATTTAAGTGTAGCACCATCAATCGCACAAAGCTTTTGGTATTGTTTTAATATCGCATTTTTTGGCTCGGTTAAAATTTTAACCATATCTTCTTTTGTTATCTCGTTCAAAGTAGCTACTACGTGAAGTCTACCAATAAGCTCTGGAATGAGGCCATATCTTACTAGATCGTCTGGCTCAAGTAGGCTTAGTAAATTTTCTTTTTCATTTTTGCCACGTTTTTCTTGGTTAAATCCAAGTACGTTTTTACCAACTCTTCTCTCGATGATATCAAGAAGTCCGTCAAATGCACCGCCACAAACAAATAAGATATTTGTCGTATCTATCTGGATGAAGTCTTGGTTTGGATGTTTTCTGCCGCCTTTTGGTGGGATATTTACGACACTACCTTCAATGATCTTTAAAAGCGCTTGCTGCACACCTTCACCCGAAACGTCTCTTGTGATGCTTCTATTTTCACTCATTCTAGCGATCTTATCTATCTCATCTACAAAGACAATGCCCTGCTCCGCCTTTTTCACGTCACCATTTGCAGCTTGTAAAAGCCTTGTTAGGATATTTTCAACATCCTCGCCGACATATCCAGCCTCAGTTAGGCTTGTCGCGTCGCAAATCGCGATAGGCACATCAAGAAATCTTGCCAAAGTCTGAGCCATCAATGTCTTGCCGCTTCCAGTTGGGCCAACAAGTAAGATGTTTGATTTTGAAATTTCAGTATCGTCTTTAATGTCGCTTTGTTTAAAAATTCTCTTATAGTGGTTATATACGCCGACGCTAAAGACCTTTTTAGCTCTATCTTGACCGATCACATAGTTATCAAGTACCGCTTTTAGCTCCTTTGGTGTGAGCTTTTGATACTCTATCGTTTCGTCATTTTTACTCTCTTCTACGCTAGTATCTCCATGTATCATATCGTATGCGGCTGCTATGCAGTACTCGCATATATAGGCATTTCCTTCGATATCAGCGAGTAATCTTCTCTCGGCAGACTCTGCCTCTCCACAAAAATTACACTTTCTAGCCATTAATCTCTTCCTTTTGCAAGCGGAATTCCTCTTGTCGTTTCTAATATAAATTTACACATTTTCTTTACGTTTTCGTCGCTGGTTTTTGCGATCAGCTCATTTGCTTGATCTTTTAAGCTTATACCTTGATTAAACAAAAATTTATAAGCGCGAACAAGCTCTTCAACCTGCTCTTTGTCAAATCTACGCCTAATGCCGACTAAATTTAAGCTTCTTATATATGCTCTGTTGCCCTCAGCTAGGCAAAATGGCACTACATCTTGGCTTAGCGCGCTTGCACCTGCTATCATGCAGCTCTCACCCACTCTAACAAACTGATGAATAGGTGTAAGACCGCCCACAACAGCATAATCACCAAGCTCGACGTGACCTGCTAGAGTTGCGTTATTTGCTAAAATGACGTTGTTGCCTATTATGCAGTCGTGTGCAATATGAGAATATGCCATGATAAAGGCATTATCTCCGATCCTTGTTATGCCATCGCCCTTGTGCGTGCCTGAGTTTATCGTGCAAAACTCACGTATAGTTGCGTGCTCTCCGATAATAACGCCGGTATCAATCTCATCTTTATAGCTGATATCTTGCGGGATATCGCCCACGATCGCATAGCTAAATACACGAGAGTTATCGCCGATCTTAGTCTTGCCAAGCACCCTTGCGCCTTGCTTTATCGTGACGTTATTGCCAAGGACCGCATCTTTACTTACAAATGCATAAGCCTCGATATTTGCATCATCTCCAATGATTGCTCCATCTTCTATAACGGCTGTTTGGTGGATATTTTTCATTGTCTCTCTTTTTCTTAAAGCCTATTTATCGACTATCATCGCTTTTAGTTCAGCCTCAGCGCAAAGTGCGTCATCTACGTATGCCTTGCCTTCAAGCACCCAGATATTTCCCTTGTGTTTTAGCACATTTAGTCTATACTCTAGTCTATCTCCAGGACGGACCGGATGGCGAAATTTTGCTCCGTCTATGCTCATAAAATAGACTACTTTATTTTCAATACCAGCTTGATGCTCGTCGCTCATACTTTTAAATGCTAGCACGCCGCCAGCTTGCGCCATGCCTTCAATGATCATTACGCCAGGATAGATCGGGTGACCTGGGAAGTGTCCCTGAAATATCGGCTCGCCAATGGTTACATTTTTATAAGCCACGATATTCTTAGCTGGCTCTAGCTCAATAACTCTATCTATAAGTAAAAATGGGAATCTATGTGGAAGAATCTTTTGAATTTCTACGACGTCTATCACGTTTTAGCCTTAGTAATGTAAATTTGTGGCGATTGTAACAAATTTATACTAAGAAAAAAATTATTAGCCTCTTTTAAAAATCTCTAAATTTCGCCTTATGTGGCAAAAATTTAATTTACTGCTTTAAGATAAATTTTATAAACTCGCCTTTTAGTCTAAAACCAAAATTTCTTCGCTGTCATTATAAAAAACAGCCTTTGAGTAAATTTCGTAGCCACCCTTTTTGACCTCGTCTAAGACGATGATAGGATTTTGCGAAAATTCTCCGCTTATATCACGGCGAAATTTTAGCTCATCATCAAGCTCAAGCGGCCTTTTGCAAAGCTCATCAACGCTTTTAAATTTGCTATTTGTAAATTTATTAAAGCGATCTATACTCATAAAGATTGCACCCTCTTTTAGCTCATCGTCCATCTCACAAGAATTTTCTACATTTAGCTTCAAATTTTCTCTTTTAAAGCCAGAATAGAGCACAAAGTAGCTTGGTATCACAGCATTTTGAAATTTCACACTAGCGCGCAAAAGCCTGTAGTTTAAAAATCGCCTTCTAAAAAGGTGAAATTTCTCACCTCTCGCCTCGCACTCGCGCACCTTTTTATAAAGCTCAAGCCTAGCTTCTATGCTGCCATAAAGCGCCCTTGCGTGTAGCTCGCTCATTAGCTCACTTTGGGGCAAATTTTGCGAGTCGCGCTGTTTTTTTAGTGCAAAGACGCAGCCGCAGTAGTTTTGATGATAGAGCTTGTCTTTTTTAGCTAGGATAAACTGCTCGCTTGTGCCGCCATTTTTTCTATAATCAACCGCAACCGCCTCTAAATTTGAGTCAGCTACCGCCTCATCAAGAGCCTTTTTAAGCTGAGAAAAGTCCTTTTTCGGGCTCATCAAAAGCGTCGTCGTGATCTTACTAAGTCCTAGCTCAAGCGCCTTTTTAGCAGAGTCTTTCATACGAAAATCAAAGCAGTATTCGCACCTTTTGCCCTTTTCTGGCTCATCTTCAAGCCCCTTTGTGCCGCCAAGCCACGCTTCGTAGTCGTATTCGCCACATATTAGCTTGATGCCAAGCTTCTCGCAGCTTCGCTTCACGTCCTCAAAACGCAGTAAAAATTCGCTATATGGATGTATGTTTGGATCGTAAAAATAGCCTACTATTCGCTCATTTGGATAGTCTTTTCGTAGGCGCTGTAAAAAGTAGTGGCTATCGACCGAGCAGCAGATATGAACTAGCAAATTTGACCTTTTTTGCTTGCATTATATCAAAGTTTGTCATCATAAAATTTAGCCGCGTCAAGGTATTTTTTAAGGACATTTTGGCTTGCAAGATCTTCAAATTTACCAAAAGCCACTTGCTTGCCAGATTCGATTATTAGCACCTTTTGCGCTATCTTCATCGCACTTAAAATATCGTGCGTTATGAAAATCATGCTAATCTTTTCATCTAAGCTTAAAAGCAAATTTATGATCTTTTGCTTTGTCTCGTTATCAAGCCCGCTTGTTATCTCGTCGCAGATTAGGATTTTAGGTTTTGAAAGAAGCGCTAGCAGTATCCCGACCCTCGTCGCCTCACCGCCACTTAGCTGAGATGGGTATTTTTCTAAAATTTCATCTTTTAAATTTAAATTTGTCAGAAGCTCTTTAAGCTCATTTTCGCTAAAGCTAAGCTTAAGATACGACCTCACGTGAGCGATCGCGGTTTTTACTTTTAGCGCTGGATTTAGGGCCTGTTTTTGGTTTTGCAAGATATATCTGATATCTTTTTTGAGCTCATTTTTGTCCGTGATCTCTTCATTATTTATATAAATTTTGCCCCCACTTTTTGGCTCGCTAAATGATATGAGCTTTGCAAGCGTGCTTTTGCCACTGCCACTTTGACCTAAAATGGCTAAATTTTCGCCATCATCAAGCTCAAAATTTATCCCCTCTAAAAGGTGCAGCACTTCAGCTCTAGCGTTAAAATGCTCCTTAAAACTTAAACTTTTTGAGACGTTTTCAAGCCTTATTTTCACGCATTTTCCTTTAAATTTAGCCGCCCATCTCTCATCTGCCAAATTTCATCACTAAGATAGTTCGTTAGCGCCTCATCGTGCGAGATAAAGATGACGCTCATCTTGCCCTTTAGGCTCTCTAAGATACCCGCCACATGACTAGCGCTAATGCTATCAAGCCCGCTTGTTATCTCGTCGCAGACTAAAATTTTTGGCTTCAGGCAAAGTGCAAGAGCGATCTGCACACGGCTCGCCTCACCGCCACTTAGCTCGTATGAGTATTTGTGCCAGATGAGATTTGCGTTATTTAAACCAAACTCCTTAAAATAGCTAAACGCAAGCTCTTTATTTGCCTTATTATCGCCATTTAGATAGGCGTTAAAGTGATCACCCACGTTTAAGAGTGGATGAAGGCTAGCGATAGAGTTTTGAAAAACTAGTGCGGCAACCTTTCTTCGGTGCTCTTTTAGCTCATTTTGGCTAAGTTTTAAGATATCTTTTTTATAAATGCTAAATTTATCTGCCCTCACTCTAAAATCATCGTCAAATAGCCTTATTAGGCTCTTTGCAAAGAGCGATTTGCCACTGCCACTTGCACCCGTGATACCTATAAATTTATCCTCACTCATACTAAAATCAAGCTCATACAAAAGCTTCTTATCCTTATAAAAAACGTTTAAATTTTTAATCTCTATCATATTTTTATATTGCCATTTTTTGAATTTGACGTGATGATCGAGGTTGCGAGGATGAGCAAAAAGAGCGTCACGCCAGGGAAAAGCACCATCCACCAAGAGCCAAGAAAAAGTGCCTCTTTACTCTCATTTAGCATGATGCCAAGGCTTATTTTATTTGCGTCGCTACCCACACCAAAAAAGCCAAGCGTAGCCTCCATGACGACTGCGTTTATCGCGTTTATGCCAAAGATGCTAATTATTAAATGCTTTAAATTTGGAAAAATTTCAAAGCAGATAAGACTAAATTTACTAGCCCCATTTATCACGACTTGCTCGGCATAGTCGCACTTTTTACTAAGTCTTAAATTTTGCATAAAGACTTTTGCGCCCTGCATAAACGAGCAAATGGCGATGATAAAAGATGTTATAAGCAGATCTCCGCTACTAAATGAGCTAAAAAGCATGATGAAAACGATGTTTGGGATACTTAAAAAAGCATCAAGCCCCTTATCAAAAAGGCTCTCACAAACTCTACTCTTGCTCGTGCCAAAATATGCGTAGATGAGCGAAAAAAGCGTCGTTAAAAAGCCAGCTAGCAGTAAGATAAGAAGCGAGTTTTTAAGTGCGTAGGCCACTCTTATGAGATTGTCCCTGCCTAGGATATCGGTACCAAAGATATGCTCACCACTTGGGGCTAAATTTACCGCCATAAAGTCAGTAAAATTTGGCTCAAATTTAGAAAAAAATGGCGTCACAAAGGCAAATGCGACAAGTGCCAAAAATACAAAGCAAGCTAGGAAAAATATAACTTTTCTCATAAATTTCTCTTATCTGCCAAGATGGCAAAAACTTTAGCTAGCAAATTTGCCAAAACGACAAAAGCAGCCGTTAGCAAAATGGTCGCGAGTGCGACTGGATAGTCTTTGGCAATCACCACGTCAAGACTTAGTTTGCCTATGCCTGGAAATGAAAAAATACTCTCAATGACGTACGAGCCAGCAAAAACACCAGCCACAAGTGTCGCGAAATAATAGACTATGTCCGTGCTTGCGTGCTTTATGGCAAAGAGATAAATTTTGCCCCGCCCCAACCCTCTAGCGCGTGCTGTTTGGATAAAGTCAGCATTTAGGCTTTGATTTAGCCTGTCTCTTACAAATTTCACGTTTGTGCCAAGGTGTGGCAAGATGATGGCAAGCGTTGGCAAGATGATAAATTTAGCCCCTACTCCGCTAGATCCCAGCTCGTTTGCCCCAGAGCTTGGCAGCACGTTTAGATAGACGCTAAAGATCGCTATTAGCACAAGTGCGATGTAAAAATGCGGTAGTGAAGCCAGCAAAAAGGAGCTAAAATTTATAAAAATATCAGCAAATTTATTCTTATAAATGGCACTTAAAAATCCTAAGAAAAAGGACAAAAGAGCTATCAGAAAAAACGAAGCAAAAAATAAAATGAGCGAGTTTAAAAGCCTCTCTTTAATGAGTAGCGACACACTTGCCCCACTTACAAAACTAGTGCCAAAGTCGCCTGTCACAAAGTGAGCCAGCCATCTAAAATACTGCACAAAAAAGCCATCTTTTAGCCCTAAATTTTCTAAAATTTGCTCTTTTATAGCGAAATTTATCGCCTCACTCCTTGAAAACATCGCGTCAGTGACATTTCCTGGCAAAAAGTATATGAGTAAAAATAGAAAAAACGAGATAAAAAACAGCAATCCAAGACTTGAGATCGCTGTTTTTAAAATGGCTCTAAACAATGCTCTTATCCACTATTTTACTTGCCACTCTCTTATATTCCATAAAAATCCAGCCCCATGGTGACCTAAAATTTGCGTCTTTATACCTGAAATTTTGTTATTAAACACAAGTGGATAGTCAAGATAGGCTATAAAAATGTAAGGTGGGTTTTCATGAAGCGCTTTTAAAAATTCCTTATAGTACTTTTTCCTAAGCTCTGCGTCTTTTGTGTATCTTGCGTTTTTTAATGCCTCATCGACGTTTGCATCCTTGTAGTGGCTAAAGTTCCAGCCATTTTCATTTACGCTAACATCGGCAAATCCGCCAAAAATTCTATATGTGTGAAAGTCTGGATCAAACGGGCTTCCCCAGCCGATCACGAAGCTATCAACCTCGCTTATACTAAAGGCTGTTCTTGGCTTAGCGTAGGCTTTTGCTCTCACGCCAAATTTATTTAGCTCACTGCTTAAAATTTTAGCTAGATTGACCCTTAAAATGTCGTTATTAAAGGCGTAGATATCAAAGCCAAGCTCCTTGCCGTCCTTTTCGAAAAAGCCAGCCTTGTTTTTCTTAAAGCCGCTCTTTTCAAGTAGCTCTTTGGCCTTTTGCGGATCGTAACTAAATTTAAACTCGCTGTCATTTGCAAAGCTTTTTTCTATCGGGTTATTCGCTACGCTTGCATATCCGTGAAATAAGCTTTTAACGATCTCGTCTTTATTTACAGCGTAGTTTAGGGCTATTCTTACATTTTTATCTTGAAAGATAGGATCTTCAAGGTTAAACATCAAAGCTCTATAGTCCGCACTTTTAAACTTAAGTAGGCCAAGTTTTTTATCATCTTTTATGAAATTTACACCAGTTGGAGAGATGAGCGCGACATCGATCTCGCCGCTTTTTAGTCCAACAAGTCTTAAATTTTCATCGCCAACAATTTTAAAAAATACCCTTTTTATCTTTGGCTCACCCTTGTAAAATTTCTCATTTGCCGCAAATTTCAAGCTCTCATCTTTTTTCCATTTTACTAACTTGTATGCGCCAGTGCCGATGGGTGCCTCGTTAAATTTATCAGTTGCAATATCTTTACCTTTTAAAATGTGCTCAGGCAAAACGCCAAAGCTAAGTGCGTCAAGAAACGGCGGAAAAGGCTCTTTTAGCGTGATCTTTACTTTATAATCGTCTAAAATTTCAACGCTTTTTACTACCTCATAGTTTGAGATAGCAGGCGCGTTTAGCTTCTTATCTTGAGCCGCTTCGATGGTGAATTTAACGTCCTTTGCGCTAAATTTCACCCCGTCATGCCAAAAGGCATCATCTCTTAGCTCAAAAATATACTCCAACCCATCGTTGCTTACTTGCCAAGACTTCGCAAGCTCTGGCACGACGTTACTATTTTCATCGTGGCTTGTAAGGCCAGAGAAAACCAACGAAAGCGTAGGATCGTGATCCTCGTCGTAAAGTGGATTTATACGAGGTGTTTGCTCCTCGATAGCGACCACAACGGCATTTTCATTTGCATAAGAAATAGTACCAAACAACAAAAAAAAGACAAGCAAAATTTTCTTCATTACAATCCCCTTTGCTTAAAAATATTTCTGCATAGTAATACGAATCGTATAAAAGTGTTATTAAGCTAAATGTAAATTTATAGTATAGAAGTTTTAAATTTCTAACTATCTTTTAACCTTTTTTAAAGTAAAATCTCTCCCTATTTTAGATAATAATAAGGCAAATTTTACAATGAATAAAAATAAAAAAATAGCCCTAATTTCAGGTATAAGTTTAGTTTCACTTTTGCTTATTTACACGCTTCTTGGCTTTTTTGGTGTACCTTACGGCATTAAACATATCGCTCCAAAGTATCTAAAAGACTACAATGCAACGCTTTTTGTGGAAAGTGCTAAATTTAATCCTTTTACCTTCGAGCTAAATGCGACAAACGCTGAGCTAAACAGCACTTCGCCACTTTTTAGCACAAAGCAAATCGACATCAAGCTAAAGCCATTTTCTATCTTTAAAAAATTAGTTGAAGTTGATATTTTTAGGCTTCAAGAACCAAATGTCAAAATTTTACGAGATAAAAATTCAAAATTTAACTTTAGCAATTTTATAAGCGACGATAACGCAACTACCGAAGATAACAGCACTAGCTCTATAAATTTTGCCTTAAATAACGCAAAAATCATCAAAGGCTCATTTTCATATAGCGATCAAAATTTAACAAATCCATTTAACGTAAATTTTGATGATATAAACTACGAGCTAAGCTCGCTAAATACTAAGAAAAATAGTGCAGGCAGCCATATTTTTGACTCAAACTCGACTCTAGCTCACAAGATCGATCTAAATGGCGATATCGAGCTAAATCCCCTAAAAATCGAGGGCAATATCAGCATAAAGAACTTTAGTATCGATCCAGTGGCGATTAGCTTTATCGATAATGACACACTAAATCTTAAAAATGCGGTCATAAATTTAGGAATAAATTACGTTTTAATTGCCGACGAGAACGCTACAAATATAAATTTAAAGGATAGCTTTTTAAATGTAAAATCGCTAAACATAAATGAGGGCAAAAACGAACTAAGCCTTGGTGAGCTAGAGCTTCCAAAATTTGATCTATCAAGTAAGATAGCAGACAAGATAGATGCTAAATTAGAGTTAAATGCCATAAATTTAAGCGATGTATCATTTAAAAATGCAATAACAGCAAGCTTAAAATCACTAAATTTAAGCAATATTTCGCTTTTAGCAAATTTAAATGAAAAAAGTGAGCTAAATGCGACAGCTGCACTAAATAGCATAAATGCAAATACCCTAAAAATAGACGAAACCAGTAAAAATTTAGTAAATCTAAAAGATATAAATGCCTCAAATTTAAATGCAAATTTAGCAAATAACAAAACAGCTCTCGCGCTTGAAAAAATAGCGTTTGATGACATCAATGCCCCGCTTAGTAAAAATGCGAATGCAAATGTGACAGGGGCTAAATTCTCAAATATTAGCTTCACTCAAGATACTAATAAAAGCCTTGCAACTCTTGATGAGATTAGTATAAATGGTATAAATTTAAAGGCAAAAAATAAAGAGATTTTAGATATCGCTAATGTGCTTACAAAAACGATCAAATTTGATATTTTAAATATGGCTTTGAGTGCTGAGAATATCGATGTAAATAGACCAAAATTTAACTCAGAGTTAAATGATAGCGGCTTAAGCGTGATAAACCAGCTTGGACTTGGTGAGAAAGAGCCGGCAAAAACAGCTAATCATCGCACTAAAACTAAAAAAGAAAATACATCAGCTTCAAAAAGCAAAGAAAATGAGTTTAAATTTGATATAAAAAATATCAATGTAAATAATGCTAGTATCGCTTTGACGCATCTTTTTGAAGGCGAGAAGATCACTCATAAATTTGATAATTTGTTTGTAAAAATAGCAAATTTAAGTAGCGATTTTAGTAAGCCATTTGACGCGAAAGTGGATATAAAAAGCTCGCAAAAGCTAAATTTGGACCTAACCTCAAAGATCAAACTTGAACCACTTGATATAACTGCTAAAATCAAACTTGAAGATAAAAATTTGCCAAAATATTTTGCCTACGCAAAGCCATTTTTAGAGGCAGACCTTTCAAGTGGAGAGATGAGTGCAAACGCCGAGCTTCACTATGCAAAAGATATAAAAGCAGATTCAAAACTTAGTGTAAAAGATATTAGATTAGATGATAAAAATAAAGAAAAGCTAATCGCGTTTAAAAGTTTAGAAGTGGATAAAATTTCACTTTTTAAAAATAATCTTGAAATTACTGGAGTTGCTCTAAATTCGCCATTTATCAAGGCTCATCTAAGCAAAGAGCGCGAATTTAATCTAAGCAAAATCGTAAAAGAAGATAAAAACAAAGCCCAAAATGAGCAAAAAGCTGAGAGCAAAAAGGTGGCTAGTAAAAAAGATGACGAGCTAAATTTTAGTATCAAAAATTTCTCACTTAACAACGGCGAGGTTGATTTTTCAGATGCGTCACTATTTATGCCATTTGCTACAAAAATTTCAAATCTAAATGGCAAGCTAACTGACATCGATAAAAAACGTCCAAGTTCGGGCGAGTTTAAAGGCACAGTTGGCAAAAATGGCTTTTCTCAGATCACAGCAAAATTATTTCCTTTTGAGCTAAAGCAAAATACCGATATTAAGCTTGATTTTAAAGACATCGATCTAATCGACATAACACCATACAGCGGGCAATTTTTGGGCTATAAAATAAAAAAAGGTAAGTTAAATTTAAATCTAAATTATAGCGTTGTTGATTCAAAATTAAACGGTTCAAATCTTATAAATTTTGACACACTCACACTTGGAGAAAAGGTTGATTCAAAAGATGCTGTAAATTTGCCACTTTCGCTTGCTATATCGATATTAAGCGATCAAAACAATCAAATAAATATCGACCTGCCAGTTGAAGGAAATTTAGACGATCCTGACTTTAAATATGGTGGCGTCATTTGGGCTGCTGTTAAAAAACTCTTTGCAGACATTACGTTAGCTCCGTTTAGATTTTTAGGTAATGCTCTAGGGCTTGGCAGCAAGGATCTTAGCTCTATTGATTTTCTTGCTGGAAGTAGCGAGCTAATAAGCTCAGAAGCACCAAAAATAGCTGATTTTATAAAATTAACTACTGCAAAGCCTATGATGAAACTTAGCATCACGCCTACTTACTCCGAAATAGATGTGCTCTACTTTAAAGAAAAAAAGCTTGATCAAAAGATAAATCAAATAATCGCCTCAAGTGGCAAAGATTATATCACTGTGCTAAATTCTCTCGTTCCAAACGCTAAAGATAAAAGCGATAAAGCCTTAAGAGAAGAGGCAATAAAAGCTATCGAAGTGGATAAGGAAAAGCTGGTTGAGCTAGCAAATGAGCGTGCAAATGCAGTAAAAGAAGCACTCATAAAGGCTGGACTTGAGACTAGCCGCATAAATGTAAATGATGCAACAAGCTCAGAGCCTAAACAAAACACCTACACAAGTGTGCTTATGGGAGTGGCGAACTAAATTTCATTTATCTCGCTGCTTCTTGCGTTGTAAACAAACCAGCTAAGAAGCATGAGCATCATAAATGCGCCAAAGACTAGGCTTGCGTAAAAATATAAGCTAAAGCCTTCGCCTAGTAAATTTGCATTGTGAAGAGCGATCATAACGCCAGCAAGTGAAATTAAATAGCCAATTAGCTTTATGATAAAAATTTTTGGATTTACAAGAATGAGTAAAAGCCCGCAAAGCATGACACTAAGGGCTATTTGTAAATTTAAAATGTCAGTTTGAGCATTTGAGCCAAATGTCAAAAAACCAAGCAAAAATATGACTAAAACCATCAAAACAGCATAAACTACCCTGCTTCGTCCAAAGCCGTACATAAAGCAAACAAAGCCTTTGTTATGTTTGTTGTAGTCCATTTTTCGCTCCTAGTAACAAGTTTTTGTATTTTAATGCCAAATTCTTAAATAAAGGCTTTAATCTGAAATTTCACTCATTTTGGCTAATATTTTGCATCTTAAAAAAGGAGCAAAAATGCCTTATGTTAATATCAAAATAGCAGGCCCAGAGCCGACAAAA
Source organism: Campylobacter concisus (assembly GCF_003048535.1). Lineage (NCBI taxonomy): Bacteria > Pseudomonadati > Campylobacterota > Epsilonproteobacteria > Campylobacterales > Campylobacteraceae > Campylobacter > Campylobacter concisus. The sequence goes on along the minus strand of NZ_PIRQ01000001.1, from coordinate 163,959 downwards.
GAACAAAAAGATCAAGTTTTTAAAGAGGTGACTGAGACGCTTGTAAGAGTGCTTGGCAAGAAAAAAGAGGCGGTTATGATTTTCATAGAAACTCACGACGCTAGCAACATCGGTGTAGGCGGCGAGAGCGTAGAAGATAAGCGAAAGGGGATAAAATGAGCGAATTTAGCAAAGCAGATATTGAACGAAAAATAACACTTGAAGTTGGTGACAAAGCACCAGAGTTTGAAGCGCTAAATCAAGACGGCGTAAAGGTCGCATTAAAAGACTTTATAGGCAAAAATGTAGTGCTTTACTTCTACCCAAAGGACAACACTCCTGGCTGCACGACTGAGGCTTGCGAATTTAGCGCAAACTACGATCAGTTCATCAAAAATGACACCGTCATCATCGGCGTTAGTCCAGATAGCGTGAAGTCGCATGCGGGCTTTATCGCAAAGCAAAATTTAAAGCACATCCTCTTAAGCGATGAGGATAAAGAAATTTCAAAGCTTTATGGCGTTTGGCAGGTCAAGAAAAACTACGGCAAAGAGTATCTTGGCATCGTTAGAAGCACCTTTGTGATCGGCAAAGACGGCAAGATAGTTAAAATTTACAAAAGCGTAAAAGCCAAAGACCACGCCGCAAAAGTGCTAGCCGATCTAGCAAAATAAGGAGCAAAGATGAAGCTTGTAAAAATGCTAATTTTAAGTGCGTTTTTTGCGCTAAATTTATCAGCACTAACTGAAGGCGTAGAGTATCAAACTCTAGCAAAACCGCTTAACGTACCTAAAAACTCAGTCGTCAAGGTCTTTAGCTACGACTGCCCACACTGCTATAAATTTGACCGGACTATCACAAAAAAGCTGATGTCAAAGCTTGAAGATGTAAAATTTATCCCATATCATCTAAGCACAAAAGGCAAGCTTGGCGAGACTGCAAGTAAAATTTTTGCTGCTCTTATCTTTATAGATGAAACAAATGGGACTGATCTACTAAGCGATGAGTCAAAATTTAAGCAAGCAAAATTTGCGATCTATAAAGCAAGACATGATGAGAAAGATGATTTTAATGATGGCAAAGACAAAGAGAGATTTATAAATTTAGCCCTTAAAGCAGCTCACGTGAGCAAGAACGACTACGAAAAAGCACTAAATAGCGAAAGAGCAAAAGAGCTTTTAGACGCATGGTTCGCCTCTTATGATGTTGCTAGCATTAGCGGTGTGCCAGCTTTTGTAGTAAGCGGCAAATACTTAATAAACTTAAGCGCAGCTTCATCAATCGATGAGATGGCAAAGATCATACAAGAGCTTTTAGATAAGTAGTTTTGGCGGGTAATATCTGCAAATTTTGGTCTTAGAAATGTAAATTTAAAGCAATTTTAGATAAACTCAGACCAAAATTTCTAAGAAAAAAGAAAGGTTTAACAATGAATGCTTCAGAATTTATCTGGATGGATGGAAAATTAGTTAAATGGGACGATGCAAAAGTACACGTTCTAACTCACTCTTTACACTATGCTAATGCCGTATTTGAAGGCACAAGAGCTTATAAAACAAAAAAAGGTCTAGCTATTTTTAGACTCCAAGATCACACAAAAAGGCTTTTAAGATCAGCAAAAATGACTGTTTTAAATGTACCTTACACTGAAGAAGAGCTTGAAAAAGCGCAAATAGAGCTTCTTCGTGCAAATAAATATAATGGCAATGTTTATATCCGCCCACTTATATTTTTAGGATACGGCGTAATGGGTGTAGCTCACACAAAAGCACCGGTGCAAACTGCTATCGCTTCATGGGAATGGGGTGCTTATCTTGGCGATGAAGGCCTAGAAAAAGGCATCAGAGTTAAAATTTCAAGCTTTGCCAAACTCGCACCTGCTGCTCAAATGAACAGAGCAAAAGCTAGCTCAAACTACCTAAGCTCACAAATGGCAAACTACGAGGCAAAAGAGGCTGGATACGACGAGGCGCTACTTCTTGATAGCGAAGGCTTTGTGGCTGAGGGTCCAGGCGAGTGCTTCTTTATCGTTGAAAATGGCGTTTTAATCACTCCTCCAAACGACAACAGCCTACTTAGCATCACTCAAGATACAGTCATAAGACTTGCTCACGATCTTGACATAGAAGTAAGAAGAGAGCGCATCACAAGAGATCAGGCTTACACAGCTGACGAGGCGTTTTTCACAGGCACAGCAGCTGAAGTAACACCGATAAATAGCATAGATAACCGCATCATTGGTAACGGCGCTAGAGGCGAAGTGACAAAGAGACTACAAAAAGCTTATTTTGACGTAGTTTATGGACTAAATAAAAAGTATGAATCATTTTTAACATATATTTAAAAATTTAAAGGAACGAAATGCCCGCTGATTTAAACGATTATTTCAATAAAAAAAAGCCAGGTAATGACAACAGAGGCTCAGGTCAAAATAGCGACAAAGAGCCACCTTTCAAAAAGGATTTTAAAATGCCAAATCTACCAAGTGGCTTTGGTAAATTTGGAGCACTTGCCTACATTGTAATTGCAATTATTGCTATTTTTGCTATCACTCAGCCATTTAAAGTGATTCACTCAGGCGAAGTTGGTATTAAAGCTACGGCAGGCAAATATGAACCAAATCCTTTACAGCCAGGCTTTCACTTCTTTTTACCTTTTATCCAAGACATCATCATCGTAGATACCAGAGTTAGGATCATAAACTATACTTCTGGCGAGGATATGGGCGAATCAATGCAAAAGTCATATCAAGGCGTTGGTGCTGGAATTTTACGTAAAAATTCTATTTCAGTACTTGATGCTAGAAATTTACCAGTTAGCATTGATATTACTGTGCAATACCGTTTAAATCCAGAAAATGCTCCTCAAACTATTGCCTCTTGGGGTCTTAGCTGGGAGAGCAAGATAGTTGATCCTGTCGTTCGTGACGTGGTTCGCAGTATCGCTGGTAAATATACAGCAGAAGAGCTTCCAACAAAGAGAAACGATCTAGCAAGACAAATCGATGATGGCATAAGAAAAGATATCGACTCTCAGCCAAATAAGCCAGTTGAGCTTTTAACAGTGCAGCTTCGTGAGATCATCTTGCCTTCAAAGGTAAAAGAGCAGATTGAGCGCGTCCAAATCGCAAAACAAGAAGCTGAAAGAACAAAATACGAAGTAGAAAGAGCAAATCAAGAAGCCTTAAAACAAGCTGCACTTGCAGAAGGTACCGCTAAAGCTGCGATCATTGAAGCAAAAGGTAAGGCTGATGCCATTAAAATCGAGGCTGACGCAACTGCGTATGCGAACAAAGAGGTCGCAAAAAGTGTCGATCAAAATCTACTAAATTTAAAGCAGATCGAGACGCAAAACAAATTTAACGAAGCCCTAAAAGAAAATAAAGATGCTAAAATTTTCTTAACACCTGGTGGAGCTGTGCCAAATATCTGGCTAGACGCAAAAGATAAAGCAAGAGCTAGCTCAGTAAGCGAGAGATAAAAATGAATAGCGTAACAAAAAGTATAGACTGGCAAAAAGTTGGTGGGTTGCTTCCAGTAGTGGTTTGCGATCATACCACAAAGGAAGTTTTAATGCTTGCTTACATGAACGAAGAAGCATTAAATTTAAGTCTATCTAGCCGTTACGCTCACTACTTTTCACGCACCAAAAATAGAATTTGGAAAAAAGGCGAAGAAAGTGGCAACACTCAGGAGATAAAGGCTGCTTTTTTAGACTGCGACAACGATACTTTGCTTTTAAAGGTGATTCAAAACGGAGGCGCTGCTTGTCACACTGGAGCAAGGTCGTGCTTTTTTAATGAGATAAATTTGCATGACGGCAAAATTTTAGATACAAAAGTTGAAGTCAAAAAAATAAATTATGGTGTGCTTGATGAGCTTTACCATGTGATAGAAGATAGAAAGCTAAATGCTAACCCTGAAACTTCATACGTAGCAAGTCTTTTTAAAAAAGGTGAAAATCAAATTTTAAAGAAAGTTGGTGAAGAGGCTGGTGAATTTATAATGGCTGCAAAGGATCTTAGTTTCGCAGAAAACTCAAAGCAAAATGAGCAAAAAGCAAAAGATGACCTAACCTACGAAGCAGCCGATCTTTGCTTTCATGCACTTGTAACACTTTCAGCCCATAATATCCATCCAGATGCTGTAAAAAACGAACTTGCAAGGCGTTTTGGCATGAGCGGCATTGAAGAGAAAAGATCGCGAGATGTTAAATAGCATTAAGCACAACTTGCTTTTTGTATTGCAAAATGCAAAACTCATCGATTTTCTAACCTATGGCTGGATATTTTTAGCATTTATACTAATCGTGCTTTTAGGGATTTTTATAGCGATAAAGTCGTGGTGGCAGATAGGATTTTTATTTATTTTGGCTGCTTTTTTCGGACTTTTTGTAGGTAATTACTACGCGAACAAATATATAAATGAAAATTTAAGGCCAGTTAGCATAAGCAAAATAACCACCAAACAGCTTCAATATGTCGATGCACTAATGGTTGATTTTAATATTACAAATAATTCAAATAATGTACTTAGTATCTGCAAAATCGAACTTGACTTCTATCTAAGCTCAAGACAAAATACGAAAGACTTTTTTAACTCACTTAATCCATTTGCTAGAAAAAGAATCATCTTAAACGAGGAATTTTTACCAAAGCAAAGCATTGAGGTTAAAGAATTTGTCAATGATTTCGCATTTATAGACTACAATATCTCTAAAAAAGTGGAGTGTTTTTGATGAGCTCAGCATATTTTACGATCGTTCATATTATCGTTCTTTTTGCGATTGCTCTGCTTTCTATTTTATTTCTTGTTCTCTCACTTAGAGCTGAGCGAAAGTTATTTTTATCACTATTTTTTACAAACATTCTAGTCTCAACCACACTTGCTGTTTTTTTGATGCTAGTGCTTGATAAATATACAAAAAAAGGCATGCTTGAAAATGTAAAAAGTGAGCGAATTTTACGAAATGAGAGTATCGTTTTTAAAGGGCAAGTGAGAAATATCGGTAAATTTACAATTAGCAACTGCACACTGACAGTCAAACTAATCAATCAACCGCTAAATAAAAATGACCTTGGCGGTGAAGCATTTTTTAAGCCAAGTGGGCTTTCATTTTTCTCATGGGTTCTTGGCACAGATAAGGATGAGAGGCCAAATACAGTTGAATATAAATTTGATGTAGCCAAAAATTTACCAAAGCAAAAAAGCACACCATTTACCGTATATATGCCATATCCGCCTTACTTTAAAAATGGCATAAATATCACAAAACTAAATTGCTACTAATCAAATTTAAAGCAAATTTTTACAAATTTCATAGGATAAAACGTTAAGTCTTAGTTTGATTTTAGAGTAAATTTTATCTTTTAAGTATATGCAATAAGCACAAATTTTTAAGATAAAGATTTAAAAAGTACAAAGTATGTCAAGTAGCCTGCCCAATTTTTGTAGGTCATTTAAAAAAAGCTGCTTTGCCTTTTGTGTAAATTCTTTTGCTTCTTCTAGGATTTTAATCTCAGCTATATTATAAACAAACTCTTTTTTTAGGATCTTTGCGCCTTTTTTATAAAAGAAATTTGCCTCTATTAAGCTTGCAAAAAAGCTATCATCTCTTAAGTAGTAGTTGGTGGCCGCATTTACAAAAACTGGCTTTTGAGCCAAAAACTCACCGCAAACGCCGTTTTGCGAGCTAAATTTAACACTCTCAACCACGTCAGGTCTTATCTCGTAAAATCTTATCTCACTAGATTTTTTAAGAGCCAAAATGTCACTAGCTTTGTTTAAATTTATAGAGGCGTGATCCGCTTCAATGACGTTTATAACGCCATTTACAAGAGAGTAAGCACTTGTAGTTTTATTTTGATCAAGAAAATTTACCATGCCAAAAAATGGCACACTAGCATTTTTATCAGCCAAATTTGGCATACTTTTGATTAGCAGCTGCTGCTTTTCGCCGTTTAGCTCAAAGTAGCTTACCATGATGAAAATTTCATCCTTTTTGCTAGGTGTCTTTTGCGAGCAGCCTGCAAAAAAGAGTATTGCTAGCAGCAAAACTACTAAATTTCTCATTTTATGAAATAATCACCATCAAAGCTTACAAGCGAATATTTTCGCTCATTGCCGATACTTTCTTTAAGTTCGTCTATACTTAAAAATTCTAAGCTATCTGCACCGATATATTCTCTTACTTCCTCTGCATTTTTTTTAGAGCTTATTAACTCTTCAAAGCTTGGCGTGTCGATACCGTATCGCTCAGGGTATTTAAGCTCAGGGCATGCGACTCTAAAATGAATCTCTTTAGCGCCCGCATGTCTTAAAAGATCAACCACCTTTTTTGAAGTAGTACCGCGAACGATACTATCATCTATGACAACGATACTTTTACCCTTTAGAACTGATGACATCGGGTTAAGTTTTAGCTTAACTTTTAAATTCCTCATCTCTTGGCTTGGCTCGATGAAGGTTCTACCCACATAGTGGTTTCTAGTGATAGCTAGCTCAAAAGGGATCTTGCTCTCGTTTGCATATCCGAGCGCTGCTGGCACACCGCTATCTGGTACAGGTACGACGAAATCTGCTTTAATTTTGCTCTTTTTAGCTAGTACTTCACCCATTTTTTTTCTAACTTCATAGACACTTTTACCTTCTATCACGCTATCTGGGCGAGCAAAATAGATATATTCAAATGCACAAATTCTAGGATCTGGATCATAAATTTGGATACTTTGAAACTCACTTTTTCCATGTTCAAAAACTATCATCTCACCAGGCCTAATATCTCTTATAAAGCTAGCTCCCACAAGATCAAAAGCGCAAGTCTCGCTAGCTACGATATATCCACCATCTTTTAGCCTGCCAAGACTTAGCGGCCTAACACCCCAGCGATCTCTTATGGCAAAGGTTTTATGGCGTGACTGGATAAGCAGACAATAAGCGCCTTTTATCTTATCAAGTGCCGCGATAATACGGTCCTGCAAGTGCTTGCTATGGTTTCTTGCGATTAGATGGATGATATTTTCAGTATCCATATTTGTCTGAAATATCGCACCATCCTTAATAAGCTCATCTCTAACCTCATCTTTATTTACCAAATTTCCATTATGGACGATTGAAATCTGCCCCAAAGAGTAGTTAGCGGCTATTGGCTGGGCGTCACGACCTGAGTTTTTACCAGCCGTTGCGTAGCGGTTGTGACCGATCGCCATATCACCTTTTAGCGATCTTAAAATTTCTTCATTAAAGACCTCTGTAACTAGGCCATTACCCTTGTGAGTAGAAATTTCTCCATCATCACAAACGCTAATGCCGCTTGCCTCTTGACCGCGATGCTGCATAGAAAATAACGCATAATAGGCAGTCTTTGCTGCATCTTTAGAATTTATAATACCAACTATTGCACACATTTTTTTCCTTTAGTTTTCATCATCTTTGTAAATTTCAAGAACATTTTTGTAGTTAAACTTGATCTCATCGCCAACATTTAAACAGCCTTTTGTAAATGGTTCATTGTCTAAAATGCCGGTAAATTCGCCGTTACTTGTCTCGTTAATGACCACCCACATGCGCTCAACCTGAGCAAACTCATCATCTTCAAACCTAAATATAAGCTTTACTATATCGCCAGTTCTTAAATTTTGACGCTTTTTACACTCCAGCAGGTAGAATTTATCACCAAATTCTAGTTTGTAACTCTCTACATCATCAAGCTCAAATTTAATCATCAAGCCCTAAACTATCGTCTATCGAGTAAAGGCCACTATTTTGATCTTTTAGCCAAATGGCAGCCCTGATCGCACCTTTTGAAAAAGTTGCCCTACTCGTTGCGGTGTGATTTAGCTCGATGAACTCGCCGTCATTATAAAAGCCAACCGTGTGGCGACCGACCACATCTCCACCACGAAGTGCCATGACTGCGATCTCGTCTTTGCTCCTAGCCCCTACCATACCGGCTCTACCAGTCACTAAAACATCTTTTAAATTTAAATCTCTTGCCTCAGCTACACTTCCTGCAAGTGTCATCGCTGTACCGCTTGGAGCGTCCTTTTTGTGCCTGTGGTGTTGCTCTACGATCTCTATGTCAAATTCTCTTAATGTTTTTGAAGCAATCCTTGCAAGGCGGTTTAGTACAGCCACACCCAAACTCATATTTGTTGCGTAAAGAATAGGCATAGCCCCTGATGCTAGGTGGAGCAAATTTTTCTCGTCATCATCTAAGCCGGTCGTACCGATAACTAGTGGTTTTGGATTAGTTCTAGCGTAGTTTAGCAGTGCCATGGTCGCCTCTTTTTGACTAAAGTCGATTATCACATCGCATGCTTCAAAAAATTTAGCAAAGTCATTTGTCAAAAGATCGCTACTTAAATTTTCAACCTGATTTTTTTGGCTAAAAGCGATGCCTAAAGTGGCATCTTTTTCATCTTTTAAACAAGAAATGATACTTTGAGCCATCTTTCCACTAGCACCATAAAGGCCTATTTTTACCAAAATTTATCCTTTGATTTTTGATTGAAATTTAACATAAAATTTATTATAGATAGATTACAAATAGGCTTTAAAGATACGTATAAAATCAAAAAATTTGATAGAAAAAAGAAGAGAAATTTAGCCAAAAATTTGGCTAAATTTGAGTACTAATGCAAGCTTTCTATGTAGCTCATAGCGCTAAGTGCAGCCACAGCGCCATCGCCTGCAGCCACGATGACTTGTTTTGGAGCATCCTCTCTGATATCACCTGCTACAAAGAGCCCTTTTAGGCTAGTTTGCATCTTAAGGTTTGTCTTGACCTGTCCACCATCGACCATATCGCAGATAAATTTGCCGTTTTCATCTTTTAAAATTTCGTTATTTACATTCAGTCCGACAAAGGTGAAAATGCCCGGCACATCAAGCACGCGCTCACCATTTTTGGTATCAAGCACAATCTTTGTTAGGCCCATTTTATCGCCAAGCGCCTCTTTTATCGTCGCACTTGTTATAAATTTGATCTTCTCATTTTTTCTAGCTTTTTCAACGGTCGTAGGTGCTGCTCTAAACTCGTCACGTCTATGGATAAGATAGACTTTTGAGCAGATATTCGCTAGATAAAGTGCCTCTTCAACAGCTGTGTCACCACCGCCAAGGACAGCTACCTCTTTGTTCTTGTAAAAGAAGCCATCGCATGTTGCGCATGTACTTACGCCTTTGCCAAAGAACTCGTCCTCGCCTTTAAAGCCAGCACGTCTTGGGGTTGAGCCAGTCGCTACGATGACAGCCTTTGCCTGCTCGCTCTTGCCGCCTTCAAGTAAAATTTCAAAGCTACCGTCGCTATTTTTTCTAACACCAACGACGTTTGCCCACTTATGAACTAGTCCAAATGCGCTACACTGCTTCCACCAAGTACTCATAAAGTCAAAGCCACTCTCACCAGGTGCTTTTTGGCCTGGGTAGTTTTCTATCTCTGAGCTAGAGGTGATCTGACCGCCAGGCTCGCCTTTTTCAAACATTACAACATTTTTTAATCCGCCTCTAGTGGCGTAAAGTCCGGCGCTTAGTCCTGCTGGACCGCCTCCGATGATCGCTAAATCAAGCATAAATTTCCTTTATTCTAAAACATTTATGGGCGAATTTTGTTTATAAATTTCGCCCTTTTGATGAACTATCTCAACACTACTTGGAAGCTTTGTAATGCTTAAATTTTGCATTAGCTCCAAGACCGTATTAATATCTGAGCTTATATATTTTAGTGTTGAGTTTGACTCATATCTTTTTTGAAAGATATCGATTGCTACAACTGTTTCATTTTTGGTTGGTAAAATTTCGTCTAATTTTGATTGATTTGAACTGAAGATTAAAAGCGTGTATTTTGGCTCTTTTGGAGTGAAAATTTCGCTTTTTTCGTAGAAAACTAGCTTCGCAAAATCAACAAATTTATATTGTGAAAAACGATAGTTGCTATACGTAAATGCAGCTGCTATCATAGCTGCACCAAAAAATGAACCAAATATATATGTAAGAGGAAGTAGGCTTCCTCTTCTTTTTTCGCTCATTAAAGAAGCGAATTTAGTTTGTCAGTTAAGGCTTGTTTTGACTGTGCACCGACCATTTGCTCAACTAGCTCGCCATTTTTGAAAAATAGCAATGTTGGGATCGATCTGATGCCAAACTCAACCGCAAAATCTTGCACTTCGTCAGTATTTACCTTGCAAATTTTTGCTTTACCGTCAAAGTCTTCAGCAAGTTCTTCGATCACCGGAGCTAGCATACGGCAAGGTCCGCACCATGGAGCCCAAAAGTCTACTAAAGCAACGCCTTCTTTTGTAACATCAAAATTTTCTTTTGTAAGTTCGATGTATTTTCCCATTTTTTCTCCTTATTTTTAAAATGTGGCAATTATACAAATTAAATTTAAATTTTATCTAAATCATAAATTTTATTATAAACTCATATTTTCTCTCAGTTCTAAATCTTCATTTTTTATGACGAGTAAATCGACTTGGAAATCTCTATTTGGCTCATTTTTCATCATATAAAAATTTATAGTTTTTAAAATTTTTATATATTTTGTCTTATTTAATCGGTATTCTACTTCATATTCTCCGCTAGTTGCTTTTACCTCTATAAAGTGTAAAATTTTATCACTACTTAGTGCAATAATGTCTATCTCGCCAAATTTAGAGTGAAAATTTCTCTCTAAAATGATAAAACCAAGCTTTTGTAAAAATTCACACGCCCTATCTTCTGAGTTTTTACCGAAGAGATACTCTTTTAACCCCAAGCTACTCCTCGATCCTCATCATAAATGGCTCTTCTTTTATATACTCTTGCTCTTTTAAAATTTCAATTGTCCTTCTTACATCAGCCTCAAGACTCGTATGTGTCGTAAAAAACAATACCGCAAATTCGCTCTCATCTTTTGGTTTTTGAAGTATGCTATCAATCGATAAGTTATTTTCGCTCATTAAATTTGTAATCTTTGCTAGCACACCCATTTTATCTTCGACTTTTAATCTAAAGTAATACTTTGTCTTTATCCTATCGCGGTCAAGTAGCTCAAGCGTATTTAATTCAAATGGTGCTTTATATCCTAGCATCGGCGATTTGCTATCTCTTGCGATGTCGATAAGATCGCTGATCACCGCGCTTGCCGTTGCATCGCCGCCAGCTCCAGGTCCATAGTACATCGTCTCGCCAACGACCTCGCCAACGACACTGATCGCATTTGTCACGCCACTTGCCTTTGCTATCATTTTATTTTGTGGCACAAGTGCTGGATGTACGCGTAGCTCGATTTTACCCTCACTTTTTTTGGCAATGGCCAGAAGTTTTATTGAGTATTCAAAATCTTTTGCAAAAAATATATCTTCAGGTGTAATACCTTTTATTCCTTCGATCAAAATATCCTCTGGATCGCCATGCACACCGTATGCGATGCTTGCCAGTATAAGAAGCTTATGAGCCGTATCAAAGCCTCCCACGTCAAAAGTAGGATCAGCCTCAGCGTATCCGAGCTCTCGCGCCTTTTTAAGTGCGTCTTTAAAATTTGAGCCCTCGTCCATCATCGAGGTTAGGATAAAGTTACTAGTTCCGTTTAGTATGCCATTTATACTAACGATATGATTTGCGCTTAAGCCTTCTCTTAATGCTCTAATGATCGGTATGCCCCCAGCCACGCTTGCTTCAAAGCCAAATGGCGTGTTTTTGGCTAAATTTTGCAAAGCATATCTGTGGTAGGCAAGAAGTGCTTTGTTTGCAGTTACAACTGCTTTTTTGCGCTTTAAAATTTCACTCACAACCCTAAAAGGCTCTTCTACACCACCCATAAGCTCGACAAAAACGTCGATATCATCGCGGTTTACAACGCTATTTATATCGTCAGTCAAAGGGATACCGGCTTCTCTTTTTTTATTTAAATTTCTAACCACTCCAATGACTGGTACGATCTCCTCGCCACTTCTTGCTGCAATTAGCTTTTTGTTTTTTAGTAAAATTTTAGCAACTGACTCGCCAACCGTTCCAACGCCTAATATCGCTACATTCATTCAAATTCTTTCAAATATTTTTTTATATTTCTTGCTGCTTGCCTTATTCTATTTTCGTTTTCGATAAGAGCTAGACGCACATAGTCGTTTCCGCCCTCGCCAAAACCAATACCCGGACTAACTGCGACTGATGCCTTTGTAAGAAGCTGCTTTGAAAACTCAAGGCTACCTAAGTGGCTAACTTTTGGCGGTAGCTTCGCCCAGATAAACATACTAGAGCTTGGTTTTTTAAGCTCCCAACCAGCCTGAGCAAAGGCCTCTATCATCACATCTCTTCTTTTTTCATAAATTTGGCGTATCTCTTCAACGCAGCTTTGATCGCCATCAAGTGCGACTGTGGCAGCCACCTGGATCGGCGTAAACATGCCGTAATCAACCCATGATTTTATCTTTTTAAGTGCAGCGCAAAGTCTTTTATTTCCGCACATAAAGCCAACTCTCCAGCCAGCCATATTATAGCTTTTTGAAAGTGTGTAGCACTCTACTGCAACATCTTTTGCACCATCAACCTCAAAGATGCTTGGCGTTTTGTAGCCGTCAAATGTAAGATCAGCGTAAGCGATGTCTGAGATGATGTAAAATCTCTCTTGTTTTGCAATGCTTACAAGGCGCTCATAAAAGCTCTTTTGCACGGTTACGGTCGTTGGGTTGTGAGGAAAATTTACGACTACGTATTTTGGCTTTGGTGAGCTTGCATGTATAGTTTGGATCAAATTTTCAAAAAATTTATTCTCATCTAGCTCAAATTTATCATTATAGTGAAGTGGCATCTTTGCGACACTTCCGCCAGCAAATAAAAACGCTTGCGTGTGTATCGGATAAGCAGGATCGGGCACGATAGCCACATCGCCTGGGTTTATCACGGCTTGAGCTAAGTGAACAAAACCCTCTTTGCTACCCATCGTGGCGACTGCTTCAGTGTCTGGGTCTAAATTTACGCCATATTTTCTTTTGTACCAGTTGCAAATGGCAAGGCGAAGCTTATAAATTCCAGCACTGGCTGAGTAGCCGTGAGTCTTGTCCTTTTGCGCGCTTTCGCATAGTTTATCGACGATGTGCTGTGGCGTTCTGCCCTCAGGATTACCCATAGAAAAGTCGATGATGTCTTCTCCAGCTCTTCGCGCAGCCATTTTTATTGCATTCACTTCGGCAAAAACGTAGTTTGGCAAACGCTCAATTGTATTAAATCTTATCTCATCAAACACTGCTTACTCCTATTTTATAAGCTTGATAATTATCTCATTTTTTATATTATTTATATCAACATTGTCGCTAATTAATGCGTATTTTGCGCCTATTGCTAAATTTATAGAAACGGCGGTTTTTGCTTGCTCCTCTTTTATAGAGTCAATCTGATTTAAATTTTTATCATAAATTCTAACAAGTGGCATCCATCTATTTGACTCTTTTGATGCGATATCTAGACTACTTGCACCCTCAACATCAACAAAATAAGTACCACCACTTTTTAAAAGTGGCGTCTCTTCGTCAAAATTTACCTTTGCAGCCTTAAGGATCATATTCTGAGCATCTAAAAATATCTCTAAATTCCCATCAACTCTATCAAATCCTAAAATTTTAAAACCGCTTTGACTAAGTGCTAAGCTTAATAAATTTGGATCTATTCCACCATTTTTTATGGCTGAAATTCCATAAGAAATTTGATCTCCATTTTTTAAGGAATTTATCCTTGAAATACTTATGTTGGCATCATCCAGAGTTGAATTTATTGATTTTACAAATAATGTAGAAGGAACCTTTTGCTCGCTTATAAATTTTAAATTCAAACTATTTGAACCAAATGAAATGCTATCGTAACTTGAGTTTTGTTTTAATCTTGATACTAGCTCATTGACATTGAGTGAGCCATTTTGGTCTAAATTTTCTAAAGAAATTTGCACATTTCCAACATTGCTTAAAGCACTTGCACTAGTTTGCAAGCTAAAAGCATAGGCAAATACACTAAAAGCGGTGAAAATCGCTATTTTTCTTACCAAGATTTGCCCTTGTTAAGTTCTACAAACTCATCATAGCTCACAAATTTCATCTCTCCATTTTCCACTAAAAATCTAGCCGGACGACTTGGATTATATTTTGTTACCTTATCGCCAATCTTTAGCTCAATGTTGCCATTTCCACAAACCACAAGCTGTCTTTGGTCTAAATTTATATTTATGCTTTTACTTGTGTCGTTTGATATTTTTTGACCATTTTCAAGATTAATTATCCCTATCCAGACACGTTGTTTTGGTGTAATGACCGCCTCATTTAGTGGCTTTGTAATGTTTTGCTCTATCTTAGGAGCTGACTGAGCCGTCATGCTTGGCTTCACAGCGTTTTGTTCCATGTTCACAGGACTTGTTGTCACATTTTGCTCAACTGGAGCTGAAATTTTTACGCTTGATATGTTTGCTTCTATTTTAGGGCTATTTTGAGAGATGGTGATATTTGTATCGATGATATTTTTCTTCACCTCATTTACTATGCTTGACTGCGAATAGCTCACGCTTTTATTCTCATCATTTAAAAACGATAAAAAATTCTCGATATATTTGTAAGCATCAAAATGATATGCCCCGCCAGCGATAATAGCTAAAATGATGAGCCAAAATAAAAATCCAACACCGCCACTACCGCTTTGTTTTTGTATGGTAATATCTTTTGGAGTGTAAGAAGAAATTTTTGGAGTAACTTTAGTTTTGTGACTCTCATCTGGAGTGTTTTCTTGCATAAAGGCATCATATTCAGCGAGCAACTCGCTCAAATCAACATCATATTCACGTTGCAAAATCTTGGCATAACCTCGAATATTTAAACGTGATAATTTTTCAAAATTTTTATCAAAAATATATTGTAAAAATGTAGGCTCAATATGCGTTTTACGTGAAATTTCCTTTATACCTATCTCTTTTAAATTCTCTAATTCATTCATCTATCATCCTGTCACAAATTATTGCAAAAGCTGCACTTACATTTAAGGAGTCCCAGCCCTCTTTTAACTTTATACCGATACACTCATCGCACTTTGCCAGAGCCTTTTGCGGTATACCTTCGCCCTCTGAGCCCATCACCAAAGCTCTCTTACCAGCAAACTTCATCTCTTTTACGTTTTTGCCATTACTTGCTGTTGCATAAATTTTAAAACCAAATTGTTTTAGTTCATTTAGCAAACTAAGCCCGTCTTCAAAAATCGCTATTGGTATCTCATAAGCAGCACCACTACTTGATCTTAAAACACCTTGCATATTTATACTTTTTGCCACTATCACAAGACCTTCGCAGCCTAGAGCATAAGCACTTCTAGCGATAGCACCGATATTGCCAACATCGCTTATGCCATAAAGAATAGCGATAAAATTTAGCTTTTTAAGCTCGGCAATGTCTGAAAATTCAAACTCACTAACATTCGCTAAAAAACCTTGATGGTTTCCACCGCGAGCCAAAGACTGTGCTTTTTGATTATCCACGCGAATGATCTTTTTGCCTGTGCCACAAATTTTAGAGAAGAGTTTTTTGTCACACTCTTTTGAGAGATATATCTCTTCTAATATCTGTGGTCGCTTGTTCAAAATATGTAAAAATAGTTGTTTTCCGTATATTATCATGGTAACTTATGGTAGCTAAAGTCAATTAAAATTTAACTTATTTTTGTATCTAACTAGAGTAAATTTTACACTTTCGTTTTAGTATCACTTAGCAGTTTTGTAGCATATAATTTAAGCTTTTATAAGCTCATCATATATCTTTTTTACATCTTCTCCGGTTATTTTGTTAAGCAATTTTGCTTTTACTTTTGGGGCAAGATTAAGCGAAAGTATCTCATCTTTTGTGATATTTTGAGTGGCTGTTTTGTCACTTTTTGAGATGACAACCGCCCACTCTCCGCTTAAATTTGCTTTTTCTAAAATTTGAGCTAAATTTTGAGCCTTTTCTTTAAATTTAGTCTCAAATTTTTTCGTAGCCTCTTTTATGGCAAAAATTTCTCTCTCAGGTTCTAGATTTGCGATGCTTTGTACTAAGCCTAGTATGCGTTTTGGGCTTTCGTAAATAACGGCTGGATAGGCTAAATTTAGAACATTTTGTATAGCCAAAGACCTATCTCTGCCAGTATTTGGCAAAAAGCCTAAAAAGACAAATTCCTTATCACAAAGCCCGCTTGCAACCACGCTTAGAAGTGCGGCGTTTGCTCCACTTAAAATTTCATATTCAATGTTATTTTTTTGAGCATATCTTACTAGGCTAACGCCTGGATCGCTGATACCTGGCATGCCGGCATCGCTCATGTAGGCTACATTTTTGCTAAAAAAATCATCACTTAAATTTACAAAAAAATCATTTTCGTTGTGAGTGTGAAGTGGAATAAATTTTGATATATTTATACTTGCTTCAAAGCGTTCATTTAGCAAGTTTATAAGACTTTTACAGACTCTTGTATCTTCGCAGATAGCTATCTCACATTCACGCAAAATTCTAATCGCGCGAAGCGAGATATCTTCTAAATTTCCTATTGGAGTAGGAATAAAGTAGAGCAAGGCTTATTTTTGAGCGTATTTTTTCTTAAATTTCTCAACACGGCCGGCACTGTCAACTATCTTTTCGCTGCCTGTAAAAAATGGGTGGCACTTGTCGCAAATGTCAATTCTGATCTCGCTTTTGTTTGACTTTGTTTTAAAAGTGTTTCCGCAAGCACAAGTTACAGTGCAATCTACGTATTCTGGATGGATATCTTTTTTCATCATTTTTCCTTTATTATTTTTGGGCTAATTATCTACATTAAAAGTTGCTGATTATATAAAAAGAAATCTAAAAATCAAATAAATTAAGCTAGGAATTTTGCCGCTACTGAGATAACCGCGGTCTGCGATCTTAAGATGTTTTTAGTATTTAGGCAGTAGCTATTTTTAAATTTAGCCGACTCATCCTCGCTAAATCCACCCTCTGGACCAATTATTAAAAGCTCATCATCTTTCTTTTCATTTAAGCTTTTACCGCCAAAATTTATAGCTGAGACATTTTTATAAACACTCATTAGCTCGTCCAAATTTTTATAAATTTCAAAATCCATTAATGAAGTTCGTCCGCACTGCTCGCAAGAGAGAGCATTTATATAGTTTAGCCTTTCAATATCTATCTTAAAATTTGCTTGAGAAAATTTAGTATAGACAAAAGCTATTTTACCAACGCCAAGTTCATTTAAAAATGGCAATGTCTTTTCAATTGTCTTTGGATCGACGATAGCCCAAGCGATCGTAAAGTCGAATTTTTGCTCGCCATTTAAGCTGGCAAAGACAAGACTTAAGCTCGCACTTCGCCTATCAATCTCATCAATTTCATAAATATACTCTTTAAAATCTCGTAAATTTCTAACACTTATTCGCTCACCAGCTTGCATTCTTCTAGCTTTTAGGTGCAAAAAAGCTTCATTTACTATCTTTAAGCTTTCATTACCTGCATTTTTATCATATAAAAATTTCATCTAAATCCCTGCAACTACAACTAAAACAAGATCACAAAATCCCTTAATAAGGGCAAATTTTTTAAATTTTTCTAAATCGCCATTAGCTGCATAAATTTTTAATCTTTTAAAACCTATGGCACTAAGTGCGATTAAAATTATTAAGATGATTAACATTTTTATGGCATTAAATTTAAACTCATATCCATAATACGCCCATAAAATAAGTCCAGTAAGTGTAAGAAAACTAAGTAGCATATGATAAATCGGTAAAAAATATCTTATACGAAGCACATAGTTTTTACTATTGCTGCTAAACTGAGTAAGTATTAAATAAAGTATATTACAGGCAACTAGCGCATAAAAAAATGTCACATGAAAAGGCAAAGTGTATGCAAAAAGCGAGGAGAGATGTTCGTTCATTTCTTATCTTTAGAAGGCTCGTTCTCTTCGACGACTGGCTCAGGCGGGAGTTGTTCATCAATTGTGACATTTGCGTCTGGTTGAGCTATGGTCACGTCACTCGGCACTGGCTCGCTAATATCATTTTTAGCCTCATCTTTATCTCCACAACCCACAAATAGACCAGCTATAAATAAAAAAGAAGTTATAATTTTTTTCATCAAACGTCCTTTGGAATTTCTATTTTTAACCTATTTTTCATTTTCTCAAATAAATTTTTATCTTCCCACTCTTCTATGATAGCATCTGAAAATTTGATCTCATCTAGTCTTATCTCGCCCATTTGCGCATTTACGGCGTCCTCTTTAAAGCACTGTGCATAGCCCGTATCAGTCTCATGCACGATAATGCTATGAAGCTTCACTTCACGCTCACCGTTGTTCATCACACTAAGCTCAAGTAGTCTTTCTATGAGTACAAAAAATATACGGCAAAACTGCTCTGCACTTGGATTTAGCGGGATCTCGATCCATCTTGCCGAGTGCTTTTTTAGATCATTTTTATACTCATCATTATCGCCTGAAAATATTGTCGTAGCGTGATCAAAACTATCAATAATCGTTTTTATATTTTGCTTCATTAAACCAAAATCATAGACCATGCCGGCGTTATCAAGAAAATTTGAGCTAAGTAAAATTTCAGCCACATAGCTGTGTCCGTGGATGCTAGTCCTGCAACGCTTTGAGCTACAAAATCTCACAATATGTGCATTTTCAAATCTAAAAAGCTTTCTAATAATCATCAAACACCTTCTTTATCACTCCAAAGCCTGATGTGGATACGCTCCGAGTAGTTAAATCCATACTTTATGGCGAATTCTGCTGTTTTTAAAGCATTTTCGTTTAGCTCAGCTCTATTCGCCCCTATTGCCATGCACCAAACTGGCAAATCAACTTGATTTTTTATATTTATAATTTCGTCTAACTCACTTTTGTCAAAGTGTGAGAGGACAAATTTTAAAAAGCTACTTCTTGCATTATTTTTAATAGCTAAAATAGCGTCTAAATTTATACGTTTTTGTTCATTAACTCCGCTATTTGCTAGCTTTATACCAAGTGCAAAGTGGCATTTTTTATAAATTTCATATTTAGCAAAATCAACCAAGATCGTGCCATTCGTCTCAAAATGCACTTCATAATCTTCAAGCAATTTCTTTACCAAATTTATAAAATTTTCATTTTCATGCCAAATGAGCGGTTCGCCACCGGTCAAAACAATGATCGGTTTTTGCATTAAGCCTTTACATAGGTTATCAACTAAGCCTAAAATTTCATCTATGCTGTAAACTTTATAATTAAAATGCCCTTTAAAAACAGCCCTTATGCTATCACACCCTAGTAAGCTTTCGCCAGTTTTTAAAGACTTTGTTTGCACGCCAAAGCCAGAGCAGTTTAAGTTGCAGCCTAAAAAGCGTAAAAATATAGCGAGTCTACCTTGGTAAGCTCCTTCGCCTTGGATGCTTAAAAACGCCTCAACTAGCTCTAGCTCTTTGCTCATCAACCACCAGTTTGATAAAAGGCACGCGAAGAGGTTTCATTGCTAGCACCTATCGCCCATTTGTTCTCTTTTGGCTTGCTTGCTAGTACTTGCCTTAAAATTTCACTTGCAGCTACGATATCACCTTTTTCAACCGCTTTTTTGATGCTAAGAGCCTCTTCAAAGTAAAGGCAAGGTATCAAAAGCCCCTCGGCACTTAGCCTGATACGGTTGCAACTCTCGCAAAAGTCGTGCTTATGCGGATCAATGATACCAAATTTATAACCATCATCAAGTCTATAAATAGACGCAGGCGCATTTGGTAGTTTTCCATCTTTTGTGACATTATATTTTTGTGAGATGATTTTTAAAATTTCATCGCTACTTAGCCCTTTTAGATCATCTTTAGCGTGTGAATTTTCCATATACTCAATAAATCTGATCTGAGAATCTCTAAATTTAGCAAACTCTAGCAAATTTATAAGCTCATCATCATTTACACCTTTTAGTGCGACAGTGTTGATTTTTACTTTTAATCCAGCATCATGAGCTGCTTCAAAGCCAGCTAGAACTTCGTGTAAAACGCTTTTTTGTGCGATAAATTTAGCCTTTTGCTCATTTAGTGTATCAAGCGACATATTTATGCGCTTTAGTCCAGCGTCTTTTAGCCTTTTGGCAAAATATGAAAGCATATAACCATTTGTAGTAAGCGCTAGATCAATGTCTGGATTATAATCACTTATCATCTTTATAAAAACGTCTAAATCCTTACGTACAAGCGGTTCGCCACCAGTGATTCTTATCTTTTTTATACCTTCATCGATAGCCACTTTTACAAATAAAAATAGCTCTTCAAAAGTTAATAAATTCTCTCTTGGCGTCCAGCTAAATGGCGTTGTAGGCATGCAATACCTACACCTAAAGTTGCAACGCTGAGTTACAGAAATCCTTAAATAATCAACAACCCGACCATATTTATCGATTAGCATAAAGCACCTTCTTAAGCTTGGTTAGAGCTTTTTATAATTTTTTCAATTATATGTTAAAAGATTTAAATCAAAATAAAAATTTAAGCTAATTTTTGTAGTTTAAGAGTAGTTTTGTCTTTTAAAATTAGCCCAAATTTAGGCTAATTTATGAAATTTAAGCACAAATTCAACTCGCCCCATACCCACGTGAAGATCTTTAGCGATCATGGCTGCGCTTTTGCCATCTTTAAACATTTTTAAAATTTGCTCTTCTTCATTGATGACGCTTGGTGCGATTTTATTAATATCTCTTGTTCGCTCTTCAAGACTAACTATCCTATCTTTTTGCTCTGTTGCAAAATCATCAATTACTCGCTCAATACTCTTAATCGCACGAATTATTGGTACAATTTTCTCATTTATTTGCAAATCAATATTTTCTTTTATCTGTTTTTTAAGTGGCTCATATTGTTCACTATTTTTAAACGCCTCGCCCTCAAGCATTGAAATTTGTTTTTTTAGATTGAAATTTTCTTGCATAACGCTTTCTATCGCTCGCTCAAATCTCGCAAATTTTTTATTTGTCTCACTATCTTTTATCAACATTAAAGCTACTATTATCGCCAAAACGATACCAAAGCCTAAAAAGATATAAATTTCCATATTTTTCCTTTACGAATTCGCTCTCATTTCTCTTATCATTACACGCTCTCTGGCTGTTACGTAAGCGTTCCAGTCGGCTTCATCCTCTTCGTGCATATTTTCTATCTTTGCTAAATTTTCACTAATAGCTCTTAAATAAAGGCTCAAATTTCTCTTTGGAAAGATAGGCATAGCAATCCTTGCGTAGTAAATTTCATCTTTTATAAATTTTTCTTCGCTTATTTTTATATGAGTAAAACCGATTTCTTCGATACTCGTCCTCTCTTTTAGTGGCAAATATTGCTTATGTTCGTTTTTAATATAATCACTCAGCGTATCAACTTTTCTGTGAAGCTCGATCAGCAAAGTTAATAAAACTTGATCGCTCTCTTTGGTTTCGCCACGTGATTTAGCTCGTTTTAGCCAAGCCCCAAGCGCGTCCTCTTCGCCCGGCAAGATGGAGTCAAACTCTCTTTTAAATTTCTCGCTCCCATCTTTATCAGACTCAAATTCCATATCAAGAGGTGCTTTAAACAGCTTAATCTCACTCATAATACGCTAATCCAAACAAAGATAAAAAATAAAATTCCCAGATAGCCATTTAACGTAAAAAATGCTCTATCTATCTTGCTAAAATCGCGTCTTACGATCCTATGCTCAAAAAATAAAATAACGCCACTTACTAAAATTCCAAAAAATGCCATCGCTCCAAGTCCAGCTGCCCAAGCAAAAAGTAGCCAAAATATAAAAGCTAAAGCGTGAAAAATGGCCGATAAAAAAAGCGTAGCCTTGTCGCCGTAAATAGCTGGTATGCTAAAGAGCTTATTTTCTTTATCAAATTTCATATCTTGAAGCGAGTAAAGCAAGTCAAATCCAGCTACCCAAAATGTCACACCAAGGCAAAGTAACACGCTCCAAAGCGGTATAGCAGCGCTCACTGCGACCACGCCAGCGATTGGAGCAAGACCTAGGCTAAGGCCAAGCACCAGATGTGCTAGCTCGCTAAAGCGTTTAAATAGCGAATATCCACCAAGAACAGCTAAAATAGGAAAACTTAGCCAAAATGCTAGCGAATTTATAAAATAAGCGCATACAATAAAAATAAACGCATTTGCCACGATAAAAAGCTGCATATTGCTCCTACCGATACGGCCATCAACGCTTGGACGGCTCGCAGTTCGCGGATTTAGCTTATCGATATCTTCATCTTTATATCTATTAAAAGCCATAGCAAAATTTCTAGCACTAACAGCGCAAAAAGTACCTAAGATAAGCAGTTTAAAGCCAAACCAAGCAGAGCCACTTTCTATCTTGCTAGCAACTATCATCGCAACAAAAATAAAAGGTAAAGCAAAAACAGAATGCTTAAAAACGATAAGTTCAGCAATAATTTTTAATTTTTCTATCATTTGATAAATTTCCATTTTCTTTAAAAATGGTTGATTTTACACCATTTTGCTTTAAATTTGAATTTATATTATCATTACAAGAATAATTTAAAACAAAGGGTTATTATGGGCAAAGTAGCGATTATTGGAGATAATTTTAGTGCGTTATTTACGGCTTACGAATTAGCTAAAAAAGGTGAAGAAATTTTAATTATTAGCAGCCAAAAAGATGATTTTACAAATGGAATTTTAGCACCCTTTAGCACACACGCTCTTGCAAAAGATGGAGCGATATCTAGCTCGTTTATGGGGCTAGTTAGCAAAAAAAGCGAGCTTGATATAAGTATTTGCTTAAATGAAAATTTTAGAGCTTGGATGACAAATTTTACACTTAAATCAACCAAAGCTCACGACAAAAAGATGCAAATTTTGTTTTCAAAATTTGGTAAGAAAAGCTTTGAAATTTTAAGAAAGCTAAACGAAAAATATCCGCAGATAAATTTCGATGAGAGCGGTATTTATCTACTTTTTAGCAATGACGAAAGCTTTAAAAAAAGGCTTGATGAGATAAAGGTTGCCCATAGCGAGCAAGAAATTTTAAGCGTAGATAAAGAGCTTGCAAATTTTGGACTAATAAATAAAAACATAAAAGGCGCTATAAATTTAGTCAAAAACGCAAGTATTGACACAAATGAGCTAAAAAAAGCTTTGATAAATGAGTTAAATTCTCTCGGGGTAAAATTTATAAATGATGAAATTTATGAGCTAAAAACGCAGGGGCAAATAGTGCAAAAAGCTACCGGCAATAACGGCGAATATGAGGCTGATAACTTTGTGATCACTTCAAAAAATTTAGAGCTTTCAAATAAACTAGGTACGAGCTTAAATGCGATTTTGGCTAAATTTTATACTATTGATCTTAGCTTAAATGAAGGGCAAATCCCTAAAAAACCAATCATTTTAAATGATCTATTTGCCAAAATTTATCCTACTAAAAATGGCGTTACGATTATTACAAATTTACAAGTCGGCGCTATCGATACGCTTGTTAAAACTGAAAAGATTAATGCATTTTTAAATGAGCTAAAGATACATCTTGGCATAAGCGAGCTAAAAGAGCCTAGTTTTAGGGCAAACTACGTACTTCTTAGCTCAAACGATAAGCCAGCTCTTGGACGCGATAACATATATAGCAACTTGATCTATAACCAAGCTTATGGACTAAATGAGCTTAGCTTTGCTCCGTATTTTGCTGGTGTTTTGGCTAGTCTTATAAAAGATAGCAAAAATAACGAGGAAAATGATGAAATTTTACTCTTTAGCTCGTTTTACGAGGGCTAGACTTGTTTAAAGAATTTGCAATAATTGGCACCACGGCAAGTGGCAAGAGCGATCTTGCATTTGAGCTTGCAAAGGAGCTTAATGGCGTCATCTTAAGTCTTGATTCGCTTGCACTTTATAAAGAGATAGATATCGCCAGCGCAAAGCCAAATAAAGAGCAGCTTGAAGCCATAAAGCACTTTGGTGTAAATGAAATTTATCCTGATGAAGAATTTAGCGTTGGAGCATTTTTTGAAATTTATAAAAATGCAAAGGAATTTGCACGCTTACAAGACTGCCCACTCATCATTACAGGAGGCAGCGGCTTTTATCTAAAATCAATGCTTAGTGGACTTGCACCAAATGTGCCAAAATGTGAGATAAATTTAAGCAATGAAGAAATTTATGAGCTAGCTGTAAAAATCGATCCTGAGTTTGCAAGTAAATTTAGCCAAAATGACTCTTATCGCCTCGAAAAGTGGTATCAAATTTATAAATTTAGTAGCCAAATCCCAAGCATTTGGCTAAGAGAAAATACAAAAGAGAGCATCATAAAAGAGCTAGCGATATTTGAAATTTTATGGGATAAAGATGAGCTTAGAGAACGTATCAAAAAGAGAACAAAAGGCATGCTCGAAGCTGGGCTTATAGATGAGGCGAAATTTTTATTTGATAAATACAAAAGTGAGCCAAAACCCCTAAAATCAATAGGTTTAAAAGAGTGCAAGCAATTTTTAAATAAAGAAATTTCTCAAAACGAGCTTGAAGAGCTCATAACTACGCACACAGCTCAGTTAGCAAAACGTCAGCGAACCTTTAATCGCTCGCAGTTTGAAAAAAAATTTGTGGGTGATTTGAATCAAATTAGAAGTGAAATTTTAAAATTTTTAAGAGAATAAATAAAAACTAGCCCACAAGGGCTAGTTGATAAAATCAAATAGGCATAACTCTAATTTTTGGGCTTAAGCTCTCTTGCAAGACATTTTCAATCGCATAAAGAGTACCAGTTGAGCCGCTCGCACAGCCCGAGCAAGCACCAAGATAGCGAATGTAAATATCAGTATTTTCTCCGTTATCATTTCTGATATCTAAAATTTCTAAATTTCCACCATCCATCTCAAGCATTGGGCGAATTTCTTTATCTATGACAGACTCTACCGCTTTTAACTGCCCTACCATCGTCATATTTTCAAAGCTAATGTCGCCTAAAGTATGATTTGCTTGGGCATTTGCCTGAGCTTCGATCTTCTCACGCTCCATCTCAGCTCTAGTATCACGCAAAATATCTACCAAATAATATTCTCTTTTTTCATGGCCACCAGGCTTTACGCAAGACTTGCAAAATGCACCAGCTTTGGTGTATTGCGTGATTTCCTCAACTGTGTGAAGGTCATTTAGTCTTATCACTTCTTTAATCGTACCAAGGCTTACCCTAGCGCACTCGCAAACGATGATCTCATCTTCAAAATGCTCTGGATCTATGCCTTTATAGCTTGCAGCTGCTGCTTTTATAACATCATACGCCATAACTGAGCAGTGCATCTTTTGAGGTGGGACTGCTGGCGTTTCTGGATTGTCGCGCATAGCCTTTTCTACATCAAGGTTTGTGATCTTGACCGCTTCATCAACTGTTTTGCCAATACAAAGCTCTGCCATCGTATCAGAGCTAGCTATCGCTGTGCCACAGCCAAAGCTTTTAAATTTAGCATCTATTATTTTGTCTGTCTTTTCATCAACAAGCCAGTATAACCTAACCGCATCACCGCAGCTTTCTGCACCAAAGTCAGCCACAATAAGCTTTGCGTTTGCCTTTTTAGCATCTTCTTCAGTTATCTCTCCCATAAATTTAGGGTTATTCATCCTATCTTGCACTACCTTAGAATACTCATCCCAGATAGAGCCTCCGATCAAATTATTCTTTGCCATATTATTTTCCTTTAAATTTTATAATCCACTCTTATGCCATTCTGGGGCGTAGGCAAATGTACTAGAGATACCTCTTAGTCTATTTACCGCTTTTGTTATATACTCGATCGCATAATCAATCTCTTCTTCTGTATTAAACCTAGAAAGAGATAGTCTAAGTGCGGTGTGAGCCAGCTCCTTATCTGCCCCTATGGCCTCCATTATTGGGTTACTCTCCAATGTTTCACTCGCACATGCTGAGCCAGTTGAAGCTGCAATGCCAGCTTTGTTTAGATCCCAAAGCATAGCTTCGCCTTCAACGCCTTTTATAGAAGCCAAAATGGTATTTGGCACACGTTGTTCTTTTTTACCAACGACGCTAACGTCAGGAATTTTTAAAATTGCATCTTCAAGCTTATCACGCAAACGGCGAACATGAGAGTGCTCATAATCCATAAATTTATTTGCCAGTTCAAGTGCTTTACCCATGCCAATGATGCCAGGAACATCGAGCGTGCCACTTCTGCGCCCGCCCATGTGCTCGCCGCCGTGAAGCAAGCTACTTAGTGGCATACTATTTTTTATAAATAGCGCTCCAACACCCTTTGGTCCGTGAAATTTATGCGCAGAAAAGCTTAGAAAATCAACGTCAAGGTCTTGAACATTTATCTTTATCTTACCAACTGCTTGAACCGCATCCGTGTGGAATAAAGCCCCATATTCATGAGCGATACTAGCAAGCTCTTTTATAGGAAAGATCATGCCAGTTTCGTTATTCGCGCTCATTATAGAAACAAGTGCTACATTCTCATCCATTACAGCTCTTAGCTGTTCTGGAGTGACTATGCCATCGTTATTTACATCTAAAACAGTAAGCTCTACGCCATATTTTTCTAAAAATTTACAAGTTGCCAAAATAGCTGGATGTTCAACTGCGGTTGTTACGATACGCTTCTTCTCGCCAGTTGCAATTTTGTCAAAGTAGATGCCTTTTACTACCCAGTTGTTGCTCTCAGTTGCACATGAGGTAACAACGATGTCATCGCTATCTTTTGCGTTTAGTCCGGCATAGAGCTGATCTAGCGCTGTTCTTAAAGCTGGATGTGTTTCAGAGCCAAATTTATGAAGCGAGTTTGGATTACCGTATTTTTCACAAAAATATGGCTTCATAAGCTCAAAAGCTTCAGGATCAACCATTGTTGTAGCGTTATTGTCTAAATATACTCTCAAATTTAAAACCTTAATTAGGATAAAAAATATCCTTTTTATTTTTGATGGGATATTATAACAAAAAAGTTAAAAGCAAGTTTAAAAATATGCTTTAATTTTTTCAAAATTCAGCTCATTTTGATATTAAAATATATTGAAATTCTTTATCAAAATTTGTATAGATCGCTATTTGCGATTTTTCTTATAAAAAAGTCTAATTATCTCTTAAAATTAATTTATTTTTTTAAGTTAATAGCGTGACAAACATATTGCCTATGTGCATTATCTCTTTATAGTTTTCTTCTAGTTTTTCATATGAGGTTTTATAAAGTTCTATTAGTCCGGTTATCATAGAGATGCCTATGCCCTTGATTGTAGTGGCTTAATATATTTATATTTGGCTCCATTTGGAGCCATAGATATTAAATTTATTCTTTAATCCTTTATATTATGCTCTTTTGCATAACTTAGTATCTTTTGCCTAAGATCTTCAGGGAAGCTATCTCTATACATTACTGGTGTTAGAGGATTTAGCTTTTTGTCTAATTTACCAGCCTCATATAGTCTTGTTAGCTCTTCTGGAGTGTTATAGTATGGTGCATTAGGATAACCTTCAGGTGGGGTTAGAGACATTATTTTAGATTCTAGAAGGGTGGAGTCGATGTAAAGAGATAGTCTTCTTTCATCCCACCCCGCAGGAAACCCACCTTTAAAATCCTCTTTATTGTCATCTAGGACTTTCTTTATAAAGTTATCAAATTCATTTCTTGTAGTCTCATTAGCATCTAGGTCTCTAGGATCAAGAAGTTCACCTTTTTCCTCTACTATCTCTCTTAAGCCAGCATAAAAACCTCCATTTGGTATAACCGCTAAATTATCTCTATTAAAATCCATCACAAAGTAATTACCTACTATTTCATCTAAATAAGGCATCATGCCATATTCATCTAGTGGAGGATTTTTATATAGTTTAAGAATTTTCGTGTAGGTATCTAAATTTTTATTTACTCCCATGCCATAAGTATAGTATTTAAAAGAGTCTGCCAGATAGTTTAATGCTTCTACTTCTCCTAGTTGGGCTGCTAGAAATGCTTTTTGAAAATCTCTTGCTTTAAATCCTGCTGAACCGCCAGTGCCAAATGCTGATGGATTACCTAATACTCCAGCACATAAATTCCACTCTCCTATAAAGAGTTCTGATTTAAGTGTATTTTTATTTCTATCTACTTCATCATAAATTTCAGCATATTCAGGTTTAGTTAGTTTGCCATTGCTATCTACTCTAGCTATTGCATCTTCTGGGATATCTATCATAGTGCATTTTAGATTACTTCTTTTTACTAGATAGATATATCTATCTCTTTTATCTTTTAAGCTTTCATAGTAGGCTTTTTCTGATTTAGTCCAAGGTGATAGTTTAGTTGAGCTTGGTTTATAGCTAATATCTAGCCATGGTTTAAATGATAGATAGTCTGTTTGACCTAGAGAGTTTGGTTTAGGGTTATAGTATAGTGGTTTATAGTTTTTATATGGAGATGAGTCTAGGATGGAGCGGGCTTGAAGGAGCATTTGGGATTTTTCTTTTAGGTAGGCTTCATCATTTGCAATATTTTTTGAAGCAATTAAATTTGTTTTTTTGTCAAATTCTATCTTGTCTCCATTTGGAGCTATAACCGTATATGTGTTAGTGTTATCCATTAAATTTCCTTTATCTTGTAATTTTCCTTTGCTTATTACTGCTACTACTATGACCGCTAAAATAGCTAAAGTTATAAATATTATCTTTTTCATATCTTATCCTATATATAGACCATCTTCCATAACTATGGTAGTAGCTAGACGACCTATTAGGCGTGGGGGGATTATAGGTTTTGAAATGTTAAATTTACCATTATTATAATTATCCTTACACCCCACATACATACCCTTTACATTGTTGTTTCCTATCACATCTAATGCTTTTAGTAGTCTTCTTGATTTATTATCTACTTCACATACATTGGTATTTAAATTTCCATTTTTAAAGTCTTCTAGTATCTCCATAGCTTCGTTGTATTTGTCTATTGGAATAC
This sequence comes from Campylobacter concisus, assembly GCF_003048535.1. Taxonomy (NCBI): domain Bacteria; kingdom Pseudomonadati; phylum Campylobacterota; class Epsilonproteobacteria; order Campylobacterales; family Campylobacteraceae; genus Campylobacter; species Campylobacter concisus. Next base: position 135,064 of record NZ_PIRQ01000001.1, on the reverse strand, counting down.
CAAAAGTTGCATTGGCACTTTTGTTTTCAGCTACAGATTTTTTATACATCTCATAAATTTCATCTCTTTGTTTTATATCTATTGAGTTTGATGGACTTATTATTAGCAATGTTTTAACTCCTTGTAGCATAAGCTCTTTTGGTGAATATGCTAGTTTTTTATTTCTTTTATTAAGGTTATTAAAGAACTCTTCATCAGTTTTATTATCTGTTCTTAGCTCATCTAGACATAGATAAGATATCATAGTATCTAGGCTTATATCTTTAGATAGATTAGAGTCTAGTTTGTTTGTAGTGGTATTTATATCATAGTAGAAGAAGTTATGATAGTCTAGTCCTCCACTAGATAGTCTTCCTCCTATGATAGTTCTTTTTAGATCTATATTTATAAAAGATGAGTATATCTCTATAGGGTAGTAGGTATATTCACTTGTTTTATTTGAATAAGGTTCATAAGATATATTCTTAACAGCATAGGTATCATTAAATTTATTTGTGAAATACTTATGAAGTATTAGTTCATAAGATCTTTTTTGTTGTTCGTAGTTGTTGATGAAAAAACTATCTACTAAAAAGCCAAATCCAGCTTGTATTAAAGTTTCTGCATAAGTTTTTAAGCTATTTTTTAAAAAATTTTTACCAGCACTTATAGCTATTTGTCTTTTTACATTTATGCCTACTTCAAATTCATCTATCCATTGTTTTGTTTTTTTTATGCTGTGTTTGGATTTTTTTTTGTTATCTACATATATATAGAGAAGTTGGTTGCCTTTTACTTTGACCACTCCAGCAAATGCTGTTTGTTTGATTTTTTTCAAGGCTTTTTTATTATTTTCGTGAACTAGTTTTGCAACTGGCGCTTCGCCTAGCATACTAAATACTTTTAGTTCTCCTATTAGCTCCATAAAAATATTCTTAAAGATATTGCCTTTACCACCTGAGAACACAGCGTCAATTACTTTTTTCATTATATCGTCAGACTTGTCTATGAAAAAGCCATAAAATGGAAATATATCATATAGGGCATCATCTAATGTTGATGTTAAAGATATATCTATAGTATATTTATACTCATCATCATCTATCTGTTTAATATACTTTTCAAAATTCTTATCATCTATGCTTTCTCCGTCTATGCCGGTAGAATTTTTAAGAAGCTCTTTTAGCTCATTATAGGAGTCATCGTCTAGTATATTTTCACCATTTCTTACATGGCTTTGCTCTATTTTTTCTACTATCTCTTCTATGCAGATAGCATCTTGTTCTTTTTTTGCTTCTTTTGTTTGCTTGAAGAAGTAAATAGGCACAATAGCATTATTTTCTTGTATATAATATGTGTTTTCGTAAAGAACATTAAGTTTTTCACCAAATATCTCTAGTGTCTCATAGTTTGATGAAAGATATGAAAATTTTAATCCTTTTTGCTCAATAATAGAGCTATCAAATATCTGCCTTATGACATAATAGCCCATCACTAGAAGAAATATTTTTGTAGCAGGGTAGTAATAATGTGTCCTTATAGAAACTTGATTGTAAGATTCATCAGCTATTGCTTCAAAACTCTCCATCCCTTCATTAGGCATTTTAAAGTATTGGTTTAAAAAATAAGCCACTTTATCATGTTTCAAGTTTGAATTTAAGCCTGAAAAGAAAATTTCAAATTCCTTTATATTGGCTTTTAAAAATTCCTCTTCATTATTAACTATCTCTTCCATATCTTTGGCGTTTTTAAAGTGTCTATTTATACGACCTAGATATAAATTTGCCTCATTAAATTTTTTGTATTTTGCGTTAAAAGTGGTGTTTAAAACCTCTACTGATTTTGCGTCACCTCCATGAAAATTTTTGACACCTTTCATATATGAGTTATACTCCTCTATATCCTTTTCAAATTTTGCAAGCCTAGAGTTAATAACTCTCGTAAAAGGACTTAAGCTTAAAAGATAAAGGTCTTCATCGTTTTTGGCACCTATTTGTATAGAGTACTGACTATAGTCTTTTACATTGCCTACATTTTTGGGATCAACTATCTTTTTACCGCTAACTCTGTTTATACTATCTTCTATCTTATAGCTTAAGATATTTTGTATAAGGTGCTCGTTTAGCTTTGCGTTTAGTTTCATGGGGGCGTTTGAGACGACAAGATAGTTTTTAGAGATGCCGCTACTATTATTTGTATTGTGAGTATCGTCTTTTGTTGTTAGGGATTTGTCTTTTAGGAGATTTGCAAATTTGAAAGAGTTAAAAAATGGATATTGCATATAGACAAAATTTGCTCTATTTGCGATCACGCACTCTTCTATCCTTTTAAGTAAGCTCTCTTCGCTATTGTTCTTGTCGTTTTTACATATAGATATATTTTTAGACTTGTCTACATTTTCATTTTTGCTTACTCTAGCGTCAAATAAGCTTTGCTCATCGCCCTCTAAAATAAAATCAGAACAAATACCAATATACTCATCATAATTGCTCTTGGCTTTAGTGGCTGTTATATCAAAGCATGAAAAATCTATAAATTTTCCACTTTTTTGATCGTTATTTGTAAAAACCAATATATTATTAAACGACACTGTATTTAATAGACCTAGTATAAAGCCAAATTTAGTAGCTAGCAAGCTAGCGGCTGGACCAGAAAACGCGTAAAAGCCCCTTTTGTTTAAAAAGTCAATTATATTTGTAGTAGTAGTTATCGCCTCTGGAGCTGCCAGCAATAAAGCTAGCGGCTTAAACGATCCTTTTATATCGCTTATGTCGACAAGATTGATTAGAAATTTTGTGATCTCTTTTAAAATATATTTATTGCCATCATCTGAAGCTTTTTTGAGATTTTCTTTTATATTTTTAAAGCTCTCTTCTATGGCCTTTACGGTTTCATCTCTTTTATCAAAATTTTCACGACTTAGTATTGTATTGGTTTTGTTGATTAGCGAATTTTTTAGCTTATCTAATATAGCCTCAAAATTTGTCTCTATATTTTTATAGTTAGATACCAACTGGCTGGATGCATCGTCAAAATTTTTAATCTTATTGTCTTTGCTTCTACCATTATTTGCAAGTTCTATTAGCTCTTTTACGAATTCTGCTATTACATCTTGTTCTTTACTAAGAACCTCTACATCTATATCAATATCTTTGATTGCTATCTTATTGGTTGTGTTAACAGCTTTTTCGCTTTTAAATAAATTTGACTTTTCTAAATACTTATATGTTTTTATAAGCACATTTTTATTGGCTTTCTTGTGATTGTATAGCCTCGCGATTGTCTTGTTATATAAAGCATCTCCATTTAATATATTGGTATCATGAAAATGGTTTAAATCGCGACAATAAAATGTTATGTTTTGATATTTGTCAGCAAAAACATCAAATGCGTCAAGCAAGTCTTCTATACTTCTAATAATTTTTGTATTATCTAATCTCAAGAACGATCCCTCTCTTTAAATTTATCAACTAACAAGCATTACAAAGCTAGTTGTATTTATGTCATTTGTATAGCCACTATCTAGCCCTTTAGCTATCTCAAGCTCTATGCTTTTAGCTCCAGTTGGAGACATAAAAACATAAGTGTAAGTACGTCTATTCTTTTCTATATTAGAACTATTAAATTCATCTAAACTGGCAAAAAAGCCTACCCCGCTTTCCGGGCTATTTGCCTTTTTGTAGTTCTCTTTATCAAGAGAGCTAAAATTCTTTGGAACTACAAATATCAAATTCAGTTTATCCACTCCATATCTTAGTTTAAATTCTTTGATGTCGTAACGCTTATCGTCATAATTATCCGCTAAAAGAGCCTTTAAATTCTTATCCTCTACGTCTCTTCCCTCATCTAAATTGAGTTTGATCTTGCCAAAGCCATTTTTATCTTCAAATTTTTTATCAAATAGATAATAGGTAGTTACCAAAAGATTATCTATTTGGGAAGCAAAAGCTTTTATATGAAGTCTGATCAATGGCTTATTTAAATTTGGATTTTGTACGGCAAGGTTATTATTCTCAAACATAGGATTACTTAAACTATGCTCTAGTTTAAGTTTATTCTCTTTTTTTATGCACCTTAGCGAAGAGCCGGTGTTGCTTAGGCAGTTTGGCACTAGATCTTGCATTACAGCGTAGTGATCATTCATGCTTTTTAGACTAAGTGCTGATCTTGGTACATAAGCTACTATGACGCATGGGATCCTAGCTGAGCAGCCTACTATCGGCGAGTTTATAAAATCAACATCAAGTATCACGCCTTGATCGTCTGATCTTATACTCCTGCCTGCCCTACTTTTTAAGATCACATGACCGCCATGTGGGCAAATAATAGTGTCATCCTCTATGACAGGGCATGAAGTCGCGGTGGATGAAATTTCTTTAGATTGATTATCTTTTTGTAAATTTTGCCTTTGATTTAAATTTGAAAGAGCCTCTTTAGTCTTTTTGTTCATTGGTTTTAGATTGATATTTAGACTCTTATTTAATAGTGAATAATTTAATATATTTGCTTGAGAATTTCTATAAGCAACATTTAGCCTTCCTATATCTTTATCCTCATCTCTTGGCTGATGAGTAAAATTTAGAGGTATATTCTCATCACTATTATATTTTTCATCTTTAAAATAAAGTGGATAATCCTCCTCTTCATTGGCTTTAGACAAAAGGGCAGAGTTTAGATATATTCTTTGATTCATATTTTTACTATCTAGCTTAAATATCTCCTTTAATACCTCAACATCGACTATACTTTTATCTACTGCACTTACACTAAGAGTATCGTTATTTTTATAAAAGATACTTCCTACGCTCTCATTCATAAGGGCTTTTATATCATCGGTTGCTACTTTATTGTTGTAAGCTACATCATCGTTATTTTGAGCGGATTTATTATTAGCTATTACTATGGCTTCATCGCTAGAGCTTATGTCATTAGAGTCTATGCTAGCCAAGAAATTTTCATTTTCTTTTAGCTTTACTAGATCCGCATATTTTAGATTTATTATGCTCTTTAGCATATCTATTCTATCTTTTACGAAGATGCTAGCCTCCGCTATATCCACTCTATTATCTCGTAGTATCGTTATATTTTTATAGATGTTTTTGCTATAAGAGAAGTATTTACCAAGTTCATTTACATCTATCTTTTTTTCAAATACAAATAAATTCAAAGCACAAATAGCCACTAGCATATCTATATCGCCAGCTCTAGCATCACTTACTATCTTTGTCGCATCTAGTTTATCTAGGTCATCTATATCTAGTATCTTTACTAGATGTGCTTCTTTGTTGCTATTTTTATCTATGTTGCTGCCTAAATTTTCTATTATATACCCGACCATATCTTGCTTAAAATTTTCATCACTAAATTTGCCATATTCGTAAAAGAGATTTAAATAAGCATAAAAGATATATAAAGGCGTATCTAGCATAGAAGCATCACTTATATCATCTATATTTACATCTAAATTTAACTTCGATCTTATGCATTTTAGTTTAAATTTAAGCGACTGGATATATTCATTTAGATAATCAAGTGCTTCAGCTATATCTTTGCCTTCTATCTTGGCTTCATTTTCTTTGTTTTCCAAGAGATAACACAACATATATAAAACCAAAACGCTCTCTTTTAAAAAGTGAGATCTAATTAATATATTCACCAAGTGTCTATTCTCGGTATTTTCATACTTTACTTCGCCAGTTGTATCTATGCCTAGCTTATAGCCTAGATCAGATATTACTGAAAAGGTAGGTTCTATCAAAACAGCTACATCTTTTGAAAAGCTATCTTCATCTCTATTGATACTTTGTTTAACGCTCTCTACGTGATGTATCTCTATGTCTATATCTTTTTCTTTGCTAGCTTTATTTATATTAGAGCTTACTTTTTTATCTGCAAGAGTCTTTTGAGCCTGTTCATTATTTTTAACTACATCTACGTATTCATCTACACTGCTCTTATCATCTTTAAAGCCAAACATACCTTTTATCTTGTTAAAGACTGAGCCTACCATCTTTCCTATAAAGCCATCTTTATCTATGACTCTTGCTATCCATCTTGCACCTTTTGCTATGGCTTTAGCCACAAAGCTAAGAAGCCTTAAGCTCCAAGTAAAAGCTGAAGCCAATATACCACCATAAATTCCTGGAGCGTTATAAGTATAAAGTTCTTTTACTCCGCTATCTTTAAAGGTTACTGCATATATTTGAGCTAGATGACCTCCTAATGAGTGACCTGATAGGATGATATCTTTGGCAGTGTTATCTAAACCACTTAAGTTTTGACTATGAGAATTTATTGCTTCTTGCATAGAGGATTGAAGTGATTTTAAAGCAGATATTTGCATAAGCGCTCTTGATGTGATAGCCATAAAGGCATCATCTAAGAGATCATTTATTTTCATCTCTGTTCCTCTAAAGCCTATGATATAGTTTGACTTAAGCGTATCATAAAATATAGTTGAGCTAAAACCTGATTTTTGATTAGGTATGTGCTTTACTAGCTCATAGCGATTGACAAAAAGTTTTGTGCGAGGGGAGAGATCATTTTCCTTATAAAAAATATAAGGATCTCCTATTGCTTCACCTTTTTCATCAGTTGGAGTTGTTATAAATCTTTTTACATTGTTTTCTAATTGTTTCGGTTTTTTATTAGGTTTAGCATTAGGTTTTTTTACAAATTTATCTGCCATAAATCTGGCCTCAATACAAAGAGCATAAGCAGTAGGGTCACCAGTAATTTTTATTGTGTTATTATTCTCATCTTTTTGATCTGATTTTAAAACATCACCTTTTGTTATACCATCCGCATATCTCCAAATAGGTTTATCTATCTCATCTTTTCTATATGAATTTGCAATGTTGTCAGGAACATTATCTTTACCAAATTTATCATAAAGCTCATCAAGTCCATTTATTTCATTCTCAAATACATTATGAAGCATTGCATAACTTGCATCAGCTATATCAATATAGTCTTTAAAACAATTTATTAGCTCTTTATTTGATTTAGTTGATTTCAATATAAATCCTTTTACTTTTCTACTCTTGTAAATTTGTCATTAATTAATATAAATTTATTGCCACCACGTATAAGAATTTGCTCTTCATCTTTAAATCTAATTCCCATTCCTTCATCTCCAAATAAGCCATATCTGGTTTTATAGTATGTATAAGACATTGATAGTTTTATAGGTACTATTTTGTCATTATCATTGACATAAAACATTACTAAAATAGGGAAATTTGGAGATTTATCATAGTTGCTTTCGCCCATAAATTCTTTTATCTTATTTATATAAACTTCTGATACTTTGGCTTCTTTGCCAGTTTGGTTTTCATAATCTATCCAACGAGTATAATATCTTTTACCATTTGAGAGGGTTTGAGGGAATTTTTGATTTACCAAGGTCATGTCTACATCATATATCGTTATAAATTTATCACCTTGTTTTATCTTTCTAGGATTAGATCTTATTTTATTCCCTAAATTTTTGGCTAGATCTTCTCTTTCTTTTTCTCTTTTTTCTATCTCATCAACAAATTTTTGATTAAATATATATACTCCACCATATTGTTTAGCTAAGTTTTCTAGTTCAGAGTTACTTATCTTTTTGTTTGCTTGATTAGCTGAGCAAGCTATTAAAAATATACTTGTTAGAAGTAAGAGTATTATAGCTAGAAATTTCATTGATTATCCTTTTATGTTTGAAATTTTAGTTTGGATATTTTATTGTTATTGTATTTATAATATTATTAATTTATTATGTGCTGTTTGGGGTTTATTAAAATTTATTATGCAGATAAAAATTTATTTCAAGTATTTTTATAACTTACTTCATTTATCATAAAGCTCATCAAGTCCATTTCTTTCGTTCTCAAATACATTATGAAGCATTGCATAACTTGCATCAGCTATATCAATATGGTCTTTAAAGCAATTTATTAGCTCTTTATTTGATTTTTTAGTTTGCACTTACTTGTCCTTGTTTGCTTTTATGAAATTTGTTGTTTGTTAGAATGAATTTGTTTCCACCACCAAGACTTTCAAAGCTATTTTTTTTAAAACTAAAGCCTCTGCCTTCATCTCCAAATAGTCCATACTGTGTTTTGACTCTTTCATAAACTACAGTACATGAAATTTGAACTATATTATCCTCTTTATCTTTGTAATATAAATTTGAAAATATCCAAGGTTCATATTTTTTTAAATTCTCATGACCTATGAAATTATAAATTTTTTCATAACAACTTTGTGAAATTTTACTAGATGTTCCGCCTAGAAAATACGGTTTACCATTTGAGAGGGTTTGAGGGAATTTTTCATCTACCAACTTAGTATTAACAGCATAAAGACCGCCACCTAAATCTTTACCTTTTGTATTTTTTCTTAGCTCTTTTCTATCAGCTTCTATTTTCTCTATCTCTTTCTCAAATTTCTCATCAAATATATATACTCCACCATATTGTTTAGCTAAGTTTTCTAGTTCAGAGTTACTTATCTTTTTGTTTGCTTGATTAGCTGAGCAAGCTATTAAAAATATACTTGTTAGAAGTAAGAGTATTATAGCTAGAAATTTCATTGATTATCCTTTTATGTTTGAAATTTTAGTTTGGATATTTTATTGTTATTGTATTTATAATATTATTAATTTATTATGTGCTGTTTGGGGTTTATTAAAATTTATTATGCAGATAAAAATTTATTTCAAGTATTTTTATAACTTACTTCATTTATCATAAAGCTCATCAAGTCCATTTCTTTCATTCTCAAATACATTATGAAGCATTGCATAACTTGCATCAGCTATATCAATATAGTCTTTAAAGCAATTTATTAGCTCTTTATTTGATTTTTTAGTTTGCACTTACTTGTCCTTGTTTGCTTTTATGAATTTGTTGTTTGTTAGAATGAATTTGTTTCCACCTGGTATAAAAATTTGCTCTTCATCTTTAAATCTAATTCCCATTCCTTCATCTCCAAATAGTCCATATTTGGTTTTATAGTATGTATAAGACATTGATAATTCAATAGGCACTATTTGATTATTATCTTCATAAAACATTACTAAAATAGGGAAATTTGGAAATTTATCATAGTTGCTTTCGCCCATAAATTCTTTTATTTTATTTATATAAATTTCTGGTACTTCTGCTTTTTTACCGGTATCTCTTTCATAATCTATCCAACTAGTATAATATTTTTTACCATTTGAGAGGGCTTGAGGGAGTTTTTGATCCATGATTTCTAGGTCAGATCTTTTAAAATTTCCTTTGTTATTTTTAAAGAAATCGTCCATATAATCGCTTCTCTCTTTTTCTCTTCTCTCTATCTCATCAACAAATTTTTGATTAAATATATATACTCCACCATATTGTTTAGCTAAGTTTTCTAGTTCAGAGTTACTTATCTTTTTATTTGCTTGATTAGCTGAGCAAGCTATTAAAAATATACTTGTTAGAAGTAGTAATATAAATGCGGTAAATTTCATAAATAAATTTTTAAAATAAATAATCAAAAATCTAAGAATTTTGCATAATGAAGTCAAGAATTTCATCTAAGGATTTCGTCCCTAGATGAAAGATTAAGATTTTTTGATCGCTCTAATAGGAATAACAAATATCGCTGCGATCACATAAAAGGCGATACAAAAAACAGCCGCCATCATAAATATCTCACCGATATCATAAAAGCTTGACTCAAGCCTAAATGTATCAACGTAATTTATCGCAAACCATAATGCTACGCCAAGAGCGATAGCAAAAACGAAAAAACCCCAAGAAAACAAGAAATTTAATATCTTAGTTCCCAATTTCTCTCCTTTTTAATTATTTTTCTAACTTAAAACCGCCACCAAAAGCCCTATAAACTTCGACTGCACTATCGACCTCATCAAGCTTAGCTGAGACATCTTGTAATTTTGCTTGAAGCAAATTTCTCTCTGCATCAAGAAGCTCTAAATGTCCAATATAGCCAGCATCATATTGCTCTTTAGCAAGCGAGTAAATTCTTTGTTGGGATTTTAGCAAATTTTTCACTTGTTCCAAAGAAATTTTTGCATTTTGCCTTGAAACAAGCGCATCTCTTACTTCACCAAGAGCCGATTTTACCGCTGCTTCATAATTAACAGCGGCAATTTGTTCATTTGTTTTAGCCACTGCAACATTATTTTTTATCCTACCAAAATCAAAAATTTTCTGTGCTAAAGAGCCACCTATGCTCCATGTATTGGCATTTCCAACAAAGATATTTTCAAAATCAATACTTGAAAAGCCAAAAAGTCCAGTCAGTGAAATGCTTGGAAAATACTCAGCCCTTGCAACACCAACAAGAGCATTTGTAGCTTTTAAATCAGCCAGTGCCTTTGCCACGTCGCTTCTTCTTAGCAAAATTTCAGAACTAATGCCAGCACTTATCTCGGGAGAAGCTGGTAAATTTTGTGAGCTAGTAACAGCTCCATTTAAAATTTCATTATTACTTTTACCAGTCAAGATAGTTAGTGAGGTAATAGCCTTTGACTTTGCATTTAATATAGAAGTAAGATTGGTCTTAGCGCTTTCTACTGCTGCCTTGCTTTGCAAATAAGTCATCTCATTTATGCTTCCAAGATCAAGCTGTGTTTTGCGAAGCGCTAGTGTATCTTCATAAGTTTTTAGAGTCTCTCTTAGCACAGCTTCTTGCATATTTAATGAAACTAACGCAAAGTAGCTTTTTGCAACACTTGAGCTGATACTTAGTCTCGCGCTATCGTAGTCAAATTTGGTTGCATTTAGACTTTCTTCGGCTACTGCTACATTATTTCTTACTCTACCCCAAAGATCAATCTCATAGTTTAATCCTAAATTTATATCTGATTTTCTATAACGAGTTTGTGGTTGTTTAGTATATGTTTCACCGCTACTTTTTGCTTTTTCGTAGCCTACATTTAAATTTATACCAGGAAGCAAATCTGCCTCAGCTATACCAAGGCTTGCCTTTGCTTTCTCTAAATTTAAATAAGCAACACGTAAATTTGTATTTTTCTCAAGTGCATTTTCTACTAGAGAATTTAAATTTTCATCGTTAAATTCTCTCCACCAAAGATCCCTTATATCGCTTGTCTCATAAGTGTAAGTAGATGTGAAATTTGTATCTACATTTGGCATATCTGGACGAAATGAGCAACCAGCCAAAAACGCCGCCGTTATAAGTATAAACGCCTTATTTTTCATCTTTTTTTGCTCCCTTTTTCCAGTATTTCTCATTTAAATTTTCAAGCAAATAGTAAAACATTGGCACGAAAAATATAGCTATTGTTGTTGATGCGATCATACCACCAACCACGCCAGTTCCTAGTGAGTGGCGAGATGCAGCGCCTGCGCCTGTGCTTATAACCATTGGAAAAACGCCTAGAGTAAATGCAATTGAAGTCATTACGATAGGTCTAAAACGAAGTCTAGCTGCATTTATCGCTGAGTCAAATATGCTCTTACCACTATCACGCTCTTGCATTGCAAATTCTACGATCAAAATGGCGTTTTTAGCCGCCAGACCGATGAGTAGCAAGAGTCCGATCTCAAAGTAGATATCGTTTGTTAGCCCTCTTATCCAGACTGCGAGCAATGAGCCAAATACCGCAAATGGTACGGCAGTGATGACTGCAAGCGGGATGAGCCATCTCTCGTACTGAGCTGCAAGAATCAAAAAGACAAAAATCATACCAAAGATAAAAGCAACCGTGCCTGTTCCTTGAGAATTTACCTCTTGATACGCCGTTCCCGCCCAGCTTATAGCGTAGTCCTCGCTGCTTAGCGTATCATTTACGACCTCTTGTATCGCTCTGATCGCATCACCTGATGTGTAGCCAGGTTTTGGATCGCCCATGATCTTAGCTGATGGAAAGAGGTTAAATCTATCAACGATATCAGGTCCGATCGTTCTTGTAAGCGTCGCTACTGAATTTAATGGCACCATGCCACCATCATTTGAGCGAACGAAAATTTTTCTTAGATCCTCAGGGCTGTTTCTAAAGTTATCGCTTGCCCTTGCATATACGCGGTAAGACTTGCCTGCAAGGTTGAAGTCGTTTATATAGTAAGAGCCAAAAGTAGCTGCTACCGTGCTAAAAATTTCGCTCTCACTTACGCCAAATAATTTAGCTTTTTCTTTATCAACTGTTATCTTGAACTGACGATAATTTGTCTCAAGCGTGGTTCTGACATTTGTTAGCTCAGGCCTTGCATTGGCTATTGCTGATACTTTTCTAGCATCTGCTTCTATCTCATTGTAGCTCTTGCCGCTTTTGTTTTGTAGATACATCTCAAAGCCACCAGTCATTGATAGACCCATAATAGGCGGTAAATTTACAACGAATGTCATTGAGTTTTTTGAGCTCCAAAGCATACCATTAAACTGGCCAGCTAATGTATCAGCTCCATTGTTAGCGCCTTTTCTCTCACTCCAATCTTTTAGCTTTATAAAGCTAACGGCTGAATTTTCCCTAAGCGAGCTAGCTAGTATGTCATAACCTGCAAAAGCCATAGTGAACTCAACATTTGGATTGCTTAAAATGGCGTTGCTAATCGAGACTACTTCTTCTTTTGTCTTTAGCATATTTGTTGAAGGCGGAAGCGAAGTGATAACCATTAAAGCACCCTTGTCTTCTGAAGGCACAAGTCCTTTTGGCACCTTTTGAAATAAGCCATACGTCGCAAATCCCATTATGCCAATGACTATAAAACTAATGATGACGTGTTTTAAAATTTTTGCCACGCCTGCTGTAAAGAGCCTAGTACTAAAGTCAAAGAAGTCGTTAAATTTCTGAACTATCCAAAATGGCTTACTCTCTTGCTTCTTAAGCATAACCGCACAAAGTGCTGGCGTAAGAGTAAGAGCGACAAAGCCTGAGATACAAACAGAAATGACAAGTGTGAGCGCAAACTGCTTTTGTATAACGCCAACAAAGCCCTCCATAAATGAAACTGGCACGAAAACCGCACAAAGTACAAGTACAATAGAGATAACCGGAGTTTGCACCTCCTCCATCGCCTTAAATGTTGCATCTTTTACACTTATGTCTTTATCTTCATGTAAAATTCTCTCGACATTTTCTATGACGATAATAGCGTCATCTACGACGATACCTATGGCTAGGATCAGTGCAAAAAGTGTGATCAAATTTATACTAAAGCCCATTACATAAAGTCCACCAAATGTACCTATGATAGATACTGGCACGGCAAGCATCGGGATGATAGTTGCACGAAAACTTTTTAGGAAAAAGTACATTACGATTAAGACGAGTACCATCGCTTCAATAAAAGTTTTTATAACCTCATCAATTGAAACATCTATAAATTCTGTTGGATTGTAAGCTATGGTGTGCTCTAGGCCAACAGGATAAGTTTTCTTTAGCTCGTTAAGCTTTTCTTTTACAGCATTTGCGGTAGCAAGAGCATTCGCATCGTTTTGTAAAAATAGCAAAAGAGGAATAGCCGGTTTGCCGTTTAACATCGCGTCGTTAGCATAGCTAGCTGCTCCAAGCTCTATGGTAGCTACATCTTTTAGCTTCAACACTGATCCATCGGAGCTTTTAATTATTATATCGCCAAACTGGGCTGCATCTTTAAGACGTCCATCGGTACGAACAGAATAAACATAAGGATTACCACCATCCGATGGCTGTTCGCCTATCTTGCCAGCAGCGTATTGTGAGTTTTGAATTTTTACTTGAGAAATGACGTCGCTTGGAGTTAGTTTAAAATGAGCTAGTCTATCTGGCTTTAGCCAAATTCTCATAGAATACTCTTTAGTACCTATCAATACTGTATCACCGATACCACTAACCCTTTTTATCTCATCAGCAATATTTAAATTTACATAGTTATATAGTTCGATCAAATCCATATTTGGATTTGTAAAGCCAACAACTTGAAGGATCGAGCCACTTCTTTCGCGCACTGTTACGCCCATATTTTGCACTTCTTGAGGCAACCTTGAAAGGGCAGCTTGCACGCGGTTATTTACATCGATCGTAGCTTGCTTTGATGATGAGCCGATCTTAAAATATACGCTTATATTCATAGTACCTGCTGAGCTTGAGGTGCTTTGCATATAGAGCATATTTTCAACGCCATTTATCTGATCTTCAATGGCACTTGCAACCGAGTCGGCGATAGTCTGCGCATCAGCGCCACTATATGTCGCACTTACAGAGACGGTAGGCGGTGTAAGACTTGGATACTCCTCTATTGGAAGCCCCTTGATACCCATAAAACCTGCTATAACTATAATGATAGATATAACAGTCGCAAATATCGGGCGGTTTATGAAAAATCTTGAAAACATCTATCTGCCTTTACTTGCTACTTGTAGCGTTTGCATCTTTGCCATTTATAAATTCCGCACTTAGGTCTTTATCAGTTTCAACTGGTGCACCAACTCCGATTTTAAGGAAGTTATTAACGATTATCTTATCGCCATCTTCGAGACCTTCAGTGACTGCTACCATATTTTTTGTTTGATATCCTGTTTTCACATTTTTCTGGCTTACTTTGCCATCTTTTACGACTAAAACATAAGAGTTTGTAGCGCTTTGTTGAAGGGCAACTTGTGGGATGTTAAAGGCATTTTTTTGAACAAAGCCGCTCATCTTTATATGACCAAACGTACCTGGTAAAATTTTACCTTCACTATTATCAAAACTAGCCTTTGCCAAAACGCTACCAGTTGCAGTATTTACGACGTTATCTATAAAATTTACTTTACCATTAAAATTTTCGCCATTGACACTTAACACAGCGTCACTATTTAGCTGCTGCCATGAGCCGTTATCCAGATTTGTCTTTCTAGTTAGATTATCCACATCAGCGATATAAAATTCTGCCTCAATAGGATTTATTTTTGTAAGCCTTACAAGTTTTGTTTGGTTTGCTATGACAAGCGAGCCAACATCTACTTGGTTATCACCCACTACGCCGTCAAATGGCGCTGTAATAGTCGTGTATCCTAGATCGATTTTTGCATTTTTTAAATTTGCTTTTGCACTTACTAAATTTGCATTTGCAATATCATAGGCTGCAACTGCTGCGTCGTAGTCTTTTTGAGAGACTGCATTTTTCTTATAAAGGGCAGAAATTCTTTTAAACTCGGTCTCGGCATTTTTTAAATTTGCATTTGCTACTCCAACAGAGGCATCAAGTGAGTCAAAGCTAGCTTGATATTTTTCTGGATCTATCAAAAATAACTTATCGCCCGCTTTTACTTTACTTCCTGGCTTGAAAAACTGCTTTATGATAGTTCCGCCAACTTTTGGATAGATAATAACATCTTGACTACTTGTAACCGTTGCGGTGTAATCAAAACTAATAGGCATGTCTGTTTTTTGTGCGGTAAAAATATCCACATGAGATAGCGGCATCTGGCGACCTGCTGCCGCTTTATTCTCTTTATTTTCAAAACAACCACTTAGAAATAAAACTGCAACCGAAAGCACAAGAACACTCTTAAAATTTGCCATAAAAACCTCTCTTAATTTTAAATTTTAATATCATATTTAGTTTTTGTAATAATTGTTACAAAAATTTAAAGTTCTCGATTATATTAGAAAACAAATAAAAAGTCAATTTTATTTTTTACTAATTCCATCCAAAAACAACTCAACACACAAGTCAATATGCTTTTTACGCTCTTTTTCACTAAGTTTTGGTTCTTCATTTATCAAAAGCGAATCGTAGTAATAAGCCCCGATCACGCTTTGTATAAAGTACTTTGCAGCAAATCTGGCTGAAAATTTTGAGTCAAGCTTGGCTTTTACTTCGTCTCTTTCAAAGAAATTTATAAGCACAAGATCGATCTTTTTTAAAATTTGATCCAAAAACGTCTTACCAAGCTTGCCACCATTTTTAGAACCCTCGCTCATCATTATCCTGCCAAGAGAGATGTGCCTTTTGCTACAAACGATAGAAAATATTATAGTTGCAAATTTGGTTAAAAACTCCTCCAAGCTGTGAGAAATTTTAAGATCTATTTTCTCATCGATCTCTTTTATAAGGCTATCTATCTCTTGCTCAACGATCGCCTCAAAAAGCCCCTCTTTGTTCTCAAAAAATGTATAAATGCTAGAAAGCGATCCACCACTTATCGCTACGATATCACTTAAGCTTGTCTTTTCGTATCCTTTTTCTAAAAATAGTTCAAGTGCTGTTTTTACGATAAGTTCGTATCTTTTTTTACCCTTTTCTGAGATCGCCATCTTGTTTCCTGTTAAATTTTTGCCATTTTATCATCTTTTAGGATAGATAAAAGTACTTTGCCTTTGCACGCTGATAGCTGGCTCATCGGTAGCATAGGCTTTTATATTTATATGTTTTAAAAGATCTTTATCGCTTAAATTTTCATTTTTTGATTTTAATGTGACGATGACTCGTTGTTTTGCGCCAGCTTTTAATATAAATGGCTTATTTGGACGAGAAATTTCTATATTCTTATCGTCTACTTCAAAGTAAAAGGCATGCTCTTTATTTTGTGTGTTTTGCACCAAAAATACGTAAGAATTTTCGACTTCATTTTCGCCTAAAATTTTATAAAGCTCGCTTGTTCTATTTATGTTTAAAAGCATACTTTCTTTTTTCCCACTCATCAATGCCCCAGCTGTCAAAACAATGCCCAAAATAACGAGATAAGCAACCGTTCTAAAGCGTAAAATTTTGACTCTTTTTTGCTCTTTTATAGAATTTATACTTCTCCACTCAATAAGCGAACTTTCATCAAAATGCTTCATCACTTTAGCACAAGCATCGCTACATTCTAGACAATTTATACATTCAAGCTGCATACCTTTTCTTATATCAATGTGCGTTGGGCATATCCTCACGCATGCCTCGCAGCCAGTACATAGCGCACCCTCTTCTTTTGGCTTTTTAAATTTCTCTTTTCCATTATAGATTACGCCGCCTCTTTTTTGGTTGTAAATAACTTGGATCGTATCGTTATCAAACATCACTGATTGCACCCTAGCGTAAGGACAGACATAAATGCAAAAATTTTCTTTTAAAATGATGACATCATAAACTAACCAAATAGCGATAACAAGCCAAAATGCAAGCAAAACCCCATGTTCGCTTGGCTCTTTTAAATAAGTAAAAAAATCAAGCGGTGGCACAAAATACCATAAAAAATTTGCCGAAATAACAAGAGCTAAAATACACCAAATTCCAACTGCTAAAGCACGCTTTAAAATTTGTCCTTTTGGCTCATTCTGCTTATTTTGTATATTTTTTCTGATCTTTAAAATTTTAGTTTGCAAAAGGTCACGGAATATCGTTCTAAAAATAGTTTGCGGACAGCTCCAACCGCACCAAACACGCCCTGCAAGTGTCGTTAGAAAAAATATGCTTAAGAACAAAATAATAAACAAAAATGGCAACAAATAAAGCTCTTGCATATCAAATTTTGTAAAAAAGAGATCAACTCTACTTTTATCAAAACTTAGCAAAAATAGCTGCGCATCATTTACTCTGATAAATGGCAAAACAAAGACAAATAGCGTAATACAGGCGAAAAAAATGTAACGCCTCTTGGCGTAGCTAAGATGAAAATCCTTTGACATAATAAGCCTTTTTTGAAATTTTATGATTATAAAGCTTATGGCATTAAAAGAGTTTTAAAAAAAAATAGTTAAAAGCTTAAATTTATGAAAATTAAACTATACTCACGGCTTATTTTAATCTGAAAGGTGGTGAGGACGTTGCCTGGTATTAAGGTACATCCTAACGAGTCATTTGACGAGGGTTACAGAAAGTTTAAAAAACAAACTGACCGTAATTTAGTCGTTACTGAAGCAAGAGCTAGACGCTTCTTTGAGCCTAAAACTGAGATCCGCAAGAAACAAAAAATTGCAGCTCGCAAGAAAATGCTTAAACGTCTTTATATGCTTAGACGCTACGAGTCAAGACTCTAAAACCAAGACAAAGAGGGCTTTGCTCTCTTTGTTTAACTCTTCTTTTAGCCTTATTTTTTTATAATCAAAGCAAAATTTTTATTTTATTTTAAACGGAAATTCGATGCAAAAGCTAGCTATAAACGAAGCTGCAGAAATTTTAGGCATAACAAAAGAAGCAGTCTATAATAGAATCCGCCGTGGTTCGATAAATACAGTCATTGAAAATGGCACAAAATTTGTCATCCTTGATGAGAAACCAAGTAGCGAAAAGGCCACAAAATCCACTCCAAAAAGTACAAAAACTAAATCCCAAAATGATGAGTTTGTAAATTATTTGCTAAATGAGTTAAGCGAGTTAAAGAGTTTAAATTTAAACTTGCAAGCCGATAAAGATAGGCTTTTTAAAGAAAAAGAGCAGATGCTAATCGAGCGAAAAAATGAAATTTTGCAAATTTATAAAGATAGAGATGAGAAACTCATACAGTTTCTAAATGCCATGCAAAGGCCGCTTTTAGCACAAAAAAATGATGATATGCCAAGCAATGAAGCGATAGAGGCCGAGATAGAAAATGAGTCAAAATGGATAAATTTAAGTGAATTTTTAAAGGAGCTAAATCTAAAGCCAAAGGCAACGAAAAAGGCCAGTGAAAAGATAATAAAAGCGATACACCACTCAAAATTTATAAAATTTAAACGAGGCGTGATACTTGTTAGAAGACATAAAAATTTAAAAGAGTTGATAGGAGAGATATGAAACACATTAAAAAAATAGCTACTTATGCTGCGGTGGGCGGTTTTGGTGCGATCGTTATGGCTGGCCTTGCAGGTTGCGGAAGCGACAATGGCGGTAACGAAAATGCACTAAATGAAGTTGCGCAAAAAAATGGCGCCTTTGTCATCATCGAAGAGAGCGCACCTGGTGTTTATAAAATTTTAGAAGAGTATCCAAGCACCGAAACTAGAGTCGTGCTAAAAGATATCAACGGCACTGAACGTGTGCTAAGCAAGGAAGAGATCGATAAACTCTTAGCTCAAGCGAACGCAAATATTGATAATGGTACTTCAAATTTAACAAAGTCTAGCGACGCACAGCTAAGCAGTGGCGGCCTAAGCCTTGGAGAAACAATACTTGCCTCAGCAGCTGGCGCGATACTTGGTAGCTGGATAGGTAGCAAACTCTTTGGCAACCAAAATTTCCAAGCAAATCGCCAAAGTACTTACAAAAATCCAAGCTCATACACAAGAAGCGTTGATAGCTTTAATAAGCAAAAAGCGGCAAATTCTGCCGCAAGAAGTAGTGGTGGCAAGAGTGGATTTTTTGGTGGTGGCTCAAAATCAAGCTCTAGCTCATCAAGCTTTGGAGGCTAAAAATGATAAATTTAAGAAAAATCACTCCGTTAAATAACGAATTTATGGAAAAAATCGGCTTTGCGTGGCATACAGATAACGACAACAGCTCATATATCGCAGATGAGATCGTACAGGTAAAAGCAAGTGAAGCGGACGCTTACTACGAAGCGGCAAATGAGCTATACGATATGTATGTAAATGCCGCTCAACACGTCATTGACAACAACCTTTTCCACGAGATAGGCATACCGTTTAATCTCGTTGATAGTATAAAAAAAAGCTGGGAAAACGACGTTCACTGGCACCTTTATGGCAGATTTGATCTTGCAGGCGGACTTGATGGTAAGCCGATAAAACTGATCGAATTTAACGCAGACACGCCAACGGCAGTCTTTGAGACAGCGATCATTCAGTGGGCGATGCTAAAGCTAAATCATATGGACGAAGCAGAGCAATTTAATAACCTTTACGAAGCTCTAAAACAAAATTTTAAACGCCTTATCACGCTTGGCAACGATAATGTAAATTTCGAGGATGTTTACGAGGGTTGGGGGATACTCTTTAGCTCTATCGCTGGTAGTATCGAGGACGAGCAAACCGTGAAATTGCTGCAATACATCGCAAAAGAGGCCGGCTTTAAAACCGACTTTGCTTACGTTGACGAGGTCGTTTTTAACGATAACGAGGGCATTTTTAAAAATGATGAAAATTTCGAATACTGGTTTAAACTCGTACCTTGGGAGAGCATAGCGATCGATGAGGGCGAGCTAGCACTCATACTCTCAAATATCATCAAAAATCAAAAAGCCATCATCATAAACCCAGCCTACACGTTACTTTTCCAAAGCAAGGGAATTTTAAAAATTCTTTGGGATCTTTATCCAAATCATCCACTCTTACTTGAGACCTCAAACGAGCCGCTAAAGGGTAAAAAATATGTGAAAAAGCCGGTATTTGGTAGAGAGGGCGCAAACGTCTCGATACACGATGAAAACGGCGCACAAATAGCAAGCAGTGATGGCAAATACGACTCAAATAAAGCTATCTATCAAGAATTTTACGAGTTTAATCAAGATGAAAGAGGCGATAACTACCAAGCAGGCGTATTTTACGCTTATGAAGCGTGTGCGCTTGGATATAGAAAGGGCGGCAAAATTTTAGATAACTACTCTAAATTTGTAGGACATTTCATTAAGGACTAAAGATGAAGATCGTTTGTTTAGACGCGGCAACGCTGGGAGAAAACGTTGATCTTAGTGTTTTTAAGAAATTTGGCGAGTTTATCAGCTACCAAAAAACAAAAAGCGAAGAGGTCGTGCCTCGTCTAAAAGGCGTTGATGTCGTCATTACAAACAAGGTCGTCATCAACAAAGCCGTAATGGACGCGACAAATTTAAAGCTTATCTGCATAAGCGCAACTGGGATGAACAATGTCGATCTAGTGCACGCAAAAGCTAAAAACATAGCTGTTAAAAACGTAGCTGGCTACTCAACAGCAAGCGTCGTGCAGCACACATTTGCGATGCTTTTTGAGCTGACAAATCACATAAAATTTTATGATGAGTACGTAAAAAATGGTGAGTGGGTGAAGAGTGAAATTTTCACCTATCTTGGTGCAGCTATCAGCGAGATCGCTGGCAAAGAATTTGGCATCATCGGCCTTGGCGAGATAGGACGTAGCGTGGCGGCAGTGGCACGTGCATTTGGCGCAAACGTGAGCTACTACTCGACAAGCGGAGCAAATAAAAATAGCGAATTTAAGCAAAAAGGCTTAGACGAGCTACTAAGAAGCAGTGACATCATCAGCATACACGCACCGCTAAATGAAAAGACTAGAAATTTACTAGGCGCAAATGAAATAAATTTGCTAAAAGATGAGGCGATAGTACTAAATTTAGGACGTGGCGGCATAGTGGATGAAGCGGCTATGGCAAGGGCGATAGATGAGAGAAAATTACGCTTTGGTACGGACGTTTTGGAGCGTGAGCCGATGAGTGAAAATAGCCCATTTTTAAATGTAAAAAAGAAGTCAAATCTACTCATCACGCCGCACGTAGCATGGGGTAGTTTGGAAGCTAGAAAGACACTCATCGCAAAGATTGTCACAAACATCGAAAATTTCATAAAGGAGAGCAGATAATGGGCTATGATATAAGCTATCACGCCATTAGCGAAGATGAAATTTCAAAGTGGTATTTTGAGGCACTTGAGCTTGCAAGGGCTGGTAAATTTGACGAGGTTTTAGCACTTGCAACAAAGGCCGGCGTAGAGGAATTTTACGCCCAAAAGTACAAAGATACGCTAAGTGCTGCGTTGCAGTATAAAGACGATGAAATTTTTAACAAAACTCACGGCTTTTGTATCGCCGTCACACAAGGATTTTTTAGAAAGTATTTCTACACTCGCGGCACAGCACTAAGCTCTTTGGTACAGCAAAATAAGAAATTTAAAAACTACATTAGCAACTGGCGAGAAATTTTACCAAGCAAGTTTTTGGATAAATTTAGTGGTGAAATTTATAATGAGATCACCGAAAACTACTGTTGTGGTGCTTATGTGAGTGCTAAAAACGTAGCTAAACTAAAGGCTGACTATGAAACGGATGGCGAGATAAAAGAAGCGATTGATGGCTTTTATGCGCAAAATTTACCTGCATTTTTAGATGCGCTAAACTATGCATGCGAGCTAGAAACAGGCCTACTTGAGGCCACAGAGGTCATGGAGCCAAATCCACTTGATCTAAACAAATCAAACTCATATTCAAACCTCTTTAACTGCGATCCAAAGGGCGCTATCATCTACGCACAGACCGCGGTGCAGCAGATTGGCGAGGCGATAAAGCAAGAAGAGACTGGCAAAAAGTCACTTTTTGAGAAGATCAAAGGGCTATTTAAATAAATTTGAAAGGATAAAAATGGCAACTGAGCATAGTTTTGATATAAGTGCCGAGGTCGATATGATGGAGGTCAAAAATGCTCTTGAGACAGCAAAAAAAGAGATCGCTGCGAGATATGATTTTAAAGGACTTGCAGCTGAAGTCGAGCTAAACGAAAAAGAGAAATTTATCACGCTTCTTAGCTCAAGCGACAACAAGATTGACGCACTAAAAGACATCGTGATCTCAAAGCTCATCAAGCGCAACATCCCACCAGTTGCGATCACAGAGACAAAAAGAGAGCCAGCAAGTGGTAGAAATTTAAAGGCGATACTAAAGCTAAACGACACGCTTGATGGCGAAAACTCAAAAAAGATCACAAAAGCGATCAAAGACTCAAAGATCAAGGTGAGCGCGCAGATCAGGGGCGAAGAGATCAGAGTGACAAGCAAAAGCATAGATGATCTGCAGGAGTGCATAAAGCTGGTGAGGGGGTTAAATTTGGAGCTTCCGATCAGTTTTAAAAATTTAAAATAATACATCATATCGTGAGTGGCTTTAAATGGCTAGAAAATTTTCGCTCTGCAGGCTATATGGCTAGCGCTTGCTTAATTTTTCGTCGTAATATTTAAATTCATTTTACGTTTTTATTTTTTAAAATTTGGCGGGTTTTTGTATTTGACTTCGGCAGTATTTTTACAAATTTGCAATTAAATTTATTTCACTAAGGACAAAAAAATGAGCTTTTTTAAGAAAATTCTCGGTAAGCAAATCGATCTTGGCAAGCAGATGCCGATCTATTTTGTAAGTAGCGACGAAGACTATATGCAGCGTGCATTTGAGCAAGCTCGTGAGAGCTTTAGATATTTTTGGCGTGAAGTTTACTGGGAACGCCACAGGATCGTACCGGCACTTGACTATGCGATGGTAAAAATTTGCTTCCTAGATGTCGTAAATGGCGAAGAAGTCGGTGAACACATGTGGATAGACGATGTGGAATTTGACGGCGAAACGATATATGGCACGCTTGTAAATGAGCCTGATGTAGTGCAAAACGTAAAAGTAGGCGATCAAGTAAGCGCGAAGATAGATGAGATGAGCGACTGGCTCTTTGCCATTGACGGGTGTGCATACGGCGGATTTAGCGTGCAGGCGATGCGCTCACGAATGCAAAAGAAAGAGCTAAAAGAGCACGATAAAGCGTGGGGGCTTGATTTTGGAGATTTTAATGATATTTTGGTAGTTTTCGAGCAAAAAGAGCACCCTGAAAATTTGATAGAGCATCCAATGAGCAAAAATACGCATGAACAGGTGGAGCAGTACATAAAAGAGCATCCAAGTATGGTCACAGATGCCGATGAATTTGGCTATACGCAGCTTCACCACGAGGCGATCGCTGGAAATTTAAATCTTGTAAATCTTTTGCTAGAAAACGGCGCTGATAAAAATGCTCGCACAAAAAGTGGCAAAACGGCTGCTGAATTTGCCAAGCAAATGGGTTGGGAGCAAATCGTAAAGGTGCTTAGCTAGTTAAATTTGTAAATTTAAATAGAGTAGGTAAAATTTGAACTATAAAAAGATTTTAGATGAAAAAGATAAAAATATTAGCAGAATAGACGAATTTATAGATTTTTTAAGAAAAAACTTTAAAGAACTAGATAAATACAATCAATTAGTAGCACTTCTAAACAAAGAAAAAAAACTATATTTGAAGTTAGGTGAAAAAGATTCTAACGATTTTACTAAAGAATTAAAAGATATAGGATATCAGATAAGTTTAAAAATCTTAGAAATTAAAAATAATAAGATAAATGTTATTCATGAAATAAATTCTGAAGACAAAAAGAAAATATTAGAATCAGATAAATTATTAGATGAAAATATACCTAACATAAAAAAAGAATTATGTAATAAACTTGAAAATCTTTTTTCTTATCCACTTTGTTATAATAAAAATACCTTAAATAAGATTAAAGACATTTTGGAGGATACTTTCTGTAATTGTGATTGTAAAGGCTCACCACAAGCAAAGATATTAGAAGCATTAAGTAACATAAAAAAAGATGAAGAAATATCAATAACTGATGAAATTAAAAAAGAATTATTTAACAAAGGAATAGTAAAAGAAAAGTTTAGTGATAAGTTTATTAAAAAAAAGAAAGAAGAGTTGTTAAACAATGAAGCTATCAAAATAAAAAATGAATTATTTTTCAACAAGCATTTTAAATACTACTTGACAAATTCTTTTGAACAAAAAAGCATTAAAGATCATTTAAACACTTTTTTAAAATTCCAACCGCTGATACTGTCTGGTATTAGTTTGTTTAGTATGATTTTGTATTTTAAATATTTTGGAGTTGAATTAAGGTATTTTCCTACTTTAAGTGGATCTGAAATAATTTATGTTGGCATGATACTATTTTCTGTATCGTCAGTTATTTTTTTACTTTTGGTCATACCTATTATTTCATATTCGCACCATTTAATATCACGTGGACTATTTATAGTACAGATGGTAATATTACTTTGTATCCCTGGCTATTTTTATTATGAAAAAATTTATGTTTTTGCGATTATCGCAGTAATAGTACTTATTGTTTATTGCTGCTTGTATTTCTATGGAATAAGAAAAATATATAATAACGGTGATTTTAAGTGGCTACTATTGGCTATATTAACTGCAGGAATATTTTATTCTCCTATGTTATTTACAAGTCAAGTAGCAAGTTGGCTTGAAATAAGTAATGTTAATTATAAGTATCTAATAATTGAAAAAAGTTCAGCGGGGGCTTTGCCGGAGAAAATTTATGATATTAGTAAAATATCTCAATTTGAAAATAGTACAGCTCTTTCATATACCAATAACACTCTAAGCATCAAGGATAACAATAATTATTTAAACCTGAGTATTTCACCGAGATATCTAAGTTTCTTTTATCAGGATAAAGAACTTAAAGACTTAGAAAAAGCTTCAAATATAATATATCGAAACAATATGTTATATTGTGACATATATGAGAATACAATATATAAAAAGGCGATTCAAAAAGGAGGTATTACTGTTAAGATGAAGGAAAAAGAACACATAACTTACACAGAACAGCATGGTGATACTATTTGGCTTCACAATATAAAAGCTATTTCAACTCTTGGTAAATTTTATTATTTAGAAACAAAAGACGGAGAGAAATTTGAGCTTGACTCGAGCAAGATCATCTCAAGAGCCAATGAGTAAAATCCTTAAGCTTTGGGAGAAAAATTTAATATATATGTGAAATTTGCGGATTCAAAAAATTAAAAATTTATAGGCCAAATTTATCTGGCTAAGCCAAAATTTTCTTTAGCACAAGGCTAAATTTATTAAAAGTTAGCTATCCTAACACATCAATTTAAAACCAAACTTATTTAAGGCGATTAGTTATGATCTTTAAAAATATTGTCGAAAATTTTGCCGTAAATTACGCTCATAATTCTATTCAAAGATCGCTATATAATGAATTTAATATAGACATTTTAACCACAACCTACACCAAAACTCCCAAAAAAGACAAAAAGTATATGCTCTACGCACATGTACCATTTTGTCACACATTCTGTCCATATTGCTCGTTTCATAAGTACCACTATGAGCAAGAGCTTGCAAAAATTTACTTTGAAAATTTACGTGAAGAGATGAAACAGGTTAAAGAGGCTGGATTTGACTTTGATTCACTTTATGTTGGTGGTGGCACAACGCTTATAAATGAGCCTGAGCTTGAGAAAACACTTAAGCTTGCAAAAGAGCTTTTTAGTATAGATGAAATTTCAGCAGAAAGCGATCCAAATCACATCTCACCCGAGAGTTTAGCCAGATTTGATGGATTAATTGATCGACTAAGCGTGGGTGTACAAAGCTTTGATGATGAAACGTTAAAAAGAGTTGGCAGATACGAAAAATTTGGCTCAGCCAAGGAGATAAAAAGAAAGCTTGAGCTCGCTCTTGGTAAGATCCCGGTCATTAGCCTGGATCTCATCTTTAACCTCCCAAATCAAACAAAAGAGCAGCTTATAAACGACATAAATACTGCAAAATCGATCTCTCCGCAGCAGATCACCTTCTATCCACTTATGAAATCAGAGCTAACAAGAGAGAATATAGCTCGCTCACTTGGTGTTTCAAATGTAGATAACGAGCGTGAATTCTATGAGATAATCACTGAAGAATTTAGCAAAAGCGACTACAAACAAAGCAATGCTTGGGCATTTTCAAACGAAAAAAGTGCTGACCTTCGCGACGAATATGTTGGCTCAAATTTAGAGTATCTTGGCGTTGGTAGCGGAGCATTTAGTTTTCTTAATGGCGAGCTTGTAATAAACGCGTTTAATCTACTTGAATACGGCAAAAGGATAAAAAATAGACAAAGCCCAGTTATCGCAAAATGTGGTTTTAGCAAGAAAGAGAGACTTAAATACACGTTTTTAACAAGGCTTTTTGATGGCGGAGTTGATATTAAAAGATATAACGATGAAAATAACACAAACATTAACAAGGCCTTATTTATGGAGCTTAGCTTACTTAAGCTTGTAAATGCGATATACGAAGAAAATGGCATTATTAAGCCGACATTTTTTGGCAAATATATCTGCATCGTGCTTATGCGTGATTTTTATGCTGGCATGGACAAAGTTCGTGCGATATTTAAAGATGACGCTAAGATAAAACGAAGCAAGGTACTTCGCATAATGAGCGAAAATACTGAACAAAGGTATGAGCCAAATATCATTCAGCCGCGAGCTGCGATGTAATGCTTGCAAATTTAATCAAAAAAAATATCTACCAAATTTCTAAAATAGTGTTATTAACGCTCGTATTTAGCGGGCTTGGCGTCTGGACCCTTTCATTTATAAATAATGAGCTTGTAAGCTTAAAAAAATTTGACCCGATTCTTGCAATTAAATTTATAGCAGTCTTACTTTTATTTTTTATAAGCGCCATCGTAGCAAATATATCGCTTACAAATTTTGGACATAAATTTATCTACGAGCTAAGATATCAAAGTGTAAAGCAAATTTTAGATACGCCAAATAGCGTGATAAACGAGATCGGTAAGGCAAAGATCATAGCTAGCCTAAATAATGACATAAAAACGATCACATTTGCCTTTATGAGCGCTACTGGCTTTATACAAAGCCTAGTTTTTATCGTCTGCGCTAGCATCTATCTTTGTATAATCGCTCCAAAAATTTTTATCTTTTTATCCATTTGGATCGGTGTGACTCTTTTTATAAATACGCTTTTTATGAAAAAAATTCATCTTTATTTTAAGTATTCTAGAGTTCAAGATGACGCATTACAAAAGCACTACAACGATATCGTAGAGGGACATAGAGAGCTTAGTTTAAATAGAACAAGGGCAAGTGTCTGCTTTGATGAGTTAAATTTTACAGGCGATAAAAAACGTCAAAATATGGTAAAGGCCGATATTTATCACGCATTAAGTGATAATTTTACAAACATTATGCTTCTTGGCTCAGTTGGACTTTGTGTATTTTTATGCGTGGCATTTGACTGGGCGAGCCTGCAAACAGCACTAAGCATCAGCCTAACGATACTATTTTTAAGAGGCTCTTTTATGAGTATGGTTGGCTCCATACCAGCCGCACTTAGCGCAAAAGTAAGTTTAGAAAAGATCATGAGCTTAAATCTAAATAAATTTAAGGAAGGATTTAAATTTGACGATAGCCTAAGCGATAATTGGCAAAGCATAAAAATAAAAGATATAAATTTCAACTACACTCACAGCAAATTTAGCCTAAAAGACGTAAATTTAGAGATCAAACGCGGTGAGATAACATTTATCATCGGTAAAAATGGTAGTGGCAAAAGCACACTTATAAATTTACTTTGTGGACTAATGCGTCCAAGTAGTGGCGAAATTTATCTTGATAGCACAAAGATAGATGAAGCAAATTTACAAAGCTATCAGGCAAAGATTAGCGCTATTTTTGCTGATTTTTATCTATTTTCGCAAACGCTTTCTCATAATGGCTTTGCTAGCCAAAACGAAATAGACGAGCTTTTAGCCTTGCTTGAGATCGACAAAAAAGTAAGTGTCATAGATAATAAGCTTAGCACCACGCAACTCTCAACCGGTCAGCGAAAGCGTCTAAGTCTTTTAATAGCTATTTTAGAGCACCGCTCTATCCTTATCCTAGATGAGTGGGCAGCCGATCAAGATCCGCTCTTTAAGCGAAAATTTTATAAAGAAATTTTGCCATTTTTACAAAGTAAGGGCATCAGCATAATCGCTGTTAGCCACGATGATAGCTATTTTGATGTAGCAACTAGGATCATCTTGGTAAAAGATGGCTTTGTGCGTGAGCTAGACGAGAGCGAGCGAATAAGTGCTGCAAAGGATGCAGTTGAGAAGATAAAATAGGAGTAATTTTTACACAAAAGCACAATACTCACCCTACTCTTAAGCCGTTTCAAGCTCAAATAAATTTAAATTTAGTAGAATCTTAAAAATTAAAAAAGGCAAAGTATGTCACATTCAGAGCTTGAAAGCACCTATTTTGGCGCATTTATCATACTTTTACTAGCGACTTGTTCATTTTGTTTAATAACATTCTTATCTTCAAAAATAAGCAAAAAACTAGCCAACCGCAATACCGAGCGTCTAAAACTTGGCTTTTATGAGTGTGGTCCAACCACCGTAAAACAGCCAAATAAGATAAATATCCACTACTTTTTTTATGGAATTTTATTTATTTTGTTTGATGTTGAGGTCATTTTTATGTATCCGTGGGCGGTGGATTTTAGGCTACTTGGAATTTTTGGACTAATTGAAATGTTGCTTTTTGTGGCGATTTTACTTATCGGCTTTGCTTATGCTTGGCAAAAAGGAGTCTTTAAATGGCAAAGCATCAGATAAACTACGCTGCAAATGGTGGCTTGCCAGTAGTTTTAACAACCGTTGATAAGCTCGTTCAATGGGGCAGGAGCAACTCGCTTTGGGCGCTTAGTTATGGACTTGCTTGCTGTGCGATCGAGATGATGGCAAGTGGCGCTAGCAGATATGACTTTGATAGATTTGGCACCATTTTTAGGGCTAGCCCAAGACACTCAGAGGTGATGATTATAGCTGGCACGCTAACTAAAAAACACGCTGAGTTTACAAGGCGTCTTTATGATCAGATGCCTGAGCCAAAATGGGTCATCTCAATGGGTAGCTGCGCAAATACTGGCGGCATGTTTAATACCTACTCTACCGTTCAAGGTGTGGATAGAATAATACCAGTTGATATCTACATCCCAGGCTGTGCTCCTCGCCCAGAGACACTTCAGTATGCACTTATGATGCTTCAAAAAAAGATAAGAAAGCAAAGTGCATTTAGGGCGCAAAAGCCAAGAAAGCTAGATATATGAGAGAGTATAAGCCAAATAATGATCTACA
Organism: Campylobacter concisus; assembly: GCF_003048535.1. Lineage (NCBI taxonomy): Bacteria > Pseudomonadati > Campylobacterota > Epsilonproteobacteria > Campylobacterales > Campylobacteraceae > Campylobacter > Campylobacter concisus. The sequence continues at coordinate 105,507 of NZ_PIRQ01000001.1, read as the reverse complement.
AAAAAAGCAGTATTACAAAGAGAAATTTTACATAGAAAAGCAGACGCCAAAAGATGAGGCAAGAGGTTCTAAATTTGATGAGGAGCTAGCCATCTTAGAGCAAAGCGGAGTAGAAATTTTATCTAGCTACGTGGAGTTTGATCAGCTTGTAATTTATGTAAATTCTAGTGAAAATTTTAAAGCGCTTGAGACACTAAAAAGCTTTGGCTACGAACAACTTAGCGAGCTTGCAGCACTTGATTTTATAAGTGCAAAAGGCGGATATGAGGTCTTTTATCAGCTTCTTAGCGTTAGTAAAAATAGACGCACTCGTGTAAAATGCTTTGTAAAAAAGGATGAAATGCTAAAAAGCGTCTGCGAGCTTTATAAAAGCGCAAACTGGGCTGAGCGTGAGATGTATGATCTAAGCGGCGTTCTCATCAAAGATCATCCAAATTTAAAGCGTCTTATAATGCCTGATGACTGGCACTCACACCCGCTCTTAAAGAGCTATCCGCTAACTGGTGACGAGGCTGCCAAATGGTACGAGGTGGATAAAATTTTTGGGCGTGAATTTAGAGAGCAAATTGGCGAAGAGAACCGCGATCCAGCTTATATTGAAGAGAAAGATACCTTTGGATTTTCAAGAGTATTTGACGAAGAGTACGAGTATCAAGAAGATGGTGGCGTAAAATTTGTCAAAAAGGCCAAATTTAACGAGAGCCAAATAGTAAAGGAAAGACCTTGAGCCAGGCACCAAACCGCTTAAAACCATTTTTTGAAAATTTAGAATTTGAGCAAAATGATGGCAAGATGATACTAAATTTTGGCCCACAGCACCCAAGTGCTCATGGTCAGTTAAAGCTTGTGCTTGAGCTTGATGGCGAAAAGGTCGTGCGTGCCATACCAGAGGTTGGCTTCATGCACCGAGGCGTTGAAAAAATGGCTGAAAATATGACCTATCAGGAATTTATCCCAGTAACTGACAGGGTCGATTACATCGCATCAAGTGCTAATAACTACGCGTTTTGTGCGGCTGTAGAGAAGCTTTGCGGTATCGAAGTGCCTCGCCGTGCGCAGATTATTAGAGTGATACTTTTAGAGCTAAACCGCATCAGCTCGCATCTTTTATTTTTAGCTACGCACGCCCTTGATGTGGGGGCAATGAGCGTCTTTTTATACGCATTTAGAGAGCGCGAATATGTCCTTGATCTCATAGAAAAATACTGCGGCGCAAGGCTAACTCATAGCTCCATAAGGATCGGTGGTGTGCCGCTTGATCTGCCTGATGGCTGGTGCGAGGAGTTGCTTAAATTTTGCGAGAAATTTCCAAGCGACATCACGCTTTACGAAGATCTACTAAGTGAAAATAGAATTTGGCAAGCAAGGCTTATAGATGTGGGCGTAATTAGCAAAGAACTAGCCCTTAGTAGCGGCTGCTCTGGCGTCATGCTAAGAGCAAGTGGTGTAGCGCGCGATATAAGAAAAGAAGAGCCTTATCTCATCTACGACGAGCTAGACTTTGACGTGCCTTATGCGACACACGGCGACTGCTACGCAAGATATCTGCTTTACATGAAAGAGATGCGTGAGTGTGCGAAAATTTTAAAGCAGTGTGTTAGCAAGTATCAAACAAGTAGCCCCGCTATCATCGCTGATGCGCCAGATTACGTGAGCGCTTCAAAAGAGCAGATAATGAGCCAAAACTACTCACTAATGCAACATTTTGTGCTAATAACTCAGGGACTAAAACCTCCAAAGGGCGAAATTTACTTTGCTAGCGAGTCGCCAAAGGGCGAGCTTGGAATTTATATAAACTCAGACGGTAGCGCAAGCCCATATCGCCTAAAAATTCGCACGCCAAGCTTTTGGCACTGCGCTATTTATGAAGATTTATTGGTAGGTCAGTACGTCGCTGATGTCGCTACGATAATTGGTAGCACAAATATCATCTTAGGCGAGGTCGATAGATGAGAAGGGTCGATCTTAGACACTTAAAGAGTGAGTTTTTGAGCGCTCTTGGACAGCAGATAAAGGCTAGCGAGCCTAATGAAGTGATTATATTTTTATTTGAGATAGGCGATTTTAGTGGTGTGACAAAGGCTGTAAATTTAGCCTATAATCTAAACTGCGAAGTGATGAACTCGCTTAAATTTAACCAAGTTGATTGGGTATTAACCATAAAAAAGGGCAAGATATGAAATTTAATGATTTAATAGCAGGTAAAAGCTTAAGCATTGCAAATTTACTAAGCTTGAGTGATAAAAATTTAGCAAAAAAGATAAAAGAGCACGAGTTTAAATACATTTCTTGCATCGAAGATAGCGAGCTTGGCGGCGAAAATTTAATCCGCTGCGAAATAGGCTCAATAAGCTACGTCTTGGCTCTTCTTTGCAAATACGCAAATTTATCTTGCGATGAGTTTTTTAGCGAGCTTGATGATGGGCTGATAAGTGGCGAGTGCAATGTTGGTGAAGAGGAATTTGAAGAGCTAGGCGAGTGGATAAAGGACGTTAAAAACATCATTGTTGATGATTCATTTTTTACTCATCCAGATAAAGACGCAATCTTTTGGCTACTTGAAATTTTAGGCAAAAATGTCGTTTTGGCTGGTGGTTACAGGAAAGAATTTAATGATTATCACAAAATAGACGAGCTAAAAGAGCTTGAAAATTTTGACGGAGCGGTCGTTTATCTAAACAAAAACGCAAGCGATGAGATCGTGGGCGGCGTGCAGTTTGGCATCGTAGCAAAGGCAAAAGATGGCGATATGCTAGATCTTAAAGCAAAAGATTTTAGTGTGAAGGCAAAATTTAAACTAGATCATTCGTTAAAAGGCACAGTTGCGATATTTGGCGCAAAAGAGTTTGATGGATACGCATTTAAGCAAGTAGTAGTTAGTAAATGAAAATAAGCATAAATGATCAAATTTTAGAAGCAGATGAGGGCGAGAGCATCTTAAATATCGCAAGGGCAAATGGAATTTATATCCCAGCTCTTTGCTATCTTAGTAGCTGCTCACCAACTCTTGCTTGTAGGCTTTGCATGGTCGAGGCAAATGGCAAAGTAGTTTATAGCTGCAATGCCAAAGCAAAAGAGGATATGCAAATTTATACAAACACGCCAGAAATCGCTGCCGAGCGAAATGCGATCATGCAGACTTATTGCGTAAATCATCCGATTCAATGTGGCGTTTGTGACAAAAGCGGCGAATGTGAACTACAAAATTTAACCACGCATCTAAAGGTAAATGAGCAAAAATTCGCCATCGCCGATACGCACAAACCACATAAAGAATGGGGGCTAATCAACTACGATCCAGCTCTTTGCATAGTCTGCGAAAGATGTGTCACTGTTTGTAAAGATAGGATCGGAGAGAGTGCGCTAAAGACCGTACCAAGGGGCGTTGAGGTGCCAAAAGAGCTAAAAGAGAGTATGCCAAAAGATGCCTATGCTGTTTTTAGCAAGATGCAAAAAAGCTTAATAGGTCCAAGCGTGGGCGAGAGTTTAGACTGCTCATTTTGTGGCGAGTGTATCAGCATTTGTCCTACTGGAGCACTCATTAGTTCGCATTTTCAATATAGCACAAATATCTGGGAGCTAAACCCTATCCCAGCAGCAAATCCACATCAAAGCGACTGCGAGCTAATTTACTATGATGTAAAAGAAAAGAGCACTAGTGACAGAAGTAAGCAAATTTACCGCATCAGCAATGATTTTACATTTGGCGAGATAAGTGGAGCAGCTAGGTTTGGTTATGACTTTCACAACGAGCTTGCCTGTAAAAATGAAGAAAAATTTGAAGAGATTGTTTTAAATATTAAAAATGGCGCGATCAAAAATATAAAATTTAATAGCTTTATCACGAACGAAGAGGCCCTTATTTTAGAGCGTTTAAGAGAGAAATTTGATCTAAATTTAATAAATAATGAGGCGCTAAATTATCAAAAATTTTTAAATAAATTTAGCGAATTTAGTGGGCTTAGCTCATATAATGCAGACTATGAAGATATTAAAAAAAGCGATTTTATCATCAGTGCTGGCAGTTTCTTAAGGCATGAGAGTCCAGTGACAAGCTTTAAGTTAAATAACGCTTTAAAAATGAACAAAGCAGCTGGAATTTACTTTCATCACATAGCCGATGAGATCGTTAAAAAATATTCTAAAAATTTTATCTATGTAGCACATGAAGCTGGAAAATTAGAGCAAATTTTACTTTTTATACTTAAAAACTGGGGTGAAAATTTACCTAGCGCACTTACATCAAAACTTGAAAATTTTGATGAAAATTTTGGCTTAGATGTACCGGCCTTAAGTGATGGCAAAAACAATTTTACGCTCATTTTAGGAAGCGATTTTTATACGGACGAAAATGCAGATTTACTAGCAGCACTTACTGGAGTGATCGCAAGAGCTACGCCGTTTCGTGTGATGCTAATACCGCCACGCACAAACTCACTTGGCGTTGCTAAAATTTGCACTCTTACAAGCGAAAAAAAGCCTGGCAAGACGCTTGGCTATAACGAAAATGGTGATTATAAATTTAGCATCTTTGAAGGCGATATCGATGCTAGCGCACTAAATCAGCAAGAAGGTACATTTACAAGCATAAATAACGCCTTAGTGCCAACAAATGTAGCGATACCGCACAAAGGTTATTTTCTAAACGATATTGCAAATGCACTTGGACTAATGGCTAAAAATACGATTGATTACACGCCACTTTTACCAAAAGAAAAGGGTTATAGAGGCATTAAATTTGATGATTTAGAAAATTTTTACGCAAACGACGGAACAAGTCACAGAGGCTACAAGCTTGAAATTTCAAATTTTACACCAAATGATGATATAGAGCCACTTTTAAAAGATAGCAAGAGTATAAATTTAAAAGACGACGAAGCACTTATAGGTCTTGCAAATCCTATAAATTTGCCATCATTTTTTGCAAACTATGCCACTCAAACAGCTAAAAGAGCGAAGCTTTATGCAAGTAGCGATTTTATGGATAAATTTGAAATTTTACAAAATGAAGCGATTATTTTAGAAAAAGATGGGCACAAGCTTGCCATTTGCGTGGAGCTTGATAGCGAGCTTGGCGGAGTTGCTGCGTATTTAGGCGATTATGACGACAAACTTGATGTGGGCGTTATATTTAATGGCAAAAGCTACGCCCCAGTTAAAATCATAAAGGCAAAAGATGAGTGAAACACTATTTTTTGTGCTAAGCACTATCATTAAAGCTATGGTCATCTTAGCCGTCATGGCAAGCCTTGCAGGGCTTGCGACTTATGCTGAGAGAAAGGTATTAGCCTACATGCAGCGCCGCGTTGGACCTGATATGGTAGGGCCAGCTGGGATTTTACAGATAGTAGCTGACATGATAAAACTCTTTACAAAAGAGGATATCGTACCAGCAAATACGAATAAATTTATCTTTTTAATAGCTCCACTAATATCAGCCATTGCCGCGTTTGCAGCGCTTGCACCTGTGCCATTTTTGCCTGAGTTTGAAATTTTTGGACATACATTACGTCCGATTCTCTCAGATATAAATGTTGGTATTTTATACATCGCTGGCGTTGCTTCAGTTTGCGTCTTCTCTCCACTTGCAGCAGGTCTTGCTAGCTATAATAAATTTGCACTAATTAGCGCGGCTCGCGCAGTAGTCTCACTTCTTAGTTTCGAAATAGTCGCTGGCATGGCTCTTTTAAGCGTCGTAATGGTAACTAGCTCACTCTCACTTGTGGATATAAACAACTATCAAAAAGGAATTTTTGGTTGGCTTATATTCAAGCAGCCACTTGCCTTTTTGCTCTTTTTAATAGCAAGCTTTGTGGAGTGCAATAGAACGCCATTTTGCTTAACAGAGAACGAAACAGAGATAGTGGCAGGCTATGGCACCGAGTATAGCGGCATGAGATGGGCGATGTTTTTCATCGGCGAATACACAAATATGATCGCTGCTAGCATCATCATTACGATTTTATTTTTAGGTGGATTTAACGAATTTTTATTTATCCCAGGTGCTTTAATGATCATCTTAAAATCAAGCATTGTCTTTTTCTTTTTTCTTTGGGTAAGGGCTTCATGGGCACATTTAAGAGTTGATCAGTTAAGTGCATTTTGCTGGAAAATTTTACTTCCGCTTGGAATTTTAAATATCGTAATCACTGGCTTTATGCTACTAATCTAAGGCGAAAAATGAGTGAGAAAAAATATATTTTAATAGATGAAAAGTTAAAGCCAAAGAGCACGTTTGATAAATTTAAGCACTTCATCGCTATCACATTTAAGCCTGATCTTTTGATCGGACTAAAAGTCACGATAAAGCAGATGCTCTTTAGCAAGTCGCATACTTTAAAATATCCTATGCAAAAGATGGAGCTAAATGCTAGATATAGAGGTATTCACAAGCTTTTGAAATTTGTTGAAAGTGAAAATGAACGTTGCATTGGATGTGGGTTATGTGAGAAAATTTGCGTTAGCAACTGCATTTCGATGAAAACTTCACTTGGCGAAGATGGGCGCAAAAAGGTCGCAAGCTACTCGATAAATTTAAGTAGATGCGTGTATTGTGGATTTTGCGCTGATGTTTGTCCTGAGCTTGCGATAGTTTGCGGACAAGAGTACGAAGTCGCAAGCGAGAGCAGGATTATATTTGGCACAAAAGATGAGTTTTTGACAAAGGATAAATTTTTAAAAGATCAAAGCGAGTTTGAAGGATACGGAGCACTTCCTAAAAATGCTGATAGCTTAATCAAAAAGACGCCAAATGCATTTATAAGCGAAAATGAAAATGAGACAAAAAGTGATGAGTAGTATAAATTTTAAAAGGGCAAAAGATGTATGAGAGCTTTGCATTTTATCTTTTTAGTGCCTTGGTTTTAGTTAGTTTTTCTTTTAGCGTATTTTGTAAAAACGCACTAAATGCAGTATCTGCACTAGCTGCTGGTATGGTCTTTATCTCGGCTATATTTTTCTTACTTGGAGCGGAATTTCTAGGCGTAGTGCAGATAATAGTCTACACAGGTGCTGTGGTCGTTTTATACGCATTTGCGATGATGTTTTTTGATAGCAGTAAAGAATGTGAGTCAAAAAGTAGCAAAAAAGCAAAGATCACCATCTATCTTTTAAGTAGCTTTATAGCTCTTCTTTTGATATTTATATTTTTAGCTCCTATTTATGGTGCAAAATTTGATGGATTAAGTCCCATTGCTAGCGAGCTTGGCAATATCGAGGCTATTGGAATTTTGCTTTTTAGCAAGTATTTAATCGCTTTTGAGATGTGCGCTGTAATGCTTCTTGTAGCAATGGTTGCTGGCATTATCTTGATACATAAAGATCTAGATGCGCAAAGCAAATTTGAGGAGATGCTATGATAGGCCTTACTCACTACCTCATCCTAGCAAGTCTAGTCTTTGTCATAGGGCTTGTTGGCATAATGAGAAGAAGAAATTTGATAATGCTATTTTTCTCAAGCGAAATTTTACTAAACTCAGCAAACATCGCACTTGCAGCTATCTCAAAATACTACTTTGATCTAACTGGGCAGATCATCGCTTTTTTTATAGTAGCCATCGCCGCTAGCGAGGTCGCCGTGGGACTAGGTCTGCTCGTGCTTTGGTATAAAAAGACTGGCAGCATCAGTTTAGATTCGATGACAAATATGAAAGGCTAAGAGATGATTTTATTTTGTATTTCGCTATTTTTTCCGCTTCTTAGCTTCATCATAGCTGGCATCTTTTCGCATAGCAGTAAGAATTTATTTATCGGTCTTTTTTGCTCACTTCTCATGATCGTTAGTGCCACAGCCTCGCTTATGCTAACGGCTAGTCTTAGCGTAGATGAGCCTTTAAATTTAACCCTAAAAGAGTTTATAAATTTTGGCTCGCTTGATCTTAGCTTTAGCTTCTACCTTGATGCGATCAGCCTTGTGGTGCTTAGCACCGTGGGCGTGGTCGCTAGCATCGTGCATATCTACTCCATTGGCTACATGAGAGATGATGCGAGTTTTAACCGCTTTTTTAGCTACCTTGGGCTCTTTGTCTTTTGCATGAATGTCCTTGTATCAAGCGATAACTTCATAGGGCTATTTATCGGCTGGGAGGGCGTTGGACTTTGCTCGTGGTTACTCATTGGCTTTTGGTATAAAAGGCCTAGCGCAAACGTCGCTGCAAACGAAGCCTTTGTGATGAATAGAGTGGCTGACCTTGCCATGCTTGTTGGCATTTTTTATATATTTTATAGCTTTGGCTCACTTAAATTTAGCGAGGTTTTTAACGCTAGAAGCGACCTTTCTGGGCTAAATTTAGGCATCATCGCCACACTTCTTTTTATAGGCGCTATGGGTAAAAGCGCGCAGTTTCCATTTCACACTTGGCTTGCAAACGCCATGGAGGGCCCAACGCCGGTTTCTGCCCTCATCCACGCTGCGACCATGGTAACAGCTGGCGTCTATCTAGTCATACGCGCAAATTTCATCTTTACAAACGTGCCTGAAGTCTCGCACTTTATCGCCTGCCTTGGTGCATTTGTAGCGGTTTTTGCAGCAAGCATCGCACTTGTGCATAACGACCTTAAAAAAATAGTCGCCTACTCGACACTCTCACAGCTTGGCTATATGTTCGTAGCTGCTGGACTTGGCGCTTATAAGATTGCACTTTTTCACCTTGTCACGCACGCATTTTTCAAATCACTTCTCTTTTTATGCGCTGGCAACGTTATGCACGCGATGAATGACGAGCTAAATATCAAAAAAATGGGCGGACTTTATAAATTTATGAAGCCAACGGCGCTCCTTTCTATCATCGCAAGCTGCGCACTAGCTGGATTTTATCCATTTGCTGGCTTTTTCTCGAAAGATAAAATTTTAGAGGTTGCTTTTAGTGAGAATAAATTTTTATGGATTATTTTACTCTTTGGCGCCGTACTTACGGCATTTTATAGTTTTAGGCTCGTTATGCTAGTCTTCTTTGCAAAGCCAAAGGGCGAGAAACACGTTCATGAAGCTAAAAACTATATGCTAGCTGGCATGGGCATACTTGGAATTCTCTCAGTCATAAGTGGCTTTTTTTGGAGTAACTTTAGTGAGTTTTTAGAAAAAAGCTTAAATAATTTTTCACTAAATTTATCTCACGGCAGCGAAATTTTCTTGCTCGTTTTAACACTTGGTCTAGTGCTAGCAAGTGCTGGCTTTGCAGTATTTGCCTATAAAAGAGAAATTTTTAAAGAGAGCATTTGTGAGAGCAGAACTTATAAAATTTTACAAAATGCCTACTTTATACCAAAATTTTATGAGAAATTTTTCATAAATGGCTACACAAAGCTATCTCAAATTTGCAAAAAATTTGATGAGATGATAATAGATAAGAGCGTCGATCTAGTCGCACTTGCCTTTACTAAATTTGCATTTTTAGCAAACAAAATGCAAAGTGGCGACTTAAGCATTATGCTTAGGTTTATGGTCGCAGGATTTGCCTTGCTTTTAAGCTTTATATTTTTATTAAACGGAGCCAAATAATGCTAAGTGTAATCATATTTTTCCCTGCAATAAGCGCAATACTTGGCTTTTTAATAGAAAATAAAAGCATAAAATTTTATGGAGCAAGCATCGCGCTGATCGAGCTTTTGCTAGCTATTTTTATCTGCGTAAATGTCGATTTTCAGGGTTATGACTTTGTTTTAACGCATCAAGTCTCGCTCATACCAAGCCTAAATATCAGCTATTTTGTCGGCATCGACACCATTTCGCTAGCACTTATCGTACTTAGTGCATTTATGAGCTTCATCTCTATCGCCGCACTTAGCGATGATGGAAATTTAAAGCACCTAATTATTAGCGTGCTCTTTTTAGAGAGCACGATGATGGGCGTCTTTAGCGCGCTTGATATGATTTTATTTTACAGCTTTTGGGAGCTTAGCCTCATACCGCTTCTTTACATCATCGGTGCATTTGGCAGTAAAAATAGAATTTACGCGGCGATTAAATTTTTCATCTATACATTTTTAGGCTCTGTCTTTATGCTAGTAGCGATCATCTTTATCGGCTATTTGTGCTATCAAAAAAGTGGGGTCTTTAGCTTTAGCTTGCTTGACTGGTATAAGCTTGGTATCGGACAAAGTGCTCAAATTTGGCTATTTTTAGCGTTTTTCTTCGCCTTTGGTGTGAAAACTCCATTATTTCCATTTCACACGTGGCTGCCTTACGCGCACGGACAGGCTCCGACTATCGGCTCGGTGCTGCTTGCTAGCGTGCTTTTAAAGATGGGCACTTACGGCTTTGTGAGATTTTCACTTCCACTTTTTCCAGATGCGAGCCTGCTTTTAAGCGGCTTTGTCTGCGTCATAGCTATCATAATGATCATCTACGCAGCTCTCGTTGCCTACGCACAAAGCGACATGAAACAAGTGATCGCTTATAGCTCCATTTCACACATGGGCGTTATCATGATAGGCATCTTTTCACTAAATTTAATAGGCCTTGGTGGCTCAATATTTTTGATGATAAGCCACGGCATCGTAAGTGGCGCGCTATTTTTGTTAGTTGGCGTCATCTACGAGAGGGCTCACACCAAAGAAATTTGCGAATTTGGCGGCCTTGCCAAGGTGATGCCAAAATACGCACTTATATTTTTTATAGCAACGCTTGCAAGTATCGGTTTGCCACTAACGATTGGCTTTGTGGGCGAGTTTTTGAGCCTACTTGGCGTATTTAAGCTAAACAAGCTCTTTGCGCTACTTGGTGGCTTTAGCATCATTGTGGGCGCTATTTATATGCTGGTGCTTTATAAAAGGATCTTTTTTGGCGAATGCAAGGAGAAAAATTTAAGCCTTAAGGATCTAAATTTTAAAGAGTTAGTCGCTCTTGTGCCACTTTGCTTACTCATTATCGCCCTTGGTATCGCTCCAAATTTAATCCTAAAACCACTTGAGCCAAGCGTGCAAAATATCATAAGCAAAATGCAAACTAGAGCTGTAAATAGCGGCACAAAGGATAAAATTTCATCTTTAAATGGCGGGAGCAAACTATGAACGAAATAGCCTTTTTAGACCTTAAAGAAATTTCTTTATCTTCGGTTGCTCCGATGCTTAGCATGATAATTTTTGCGCTTTTTATCTTAATCGTTGGCACCATAAAAAAGGATCTTTCAAGAAATTTCTACTGCGTATTTTGTATCATCGCAATATTTGTAAATTTAGGTCTAATACTTGATTTTAACGGTCTTAGCCTTAGCTTTTGGGATATGCTTTTGGTTGATGGCGTTTCGGTCATTTCTCAAGTCATCATCCTCATTGCTTCATCCCTTTTTATCCCGCTTGCACTTAGCACAAAAGAGTATTTTGAGTATAAAATTTACGAGTATTACGCTCTATTTTTGTTTATGATTGCTGGATTTTTATTTATGGTGAGCTCAAATAACCTACTCATTATCTTTTTAGGCCTTGAGATCAGCTCGCTTTGCCTCTACACCCTAATCGCCCTTCATAATAAGGCAAAAAGCGTAGAAGCTGCCATTAAATACTTTGCTATGGGCTCGCTCTCGGCTGGCTTTTTTGCGATGGCAATAGCGATGTTTTATCTAGCGACAAACTCAATAGACATCGATCGTATCGGCGTTGTGATAAAAGATCTTAGCCTAAATCAAAATTTGATCATCTTACTTGGCTGCGTTTTCATCGCCTCAGCCATTGGCTTTAAGCTCTCACTCATACCATTTCACACATGGATCCCAGACGTTTATGAAGGCTCAAATGCCCCGCTAGCAGGCTATATGTCGATCGTGCCAAAGGTAGCAGCATTTATCGTCGCGTTAAGAATTTTTGCGATGCTTGAGGGTTCACAAATTCCATGGATAAAAGATATGCTCTACATCATCGCCGTGCTTACGATGAGCCTTGCAAACATCATGGCGCTAGTGCAAAAAGACGTAAAAAGGATGCTCGCTTTTAGCTCCATAGCTCACGCTGGTGTCGTGCTTTGCGCGCTTGTAGCAAATTCTCACGAGGCAAATGTCGCCTTGTTTTTCTACTGGATCATGTTTTTGTTTGCAAATTTGGGCGCATTTTCTATGCTCTGGGTGGCAAGGTGCGACGATGTAGTCTGCTGGGATAAGCGTTTTAAACATCCATTTGAGAAATTTTCAGGGCTTATTAAAATTTTACCAAGCTATGCCGTGATAATGGGAATTTTTATGATAGCCCTTGCTGGCATACCGCCTTTTAGCGTATTTTGGGGCAAAATGGTACTTGTAGCCTCGCTCATAAAAGCTGACTATGTCGTGCTTAGCCTCATCATCATGATAAACTCGGCGATTGCTATCTACTACTACCTAAAGCTCATTGTCTTTATGTTTTTAAAAGAGCCTATCGTAAAAGATAAAAACCTCTACACCGCAAACGTCTCGATGGCACTAAAGGTAATAGTTGGCATCGCAGTGGCCGGAACGGTCTTTGCCTTTTTCTTTTCTGGGGCGATTTTAGAATTTATTGGGCATTTTGTCTTTGCTTCAGGATTTTAGAAAATTTAACTATAATGGCGGAATGAAAAAGCTCTTAATCATTTTATTTTTTCCGCTTTATCTAACTGCTTTTAGCCTTAGTCTAAACAGCGGCGCAAATGGCAATAAGCCTTACAGCGTCCTACAACTAAGTGATGAGCAAGAATTTGAATGTGTGGAGCAAATTTTAGCCTATGATACAAAGCGCTACGTCTGCATGCTCGATGATGGAATTTTGCCTAACATCGAGGACACGACGCTACCACTAATGGATATAAAATACAAAAAACAAGATGGCAAGCTTTTTATCGTCATAATGCCAAAAGCACCGTCAAAACTGCTAAATATAAAAACTGAGCTTTATAGTAGCCAAAACGTACAAGATAGCCCAAAAACAACCATTTCAAAACACTTTAGCATCATTATAGATACTTCGCTCATTGAAAATAGCAAGAGAAAGTCTGGGCTAAATTTTAAACCTGATTTTAAAGATATGCTAAATCCTAGTATTGGAGCGCTTGATCTTAACAAAGCCCCTATTGCTGGGCTTGATAGTAATGACATTGATATATACATAAGCATAAAAAGAGCTTATGAAAAGGGCGCTTATGAAAATGTAGTAAAAGATACTCAAACAGCGATAAAAAGGCATCCAAATAGCCTTTTTTCAAGTGAATTTTTACTATTTCGTCTAAGGGCTCTTGATAAAATTTTTGAGACAAAAAATGAGTTTGAAGAGATCGAGCCAAAAGATATCGTAAGCGAAGGTAGGGCTTGGATCAGAAAATTCCCATCTGATGAAAACTATCCAGAGGTGCTCTACCTAATCGCTAGAGCCTACCTAAAAGATAGCATCGCAAGTGATGCAAAATATATGCTTGATATCTTAAACGAAGAGCACGCAAACTCAAAATTTACAAAACTTACAGCGCTTGATTACGCTGATTATCTCTACAAGATAGGCAGACAAAAGGAGGCTCTAAAAGACTATGAAAAAGTGCTTTACTCCACAAACGACATCGACATTGCAAGTAGAGCAGCACTAAGCCTAGCTGATGCAAATATTGATAAAGAAAAATTTGATGAAGCAAAGAAATTTATACTAAAAATCGCAAATGCGAATGAAAAATTTTTTATGAACAACCCAACAAAGTCGATGAATCTTGCAACCACATTTGCCAGTAAAGATATGCCTGATGTGGCTGCTAAAATTTATGAAATCTTGATAAACAATAGCGATAGGACGAAAGATTTTTATGAAGTTGCTTTAAAAAATTTAGCACTAAATCTAGCCAAAACAAAAGATGAGAAAAAAGCATACGAATACTTAAATAGATATGAGACAGAGTTTAAATATGGTGATTATATCGATGAAGTCACTAAAGCAAAAGATGGGTTATTTTTTGAAGAAGAGGATAAAAATACTACTGCACTTCATGCAAGATATAAAGAGCTAATTGAAAAATATGCTGGAACAAATATTAGCCAAAAGGCTTTAATAAGCGAGCTTGAGCTGGATATTAAAGAGCGCAAATTCTCCGATGCACTATCTTACAAAACCATGGCAAAAGATGGAAATTTAAGCAAGGCAATGGATCTAATAAATGAAGCTGCGCTAGAGCTTACAAAAGAGTATTTTATAAAAGATGATTGCACGGCTGTTATAAATTTACTTGAAAACTACGATATAAATAAAATTTCATTACCACAATTTAAGCTCTTTAACTGCTATTACAGAACGGCCCGCTACAACGATGCACTTGAGTTAACAAAAGCTCATGCAAAAGATGAAAATTTAGAAGACAGAGTTGAGTGGCTGGTAAATTTGAGCAAAATTTTATATAAAAACAAAGACTATGAGCATGCGATCATTACTGCAAATGATGCGCTTTCACTTGGCTCATCAGTCGAATACTCAGATCCAACACCATCTCTTTTTGATAGGTTTTACTCATTGCTTGCATTAAAACGCTTTACGGAGGCGATCTCAACCATTAGCGCTATCGAGCAGCTAAGAGGCCAAGACTTTAAGATTATCGAAGCATATACAGCTATAAGCGACTACGCGATAAAAAGTAATGACTACGCTATCGCTACAACGTATGCTAAAAAAGCTCTTGAGCTACAAACAAAAGCCAAAATAAATACATTTTCGCCAAAGATAAATTTTAACTACTCAGAAGCATTATTAAAGACAGATAACCTAGGTGAGGCACTTGATGAGGCGAAATTTATACTAAACATGAAGCTTGAACCAGAAGATCGCTTACACGCTTTAAATTTGATAAGTGAAATTTATATAAGACAAAAGCAGTTTAAGTTGGCTAGGCCTTATTTAAACGAGTGCTCTGACTCAAATTTTGTAAGCCCGTATAAAGATGCTTGCAAAGCTAAGCTTGATATGATAGGTAAAAACTAAATGCAAAGAAATAGCTTGTTTGCTAGTTTTATATTTGAGCTTAAATTTTAACCTTTATTTTTGCTATTTAAGTTAAGCTTTCTTCAATTACGTATTTAATTTTTTATATTGCCATCAAATGCTCTTTATATTATAAAAATAGCTATATTTTATCGTAAGCCTTAATGATTTTAACGCACGAGCCCTGGTATGATCTTAAAATCTTTATTAACAAATGTAGGCTGTTTTACGTTTTATAAGCTTAAAAATTAAAAATGCTTAATAAGTTTTTTACCCAATAGATCAAAGCAAAAACAACTTGTAACGCTCTGTAATCACGTTTCTATGATGTACTTTTATTATATTTATAAAGATTTTTAGCTTATTGCAAATTATCTTCTAAATTTTATTACTTTATTACACATCCATTGAGCAACATTATAAAAAATAATTTTACTTTTTTAGTAGCAATTTTCTAAGCAAATCAGTACAAATTTTGAAGAAATTTTCTAGAAAAATTTCTGTGTAATAAATTGAAAAGCAACAAGGATTAGAAAAATGGTGACCCATACGAGACTCGAACTCGTGTTACCAACGTGAGAGGCTGGTGTCCTAACCGCTAGACGAATGGGCCAAAATGGATGGTGCCCCGTGTAGGCCTCGAACCTACGACCCCATCATTAAGAGTGATATGCTCTACCAACTGAGCTAACGAGGCAAGATTAAATAGTAATAATAAATCTTAAAGTGTTATCTTAGAACTTATAATCTTAAAATTTAATTTGATACTCAATAATGGGTGCTTTATTAGACATGACCTTAACCTAAGGTTTAATGGATGGCGCAGCGGACGGGGCTCGAACCCGCGACCTCCGCCGTGACAGGGCGGCATTCTAACCAACTGAACTACCGCTGCACCTAAAATGGTGGTCGCTATAAGACTCGAACTTATGACATCCACCTTGTAAGGGTGGCGCTCTACCAACTGAGCTAAGCGACCTAAAATTTAAAAAATATCTGGCGACCCTTAGAGGATTTGAACCTCTGTTTCTACACAGAGAAAGTAGAGTCCTGAGCCACTAGACGAAAGGGTCATAAACCCAAAAATGGTGTCCTGCGTTGGATTCGAACCAACGGCCCCCTCATTAAAAGTGAGATGCTCTACCGACTGAGCTAGCAAGACATTTGCTTAAAAAAGAATTGAGATTATACAAAAAACATTATTACATGTCAAGAAACAAGAAAAAGTACCTAATACTTTCTATAACAAAGGCTAACTTTAATTTTTAATAACATAAGATTATCTCAAACTATAAAAAGAATGGTGCGGATGAAAGGACTTGAACCTTCACGCCGTGGGGCACCAGATCCTAAGTCTGGCGTGTCTGCCAATTTCACCACATCCGCACAACAATAATAAAGTGGTACGCCCATCAGGATTCGAACCTGAGGCCTACGGCTTAGAAGGCCGTTGCTCTATCCAGCTGAGCTATGAGCGCATAAAGTATTAAGTGGCGCGCCCGATAGGAGTCGAACCCATAACCTACAGATCCGAAGTCTGTCGCTCTATCCAATTGAGCTACGAGCGCCCAAAATGGGGTGAGTGATGGGAATCGAACCCACGACCCTCAGGACCACAATCTGATGCTCTAACCGACTGAGCTACACTCACCATTTAACATGGTCGGGGTGAAAGGATTCGAACCTTCGGCCCTCTGGTCCCAAACCAGATGCGCTAACCAGACTGCGCTACACCCCGCCTGAGTCGTGTTTGTAAGTTTATGCCACTACCTCATTAAAAAGTCGTATTCTAACTTGTTTTTTTTATAAAGTCAATTAAAAAACACTTAAATTAATAGAAATTATATATAAAAAATAATTTGATCAAAAATATTAATTAGCGCTTTACTAAATACATAATCTTTTAAACGAGCTAGCTTTCTATGCTTCTCTATTTTGCTATCTACTACAAATTTAACCTTTATTTCACGGATTTTTAGTAGCTTGATAAGAATATTTTAACTAATATGCAACGAAACAAACATTGATCTATTTTCTATTACACCTTTCATGCTTATCAAAATTTTACCTTTAAATTTAAACAGATTTATCTTTTCGGGCTAGAATTTTTTGATTAACATTTTATCCATCATATCATTAGCTTTTTCATCATCGTAAAAATATTATTTAGCTAACACTTTCTTTTTAGCATAGATATTTATGCTTTCTACTGCCAATGAAAACGCCATCGCAAAATAGATATATCCCTTTGGAATATGAAAACCTAATCCTTCTGCAACAAGAGTTATACCCACAAGCACCAAAAATGCAAGTGCTAAAATTTTTATTGTTGGATTATTGTCCACAAAATTAGAAATACCTTTTGACGCTAGCATCATCACGCCAACTGCTAAAATAACAGCTATGATCATTATCTCTATATGCTCAGCCATTCCAACAGCTGTGATAACACTATCAAGAGAAAAAACGATATCCAAAACAGCTATCTCACTTACAATAACCAAGAAATTTGCATGTAATTTTTTACTATTTTTATGTTCTTCGCTTTCGCCAGAAACACTAGAATGTATTTCAAGGGTTGATTTTACAAGTAAAAATAGACCGCCCAGTATAAGCACCAAATCTCGGCCGCTTATGCTAAATTCTGCGATAGTAAAGAGTGGCTTCGTAAGCTTCATGATCCAAAACAATGAAAGTAAAAGTAAAATTCTAGTCACCATAGCTAGCCCTAAGCCAACAATCCTACCACTGCCGCGCTGCTGCGGAGGTAGTTTACCTACCAAAATAGCGATAAATATAATGTTATCTATGCCTAAAACTATCTCTAAGCCAGTTAACGTAAGTAGTGATATCCACGCTTCTGGCGAACTAAACCATTCAAACATTTGTTTCCTTTATTAAAATTTTTATTATGCTCTCAGGCAAAATTTCATGCTCTATCGCATGGATTTTGCTCTCCCAATCCTCCAAGCTCATACCATCTTCTCTTTCAAACGCTCTTTGTGCGATGAGTTTACCTCCGTCAAGCTCCTCGCTCACGTAGTGAACGCTCACACCACCTATCATCATATCGCTCTCAAAGCTCTCTTTTATTGCATGAGCACCCTTAAAAAGTGGCAATATAGAAGGATGTAAATTTATGGCTTTTATCTGTGATGTAAAAACAGGAGTTAATATCCTCATAAACCCAGCAAGCACTGTTAGTTCAGCGCCACTTTTTAAAATTTGCTCCACAACTGCAGCGTCAAATTCTTCTCTATTTGCAAATTTGGCACTCTCTATTATCGTCGTATCAAGCCCAAATTTCTTAGCACGCTCTATACCGTATGCGCCCGGCTTGTTGCAGATACAAAGGCAAACTTCGATCTTTATGCCATTAAAAATTTGATTATGAACTTTTTTAAGTATCGCTTCTAAATTTGAGCCACTACCGCTAAAAAGTACGGCTATCTTTTTCGTAAGCATTTTACTCCTTTTATAATGTCTGTTGGCTCGAGCGCGTAGCTATTTTTTTTGAAATTTTTAAGGCTTAGTGCATGAGCTAGTGTAGCCGAGATGGCAGTATCCAGTGGCTCGTAGCCTTGAGCTAAAAGGGCAAGCACAAGTCCGCTTAGCACGTCACCACTGCCACCTTTTGCAAGTATATTTTTACCATAAGGCATAACAAAAATTTGCCCGTCTTTGGCGATTATAGTGTTTGCTCCTTTAAGTACTAGCACGGCCTTAAATTTCTCACTCCAAGCCTTAGCATAAGCAAATCTATTTTCTTGCAATGTTTTTACGTCAATATCTGCTATATTACAAAGCTTTAAAAGTGAGCAAAATTCCTTTGGATGGGGCGTTAAAATACAGTTTTCATTTAATAAATCAAGCACTTTTGGACTGTAAAAGATATCAGCGTCAAGAACAAGCTTTTTGCCCTTTAAAATTTGCACATCAAGCTCTTCTATGCCCTTTTCACCAAGTCCCATGCCAACTGCTCCAGCGTTCATTTTCTCACTTATCTTGCTTGCTTGCATAATATGTGTTGGCAAATTTAGGTTCTCATTACTTATCACACTAACTAGCCCAGCCCCAAAAGCAAATGCCGCCTTTGCGCAAAGCATGCTAGCTCCTATGTGCTCGCCAGATATGATAAATGCGTGGCCAAAGTCGCCCTTATTTACGCATTGATTTTTTCTATTTGGAAGCACGAGGTCGCACTTTTTAAGCAAGTGATAGTCGCTCTTGCACTCATAGTTTTGAGCGCTTATACCAAGATCAGCGACCTTTATCTTGCCAACAAAGTCTTTTGCAGCATCGCTATAGAGCCCAAGCTTTCTAGCTCCCATTGTGATCGTGATGTCCGCTTTTACGCAAGCACCTAGCATCTTGCCGTCACTACTTAGCCCACTTGGCATATCACAAGCGATAGTGTAGGCAGAGTTTTTGTTTATCTTTGAGATAAGCTCTATGTGATTTTCGTCTAAATTTCTATTTAAACCAGAACCAAAAAGCCCGTCTATGACGCATTTTGCGCTATTTAAGCTATTTTCTGCGTCTTTACTCTCTCGCACACCAGCAGATTTAGCTCGCTCAAGCTGCTTAATGGCTAGTGGCTTTAAATTCTGACTAGCTAAGATAAATTCGCATTCAAACTCGCCCTCTAACATCCTTAAAGCACAAAGCACGTCAGCACCGTTATTCCCACCACCGCAAATGCCAAGCACCCTCTCGCCTTTTTTAAATTTCTTACGGATGAAATTTGCTATGCCAGCGGCAGCGTTTTCCATTAAAAGCTCTTCACTAAGGCCAAATTTCTTGCTCACTCGCTCGTCTAAAATTCTTGTATCCAGATATAAATTTTTCATCTTTATGCCCTAAAACTAAGCGCCTCTAAGATGTGGGGCTTTAAAATTTGCTCGCTCTCATCAAGATCAGCGATACTTCTAGCCACTCTAAGTGTTCTTTTTATGCCTCTTTGAGAAAGATTGTACCTCGAGGCCGCCTTTTGTAAAATTTCTCTTGCTTCATTATCCAGTAGACAAAATTTTTCTACTTGTGCGTCATTTAGCTTGCCATTTAGCTCATCTTGATCGCGTTTTTTTTGAAATATAAAGGCTTTTAAGACCATCTCACTCATCTGCTGTGAGCTCAAACTTGCCTTGTCACCTGGCGAGCTCTCATCCATCGCGACTTTTAGATCGATGCGGTCAAGCACTGGGGCTGAAATTCTTGATTTGTAGTTTTTTATCTCATTTTCGCTGCATTTGCAATTTAGATTGCGAGAGAATAAATTTCCACAAGGGCAAGGATTTTGAGCGGCTACGAAGATAAATTTAGTCTCATAAGTCACTTTTGAATTCACTCTTGCGATATGGATTTGATTGTCCTCTAGTGGCTCTCTTAGGCTTTCTATCACCTGCTGTAAGATTCAATAAAAGTTGCGAATGAATAAAAGCGATTGAGAAATGCATTATGTAAAATCATTGCCCTATTTTCAGTTAAATTGATACTATTTTACTATTTTTTAAAATTAAAAACAAGCTACTAGAAATTCAATAAAAGTTGCGAATAGTTCAATAAAAGTTGCTAAAATATTATAAAAATTCAATAAAAGTTGCTAAAAAGTTTTAAAGGCGGTATAATACATGTATAGTATTTTAAAAAATATAATTGAGATATAGAAAACAATTAATTTCACTAGATCTAAAGTAAATTAATAAAAAGGTAGCTATGTCAGTACGAAAAATTCCAAAAAACTATCGCTCATCCACCGGAATATTTCAGAGTCTGAAAAACAAGTCGCCTATCTCCTATGAATCTTTGCTCGAAAGAGACTTTTACTTACTTTTAGAATTTAATCATGAAGTGCAATCCTATGAGGAACAACCGCTTACAACACAATATGCCTATAGAAATTCAATTTACAGATATACCCCTGATTGTCTAGTACAATACTATCCAAATTTTAATAAGCTTCCATGCGTATTTGAAATCAAATTTAGCGAAGAGCTTAAAGAAAAGAAAGTTTTTCTCGATGCAAAATTCTTTCAAATTGAACAATATCTGTATGAAAATGATATGAATTTTAAAATATTTACAGAACTAGATATAGATCCAATATATCTTGAGAATGCAAAACTAATCTACACATATGCTAATCTTCAGAGCACCAATGCGGTCAAAGACGCATTTAACTTGTGTAAAAAATATTCAGGAAAAACACTTGCATATATTTTAAACCAAATTAGCGACAATAGGCTAAGACAAGCAGAATTCATTCCCTATATTTGGTATTTAGTTTTTTCTTCAAAGCTCAAAATAGATATGTATAAGCCTATAAATTTTAATACTCCAATAAGGATCTGCGATGAATAAGGTGCAATATGCTATAGGCATGCATATTTTTTATAACAATGTAGAATATATAGTTGTTAGACAAATTAACTTTCAAGAAATCATGGCACAGAATATTTCAACTGGAGAAAAAGCTATTCTCCCTATTCAAGAAATGACAAAAGAGTCTCAAATTTCCAATCAAGAAGATAATCAACAAGACATCAACCCCTTAGAACTAAGTTCAAATGACTGGGACGAAGCCAACAAAAGACTAGAAATTATAAAGCCTATCTTGGGTGTAGTCACCAATAGAATTAAGGCCATCAAGCAAAGGGCTGCTGAATATAACTTGCACCCAAGTACAATTTATAGGTGGCTTGAAGCATACAAAAACTCAGGCAATCTTCTAGCTTCTATAGCCCCAAAAAATCAAGCCAAGGGAGGCAGAGGACGTCTTAGAACAGTTGAAGAGGTGGAATTGATAATTAAAAAAACAATTGAGGAGCTATATCTCTCGAAACAGAAATATTCATCAAAAAAGACATATATGGCGATAGTCCAAAGATGTAAAAATGCAAAAATTAAGCCGCCTAGCGAAAACACGGTACGCTCCAGAATCCAGTCGCTGTCGGACAAGGAAGTTCTTAAACGAAGAGAAAGCGCTAGAATGGCCGACAGAAAATATAGAAATACAGATGGTATGTTTCCAGCAGGAAAATATCCGCTTGATTTTATACAAATCGACCATACCCCAATGGATATTATTGTTGTAGATGAAGTGTACGGACAGCCTATAGGAAGACCATATTTGACCATAGCGATGGATATTTATAGTAGAATGGTCATGGGGTTTTTTATAAGCCTAGATGAACCTAGTTATTTTTCAGTCTCACAATGCCTTACACAAGCAATGCTATCAAAAGAGAAATATTTAAGAAGCCTAGAAGTCGATGGCGAATGGAATATTTGGGGGATTCCTAAAACAATAGGACTCGATAATGCGGCAGAATTTAGAGGAAAGGATTTGCAAAGGGTTTGTGAGCACTACGGCATAGAGTTAAATTGGAGACCTGTTGCAAGACCGCAGTTTGGTGGTCACATAGAAAGGATTATAGGTACCGCTATGAGAGAAGTACACACTCTGCCTGGCACCACTTTTTCAAATATTCAGCAAAGAGGAGAATATAAATCCGAAAAATATGCCACTATGACGCTCAAGTCTCTTGAAAAATGGCTTACCGAATACATCATAAATGTTTACCACAAACAGATACATAGCGGCATAAATTGTACTCCAGAGCATAAATACGAGATAGGAATATTCGGCGATGGCAAAACATCCTTGGGTAGAGGCCTGCCTGAAAGAATTGCTGATGAAGATAAATTTAAAATTTCGCTACTACCTACTATTGAACGCACAATCCAGCAATCTGGAATTAAAATAGATAGCATTCAATACTATGCAGATGCCTTAAGAAGATGGATTAGAGCCAAAGATAAAGACAAGAAAGCTAGAAAATTTATTTTCAAAAGAGACCTAAGAGATATAAGTACAATTTGGTTTTATGATCCTGAAATAAAGGAGTATTATCCAATTCCTTTTAGGAATATATCCTATCCTCCAATATCAGTCTGGGATTTAAGGGCTATCAAAAAATATCTTGACGACAACAATGTAACTGGATACGATGAAGTGACTATCTTTTCGGCATATGAAAAAATGAAACAAATCGAAAAAGATTCTGCGCAAAAAGTAAAAAGTATAAGAAGGAAGCACTCCGCACAAAAACATAGAGATACGAAAAGGAAATTTGATAATATACCAAAGACCAAATCTAAGTCAAATGCCTCATCTGATGCTGAAAATGACATATCTTTATCTGATTTATATAAAGATGTTGAGCCTTTCGATGATATAGAGATTTTATAAAGGCAACAACCTATGGAAAACCAACATTTAATTCAACAAGCACAAGATGCATTATTGCTTACAGATGAAGAAAGAATTGCTTTTATGTTAAACGAGAAGTGGTTTTTATACCCAATTGCCAAAGAAATTCTAAAAGAATTAGAATTTCATCTTAAGCATCCCAAAAAAAATAGAATGAAAGGCAGGCTTATTGTTGGCGGAACCAACAACGGAAAAACGTCTATCGTAAATAAATTTATTAGAAGCCATATGCCATATGATGATGAAAATGTCAAAATAACGCCAGTAGTAGCGGTGAGTGCGCCCGAAAGCTCCAATCCATCAGACCTATATGGAAGTATTTTACACAAGCTAGGGGTCCCATATAAAAACACAGACAGAGCTACAAAAAAGAAAGAAAAGGTTGAGGGAATATTTTTACTATGTCGCACTAATATGCTTATAATCGATGAAATACACAATATTATAGTGGCACCCGTACAAAAACAAAAAGCCTTTATGGTGGCATTAAAAAATCTTAGCAACGAGTTAATGATACCCATCATATTGGTAGGCACTGCCGATGCACTACATGCTATAAATACAGATTCACAAATAAGTAATCGATTTCCGCCACTGGTTGTACCAAAATGGAAATACGATAGATCTTTTTTATCCTTACTGGCAAGCATAGAAAAAACTCTCCCTCTAAGAAAACAATCAAATATGGCCACCTCAAAAGAGATATCAAATTATATTTTAGACTACTCTGAAGGGTATATAGGAGAAATTATAGATTTAATAAACTTAGCTGCTCAATATGCCATAGAACAAAAAATTGAAAGCATTACCATGGAAACACTTAAAAAATCTAATTTTGTGCGCCCTTCTATGAGAAAAAATATTACTGATTTTATAGAAATATGATAAGCCATGTTACTAGATTTATAAATTTAAACGATAGGGACTTTGTGATTCATCCAAAGCCTCAAGACGACGAATTACTATCGTCATGGCTAGTAAGAGTAGCTCTAGCAAACGATGCAGCAGCTACATCTTTTACTAACATGCATTTTAGAGAATATGCAAGAAATATTATCTGGCAAAGGGATTTGGATATATGGTGTCCTCAAGATCTTATGAAGCGACTCTCGGAAAAAAGTCATTTATCAAAGGAGCAAATTCTAGATATGACATTAAAAAGCTATGAAGGAAAACTACAAGAACATATTAATGGTAGAACCAGAACTCGCTTTGTACAGCCCCTTGGGAACTATTGCCATATAAAAAGAAATGGCGGATTAAGATTTTGTCCCAAATGCCTAAAGGAGGATACAGTACCCTACTTTAGAAAGACATGGAGACTTTCTTTTTATACAGCATGCATCAAGCACGACTGTTTTCTGCACAGCAGATGTCCTACATGTGGCTCTCCACTAGTAATTTATAAGCATTACAACGAAAGAGACTTTACTTTTTGCTATAAATGTGGCACCGATCTTAAAACGGCACCTGCTCATACTATAAATAAACTTTCTTACGGGCTTAAAGCAGTAGAATGTTTGCTACAAATACTAAGTGAGGGCTACGGTATAAAATTCGGAAAAAAAGTAGCGTCAATCGATTTTTTTCATTTTTTAAAACAGATTAATAAAATGATTTATTTATGGAGAAAAACAGATGGCGTATTTGAGAACGAAATATTAGGAGATGTCATAAAATTTAATACTACAACTAAAAATAAATGCTATGAGGACTTTATAACCATAGAAGAACAGTATCTACTGTATTCCGGCTCTTGTTTTTTGATTCAATCAGATTCAAATTTTAAAGATTTTATTCAAAATAATCACATATTGCAGTGCCATATATATAAAGATTTTAGATAAAAATAGGTATTTGAATATAAAGATATAATTACCATTAAACCTATTTAAAAGGCCACAGTAATCCGCCCCCTGCTTAATATTAACTTCTTTACATAGATATTTAATTATTATTCCACATCAAGTTTATTTAAAAATTATTGCACTACAATTCTTTTTGATATTTTGATATAAAAAATCATAATTATATCTAAAAGGATTTCTAATGAGATTAGCTATCAGTCTGGCTGCGGCTACGATGGTACTGTTTGCAAACGGTGCAAATCCCGACGTTATAAAGCCGATAAAGGATTTTACGCCTCCGCCACCTTATACGCCAAACATCGCTCAAAGCGCGTTTCCCGAAAATCAATTCAACCGCGTGCCAAGGGATGATTATTTTTTTGTGACGGATTTGCTCGATAATTCGATGGACAAATTTCACGTCGCGGGCGGATTTTACGGCAGGACGTTTTATAGTTCGGGACTTTTTAAATACCGCGGTGCAAATTTCTATACGATTTTAAACGCAAACTTTTCTAAAGCCAATCGCTACAAAGACGGTGGCGGCAGGGAATGGAACTACGGCTATGCCAGGCAGGGGCAAAGCGCGGTCGTGGGTTTCGTGCCTAGTGAGCTAAGTGAGTTTAGATTTACGCTAGTGCACGATAATATTGACGATGACAAGCAGCCTCACCATACTGCCGACTCGATAAAGACGCAACGATATATCGGTAAGTTTAACGCCAGGCTAGGTAAAGAGGATTTATCTAATACGTTAAATTTTGAAATAGCATTACGCGACGTGAGCAGAAGAAACGACAATTATCATTTGCGCCGCGCAGACCCTTCTAATATGGTAAAGGTAGAAGTAGATAGAAAGATTATAGATACGGAGCTAAAATACGATGTTGATTTTTCAAACTGGCACAATGTGGTCGGTACAGGATATCAGCACGATAATCATGAGGGCAAAAGATATCGTAAAATAGGCAATGATTGGGTTTTAAACGGCTTTAGGTTTGCAGACGTAACGAATAAAAAAACGAGAGTTTTTGATACGCTAAGCTATAAATTTACTGACGCGCACAAGCTCAGCCTAGCTCTAAACTACGACTGGATGAAGTCGAATTTAAATGATTTAAATACGGTTTATAACGGAGCAAGCGCGATAAATACCGTCGCTAAGCTTATTAAACAAATTTACGGCAAAGACTTTGACGGCAACATAAAACAGAATGGCTTAAGCGCTAGCCTAAAATACGACTTCACGCCCAATAAGCAAGATAATTACTATGTGGCTATAGAAAGTCTTTATCGTATGCCGAGCAATATGGAACGCTTTAGCAGTCTCTATGGGCCGACTACTAGAGGCTGGATCAGCAATCCGTTTATTAAGCCAGAGCGCCACAACCGCGTAAATTTGGGCTTTACCTATAAGAGCGAATTTTATAAAGAATACATGAGCTCGCGTCAGGGCGAGGATAGCTTTAGTCTGGGCGGGTACTTTATCGCAGACGACGCGCAGGATCTAGTTATCTACGATCGTCGCCACTCGGCCGCTGCCGCGCCGATGAATAAAAACGCCGTCATCACGCGCAACGTTGATGCTAGGATTTACAGCGTAAATTTGCGCGGGGAGTATAATTTCGCGCGAAATTTCGGGCTAAAAACTTCATTATTTTACAACTACGGACAAAACAAAACCGACGGCAGACCGCTCTATCAGATCCGCCCGTTTGAGGCAAATTTGGCCTTTGATTACAAGGACTACGCGAGCTTTGGCAGCTACAATATCGGCACGGCGGTGCGCTACGTAGCAAAGCAAAATAGAGGAGATTTCGATAAAGCCACCGGCTTTGGCATCGACAAGCGTGAAGCGGCTAAGAGCTTTACGACGATGGACGTTTACGGCGGATTTGAGTTTAAAAACAGCTGGGGCGTGAGGCTTGGCGTGACGAATATCTTTGATAAAGATTACGCCGAGTTTATCAGCGGTGAGCACGTAGGAGCGCTAGATCCTGATCCTGTGGTGCACGCGCCGGGGAGGGCGGTGTTTGTCAGCTTCCACTCTAGTTTTTAAAGACAACTATCTGTATAGCAAGGAGATACAATATGAATAGACGAGGTTTTTTAGGATTTGGCGCGGCGATTGGTGCTACAGCTCTTGCGCCGAGCCTTTTTGCGAAGGAAAATTTCACGATGTGGGGCGCGCCGGCAATCCCTAGCGTGATAATGGCCGTAGCAAGCCTACAAGGCGAGCTAGCAAAGACTCATGACGTGAGGTTACGCATTTGGAATAGTACGGATCAACTCCGAGCAGGCGTAGCTAATGGGGAAATAAAAATCACTATGGCGCCATCAAACGTGGGAGCAAACATGCGAAATCACGGCTTAAATTTAGCTATGCTAAATTTGCTTAGCCTTGGTACGATACAAGCCATGGTAAAAGATGAGAATATAAAAACTTTTGAAGATTTTATCGGCAAAAAATTAATAATTCCTTTTAAGGGTGATATGCCTGATTTGGTTCTGCGAGCGCTTTGTAAAAAACGAGGAATAGATATTTCCAAAATAGACATTACGTATACGCAGACGCCGCCGGAAGCTGCAGGATTATTTTTACAAAAAGATTATGATATTTTAATCGCCCCTCAACCTCTTCCGGCAGCAACCATACTGCGCGGGAAGAAAATGGGGATAGCGGTACATTACGGAGTAGATATTCCTAAGGTCTGGGGAGAAAGCTTTAATACCAAGCCGTACATTCCGATGGCGGGCATTATAGTCGACGTAGATTTTTATAAAGCAAATTTGCCTCTATTTGATACGCTTCATAGCGACTTAACTAACGCTCTATCTTGGATCAAAGATAATAAGCAAAGTGCTGCCAAAATAGGAGCCGAATATCTACCGGTTCCAGAGCCGGCACTGGTTAATGCATTTGATAGGGCAAATTTGACGGTAACAAAAGCTCGCGATATGCAAGATGAGATAATGTCATTTTTTGAAACTATTTTTGAGTTTAATCCAAAGCTTTTGGGCGGTAAGATGCCCGACAAGAGTTTGTTTCTATAATTAAAGATAAATTTATAAAAAAGGATAATGTCATGTTAAAACATATTTTGTGTTTATTATTTGTTTCTCTAAATATTTCGTTTGCTATGACAAACGAACAGATTGATGAATTTATATCAAAAAATAGCGTAGATATTCAGACTTTAAATGGAGTCCCAAATAAAGTTTACGCCAGTAATCCACCGTTACTATTTTTGCTATATACCGTTGCTCCCGAGAAAGTCAGCGGTATAAATTCTAGTTTCGGTAAAAGAGAAAAGCCGTATCTAAAAGAGAGTATGATTAACCAGCCGGTAGTAGGAGGATTTTTCGGGCAAGGCAAAATTCCAAATATGGAAATGCTTTTAAAGCTAGATCCTGATTTGATATTAGTAAATTCTGACTCTAAAAATACTCAAAAGAAATTCAAAGAAACCCTGGGTGGCATAAATAAACCTATGCTGTACTTAAAAGGCTATGAACTAGAAGATTACATTGACTCTCTTGAGGTTTTGGGCAAAATTTTAGATAAGCAAGATAGAGTAAAAAAGCTAATAGAGTATTCTAAAAAAACCATGGATATTTCAAAAGAGCTTAATGAATATATAGTAAAAAACTCAGTTGTTAAGCCTAAAATATACTATGCCGAAGATCCAGACGGACTAGCTACTGAATGCGAGGGCTCATGGCATACTAGGCTTATAGAGCTAAGCGGTGCCGAAAATGTACATAAATGCAGTGGAAATCCGGATGCTACGGCTTATGGGCACATTAAAATTAGCTTTGAACAAATAGCCGAATATGATCCTGATATTATATTAATTTTCGAGAAGAGCTTTTATGATAAAATCTATGACGATCCTAAATGGCAAATACTAAAAGCCGTAAAAAATAAAAGAGCTTATTACTTACCTCGCGAACCATTTTCTTGGTTTGATCGTCCGCCTTCATTTATGAGATTCATAGGGCTTAAATGGCTTATAAATTTAACTCACCCTGATGTATTTAAATTCAATATGAATAAGGAAGTTAAGGACTTTTATAAATTATTCCTAGAGGTTGACATAAGCGATAACCAAGTAAAAGAGCTTATAGGTGAGTAAAAAAGCCTTTACGTTTTTAAGTATCTTATTGCTAGGGTTTATGTTACTTTCGGTACTAATAGGAAAATACGGCTTTAATGCGGAAGATTATCTAACATATTTTAAAGCCGTTATAAAAGGCGAAGACTTGAAAAATTATCAAGTTATGCATACTTTGATAACGGAAATTCGCCTTCCTAGAATAATGGCCTGCATTATAATAGGCGCTAGTTTGGCTATTTCTGGCTCAGCATACCAAGCCATGTTTGTAAATCCTCTAGTAAGTCCATCAATACTTGGGGTTTTAAGCGGTGCCGGATTCGGCGCCGCCATAGGAATGTTTTTCGGATTAAACGAATATCTCATTCAGCTTAGTACCTTTGCGTTTGGTTTTATAGCGGTACTGACGGCCTTAAGCATATCGGCCTTTTATTCACGCTCTGGCAGTATTATAGTATTGGTTCTAGGAGGTGTTATTAGCGGTTCTCTTTTCACATCATTACTATCAGCATTGAAATACGCAGCCGATCCAAATGACTCATTGCCGGCTATTACTTATTTTTTAATGGGTAGCCTAGGGTTTGCTTCGAAGAATTTTATTCAAATTTCGATTCTACCGATGTTTGCGGGAATACTATTGTTGGCCTTTAGCGGCAAATATTTAAATGCACTGAGTTTGGGAGAAGAAGAGGCTAAAAGTCTGGGCATAAATGTTGCTAGGGTTAAAATTTTCGTTATTTTGGTTGCTACTTTTATCAGTGCCCTAAGCGTAACGATAGCCGGTATTATCGGTTGGATAGGTCTTATAGTTCCACATATGGCTCGTTTTATATTCGGAGCGGATAATCGCGCCGTATTGTCTAGTTCAGCTATGATAGGTGCTATATTTTTACTTTTTTGCGATAACTTTTCGAGACTTATGTTTACTTTTGAAGTCCCGATAGGTATAGTAACTTCACTGTTTGGAATACCTATATTTATTCTAGTGCTTCGTAGAGCTAAAAAGAGTTTTTAATGATAGAAATCAGAAATCTAAAATTCGGATACAAAGATAAGAATATACTAAACGGTATAAGTTTTAGTATCAAAAAAGGCGATACGCTTAGTATCTTGGGCGCAAACGGTAGCGGCAAAAGCACTCTCCTGCGTATTATGCTTGGATTTTTAAAATTTGAGGGTACGGTAAATATATGCGGTAAAAGCGTAAGGAATTACGAAAAAAAAGAACTTGCAAGGCTTATAGCCTACGTTCCTCAAACGCATGCCCCGTCATATGAATATAGCGTATTTGATATAGTACTAATGGGCGCATTGTGCAGAACGTCTTTATTTTCTAACTTTAGCCTTGCCGATAAAAAACTTGCCGAGTATGCATTGGAAAAAATGGGTATTTTAGAGCTAAAAGATGAACTTTATACTAGAATAAGCGGCGGACAAAGGCAGCTGTCATATATCGCTAGGACCTTAGTGCAAGGCGCCAAAGTTATTTTTATGGACGAACCTACGACCGGGCTTGACTTCGGCAATCAAATTAAACTACTTGAAATGATAAAGACGCTAAAAGACGAGGGGTATACTTTCGTACAAACCACTCATTACCCTCGTCACGCTAAATTTGTTTCAAATCTAGTATTGTTTTTAAAAGA
Organism: Campylobacter concisus; assembly: GCF_003048535.1. Lineage (NCBI taxonomy): Bacteria > Pseudomonadati > Campylobacterota > Epsilonproteobacteria > Campylobacterales > Campylobacteraceae > Campylobacter > Campylobacter concisus. The sequence goes on along the minus strand of NZ_PIRQ01000001.1, from coordinate 74,732 downwards.
TGGCAAGATACTAGATTTTGGAAAGTGCGATGAATTGATAAATCCATCAAATATAGATAAGATTTACGGAATAGATTATCAAAAATATGAGGACAAATTATGATATTACCTTCTAATTACGATAGGCTGGATTTCAATAAGCTTTATAAGGAGCAAAGAACAAATAGCTCTTTTATTAGGAAATCAGTAGCCAAATGGGACGTTAAGGCAGCAAGCTTTAGTAAGAGCGTACTTAAGAGCGACTATGTTAAAGACTTTATCTCAAGAGTCGATTTTGATGGCGCAAGAACGCTTCTTGATTTCGCATGCGGTGCCGGAGCATTAAGCATAGCTGCAGCAAATAAGGTAGATAAAATTTACGGTTATGATTTTTCGTCGAAAATGCTAGAATTCGCAGAACAAAACTCTCGGGATTTTAATTGTAAAAATATTGAATTCGCGCAAAAAGCATTCGAAGACGACTTTAGCGACGTACCTGAGTGCGATATTACGTTTGCATCTCGTTGCCTTGACGTAGATGACTTAAAACAAGCCCTAGAGAAATTACTTTCAAAGACGAAAAAAGCCCTTTATATTACTTTTAAAGTCGGTAGTTTCATTAACGAAGACGTTTTAAATGCTCTTGGAAGCAATATTGAAAAAAGACCAGACTTTATATATTTAATAAATATTTTATTCCAAATGGGATATCTTCCAAAGCTAGAGTATATACAAACTTCATGCGGTGATGGAATACCTGAAACTATCGACGATCTTGTTAAAAAAATACAATGGGGACTTTCGAGAGAGCTTACGGAGCCAGAAGTTTATAATCTCAATAAGTACTTTAACGGCAACCGCTTTGAGCGAAAACAAGAATATATGAACTGGGCTTTCATAAGAGTAGATAAATGATAATTTTATAATTAACTGTTATGGTCAATAAATTTGGATTGGTCTTAAAAATATCATATATTTATAGTTAGTGATATTTGAGCATACGGGATACGATGGCAATTCTTTAAGATGCCTGATATATTAATGCTAGGTTTTTACGCATTATTAAAAAATACATCCTATTGCTAAACACAGAGCCAATGTAATGCAAGGTTTTATAGCACATTAATGTAAAAAAAGAGACAACCGTCAAAACATCTGATACCATAGGTAGCACCTCCGCTAATTTTTGTATTACAAACACCTTTAACTCGCATCAGTCCGTAGACGAGTGTTTGATTAGCTTATAGAGCCCTGTGTGGCAATAGAACCGAGTTCATTTATTGTATCATTTTTTTGTTTTTTATACAATATTTTTTTAATATAGCTCAATGTATGAAAATCACAAGATATATGGTTAAGGCTTGATAAATTATTTACTAGAAAATTTTCACCAAATTCTGATACCAATATATCGACCGATAGTGTATTTATTGCATCTCTTTTTTGAAATAATACGCTAGAATTTTTTATAAAGCGGTTATTGCGAAGTTTATCAAAAGCCTTTAATAGCTCTTTGCTATAATTATTACTACTAGGAAAAGCTGTTAATATTTCGGTATTTTTTAAATTTCTTTTACTAATAATTTTTGATAAGCCGCTTGTGCATACTATTTTACAATTATAAAATTTGCAATTTTTAATTTTACACTCCTTGAAAACCGAAGATGAAATAATTGAATCTTCAAAAAGTGCATTCGTTAAATTACATTTTCTAAAAAGCGTTCCATTTAATAAACAAGATCTTATTTGGGCTTCATAAAAACTGCAAAATTTAAATTTTGTTCCAATAAAAGAAGTGCCGTCAAATATAGTGCCGGAAAAATTGGTTTTATAGCTGCATGATTTATTAAAATTTTTATATATAAATTTCCTGCCACTCCTATCCACGCAACTATAACTAAAAGCTTTTTTATTTTTGTCGTTTACGGGCATGCAACCTCTATCTATTAATTTTTATTCGTATTTATAGATTATATTATAATGAGTCATTTTTCTTGATATCTCTCCAGTACGCATTTTAACCTCTTGCCCCAATCTTGTATCTTTTTCTCACGTGTATCATATGGATGGTATAAATAGTATTTGGTCATTTTAAATTTTAAATCCTGCAACCAACTATTACTCGTTTTTGCAATGTTTGTGACTATTTCTTGCACGATATCCTCATCTATACTATTATAATAATCCCTAATTAAAAGCGTACTAAGCGTTTCTAACAATTTGTCTTTTTGTATCTCAAGAATAATGTACCTACAATTTTTGTAGTATATCTCAACCACTATATACTTTCTAGGAGTCACTCCATCCAACATTGTAGCCCTCTTCCACGCATGCCTTCCTCGATAGTTTTTTGGTTTTTGAGGCAAGTCCTCGCATTTTAAAATTTTGTATGAAAAATCGCAATAAATATCAGAGCAATACATCAACATGGCTTTTATGTCTTCAATAGTTATATAACTTCCGGTTTCTTGCTCACTATCCTCGTCTTCTTTTTTCAAGTGCCCCTCTGTAGTATTTAGATCGCCCTGCACTTCCGCGTCGTTTGAGCTTAGATCTAATTTGTCCTCCTGCAATTTATCACTTCCTCGTACTATTTCTCTACTTTGGTCTTCTTCTGTAATCGTTTCAAATTCAATAGTTTTATTGAGCAGATCTAACTTTGCCTCTAAATTAGCATCCTCATCTTTATCTACTATACTTACTGAACTATGTAAAATATTGGGGGTTCTTTCATTGAGTTGATTCGTTAAATCTTTCTTGGACAGCTTTGTGCTTTTTATCACACCTATTATATCTTTTTTTCCTCCAGGAAGCTCTCTAATAACTTTAAGCTGTTCAAATGGATAAAACGAATTTTCTTGCAAGATTTTTAAAACAAGCAATGATCCATCACTTAATACCTTAACTCTTGCCTTAAAATTTATTTTTCCAGGTACTGGAAAATTTGCTTGAATAGTCATCGTATTTGGCGAGCCCACAAAGTTAGCACTTTGTTTCCTATGCTCAGATAATATTTTGCTAGCAACCATATCTCTTCTTATTTGTAGCCACATATTATTAGCTCTTTTGTCTATAACAAATCTATATATATTTTCTGCATCAATATTATTTGCATTGAATTTTAAGTATATTTTACCAATCCCATTATCTAATGTTGCTCTTTTATAAAGGCCATCCAATGAACTATTTTGCCCCTGAGTCTCCGACATAATTTGTCTAGCCATCGATGCTGATGTAAAGTAGAAATATCTTGCGATTTCATAGTGTGGAAAAATAACCGTTCTTCCAGATAAATTATCTGTAAAGGTTGAATATTTTTGCTGATTTTTATGCCAACCAATATTGTATTTACCTATTTTCTCAGGCAGCTCACTCATAAACTTATCTAAAATAGGTATATTCTTAAGATTTTTGGTCACCAGCAATCCATCGCCGATACTTATTTGAAAATTGTGAATATCTCCTGCACTGGTTCCATTTTTTTGCTGGTTTTCAATAACAGTACCCAACGGGAAAGCACAAATTTCTTTTAGGTTGAAAAAAGATAGAAAATATTCGGGTTTATCTTTGAATATCTCTTTTAAAATGATTGGGATACTAAAATTCGTTTCGTTTTGATAAATATCTCCATATGAAAAGACAATCAATTTTTTATTTTTTGGTAATTTTGTCAATATCAAATCTTGCAAATTCACACTTTCATTCATTGTCCAAAGCCCTCTGAGTACTTCTTAGAATCTATTTTTATTCTATTCTAAGCTTAAAAATTTATATATAAAAGATCATCTTTATATACCACGCAATAAAAAAATTGTACAGTATACCTATTCTCTTCGATTTTTTAATTTTCCTGCTAACATTTTAACTTTTTACCTATGGCATACAAACATATTAATTTGCCTTTTTATGTTTGTAGCATGGTAGTTTTTTAAAGTCCTTCTTCTTTTTTGTGGAAAATATGCTTTTTATCAATTCGGGGTATTTTCTCTTTTGCCTATTAACTATTTTTTTTATACATAAGTTAAGATCTTCTTTGTTGTCTAATTTATTTTTATTTTTGAATATATCTATTATTACAGTCAACAACAGATTATTTTCAATATTTGACATCCTATTTATTTGCGGCAAAAACTTAAGCAAAATATCGCCCACATATTCTTTTCCTAATAAATCTATATTTGATAGTATGTAGATGGTGCAAAAGTAGAGCTTATTTTCATCTGGCTGTAAATCTATACTACTATCAGATATTGGAGCATTTGCAACCTCAGAAATTATATTTTTTACTTCGTCAACAATGAACATACTAGAATAATACATTCCGGTTAAATGGAGCATTGCTATGCTACTAAGTATTTTTGGTGGATTTGTTATTTTTAGAATCTTCTGGAATATAGAGTTAAGGTCATCTTTTAAATTTAAAGAATTGTTTATTGCCTTTTCTATAACCTTATTTTTTATAGTATTTTCGGTCATCCAACCATATTGTAGAAGCTTACCTAAAAACATTATATTGATATTTTTTTCAAATCTGTCTTCCAAGGACTCTATCCTACTACTTAATTTTTCCAAATCTTTTTGATTAAGCTTTGTTTTTAACCCAAAATAAAAATAAGCAACATCCTCCCATAGGCCATCAGAAGTATACAAATCAAACAATATGTCAAACTGATCAATATCATCTAACTCTTCTTTATTGTCCCTAAAATATAATGCAATAAAATAATCTAGAAATGATTTATGCGAAAAGGACATATTGCCATTTTCGTCTATTTTAATAAGAGACGTTCTAGTAATAGTATCAATAAAACTGCGCTTATCCGTTATAAAATTATATTTATTACAAAAGGAATTGACGCATTCGCTAAAATCATTTTTGCTAACGATAGTCTTATCTTGTTTGAAAAAATATTGATATGCGAAATTAGCTAGAAAGTCTTTTTTTATTTTTGGCTCAAAAAGTTTATCAATATCAACATCTGTCGTTTTATATTCACCAAAAATTAGACTGACATATCTGTTGTATAACTCCGTAATGGATGCTGGAATCTCATGTTTTTCTTTTACAACATCCATTAAAAGCTTTAACGCCAAAGGATAGAATGGTATTTGTCCCTCTAGTTCGTTTATGCTTTTTTCTACAATATTGATTGATATATTGTTTGCTTTAATTATTTTTTTAATGAGAGATATCGCCTGATTTACACCGTATGGCAAAAGCTCATAATTCTCATATTCGAAAAAAGATTCTATTATTCCATAGTTAATTCTAGATGTAAAAAGTATATTTGCATTATTGTTACTCTTGCTTAAATAACTTTCTATATTACCCTTTATCTTATCTCTTATTTCATTTCCTACTTCATCTATTCCATCTATAATAATTAAATTTGGCTTTATGGCAATCATATTACCATAAAAAGATTCTATAATATTGGAAAAATTATGCAGTGAACAACTGTTGATAAAATCAATAGCCCTAAAACATACAGGTAATGCAAAATCCTTCTTTTCTTCCAAAAGGATGTGGTTCTGGTTTTCTTTTAATAAATAATTTATAGAAATGAGTACCATTTTAAATACTAAAATGGACTTTCCAGAGCCTGCATCGCCGGTTAGTAAAAATTTCTTTTTAGTTTTTGACATTAATATTTTTAAAAAAGAATCAAGAGTTTCTTTCTTGCCAAAAATTTGTTCGCCTATCCTATTGAGGGTATTTTTATCATTATCGCTTATTATTAGCTCTTGTCTGCTTCTCGTAATTTTTTTAATATTTGGCTGAATAAAATACTCATCGTCATTATTGTCTCCCAGGAATTCTTCTATTTTTTCTATGCGATCCAACAAAAATGATTCCATACTCCCATTAAAAAAGAATTCTGGATAATATTGTTCAAATAAATTTATTAACCTTGTAATATCCATAAATTCGGTATTATTTTTATAGGGAGCCTCTTTTATTTCATATAGGATTTTTTCTTGAGCATTCTGTGTAATTGTTCCGAGATTAACAATACATACATCGGAGATGGTTACCATTTCATTTTTATCATTCAGTTTCGCTGGTAAATTAAAAGCCTGCTTGACTTGTGTTACTACTTCTGTTGTTTTTCCAGATGCTTTACCATCTAGTTTTTCTAAAGCCTTTACAACAAAGGCTGTATACTTTTTATTACCAGTAGATCCATCATACTCCATAACAAGGTCTTTACCATTCTCATTCGATCCTTGTAAAATCTCTATATATGGATTTTTTTCTTGATGCATTTTTTCTAATAATTTCTTTAGAATATGGTGAAATTCATTTTCTTTACCTAAAAATCTCTGCAGTCGCTCCTTCTTGGTATCATGACCTAATTTCTTTGCTTTTGTATTGTAGTCAACCATGAAATAATCCTTTTTAAAATAAAATATTTTAATAAATTATAAAAACAACATATGTTCGCAACTTTTATTGAACTATTCGCAACTTTTATTGAATTTCACAGCCACCACCAAATATTGAACTTTTTGTCGAGGTATGATGTGGTGAGCGAAAAGCTCTAGTGCTTGTAAATTCACTATCTTGAAGATTTAAAGAGCGGTAAGCGGCAGACTTTAGCACCTCTTCTAAGCTTTGTGGCGCCATGATGTAAACTAGGCGTTTTGCACACATGCTTTTGCCGCTACCTGGGCTGCCTTCAAATAAAATATTGTGCATACCAACGGCTGCAATAACGCAGGCTCTTTTTGCGCGATCCTGACCCAAAACATCCTTAAAATCAAGCTCGAAGTTTAAATTTGGAACGTATCTTTTACCAGAAATTTCTATCACATTTGAAAATAGTTCATGAGTAGCGTTAAAACGTATACTTTTTGCAAATTCTGCGTCATTAAAAAATCTAATCGCTTCCTCTAGAGTACTAACCGCACAAATCTCTAAATTTGGGATCATTGAAGCTTTTTGTGCTATCTCTTTTGGTACTAAGACTTTTACGTTTTTTACCTGTGTGCTTAAAAAAAGAAGGATCGAGAATAAATTCGCCGTACTTTTTACGCTTCCATCAAGCCCAAGCTCACCAAAGACAAAAATTTTCTCTAAGTTTTTTGCCTTTTGAAGAGCTATAAGAAGAGCGATAGCCAGGTCAAAATGTGAGCCACTTTTTGGCAGATCTGAAGGGGATAAATTTATGGTTATCTTTTGTGCAGGGAAGGAAAAATCAAGTGCTAGAAGTGCTGCTTTTACGCGTTCTGTGCTCTCTTTTATGCTTGTGCTTGCAAGCCCAACGATGCTAAAACCAGGAAGCCCGCGAGAGAAGATAGACTCAACATCAATTATCTTTAGCCCATCGCCGTAAGTAGCACATCTTAAAGACTTCATGAAGCTTTTTCTTTTTTTTGCTTTTTGTATTCCTTGTCAAATTTTTTACGTTTATTAAAGCCGATTTTTTCTATAAAAAGATGTCCATCTAAATGATCATTTTCATGCTGGATAGCAATAGCTAAAAGCCCATCAGCCTTTAAGCTTTGCTCTTTGCCAAAACGATCTTGATATTTGATAGCCACAACCTCATTTCTTTTTACATCTTCATAATATCCGGGTACACTAAGGCAGCCCTCTTGATAGACACACTCACCCTCACGTAGTTCAAATTTTGGATTTATGATTTCGATTAAATTTTCTTTATCCTGCACACCCTCGTCATTGGCTAGATTTATAATAAAAATTCTTTTTGCGACACCTATCTGAATAGCAGCAAGGCCTATGCCCTCTTTTGCAATCATCGTATCATACATATCATCAAGTAGTTTGTGAAGTTCCTCATCAAAATTTTTAACATCTTTTGAGACTTCATAAAGCTTTTTATTTGGATAAGATAAAACCTCTAAGATCAAGCCCAAACTCCTACTTATTCACCCAAAAATATAGGCTGCTCATCATCTTGTGTTAGTATTAGTTGATCTAACGAGTAAGAGATTAGTTCTTCAGCACTTCTTGTTTTTGTTATCATGCTTGAAACCACTTGGATATCAAGCTTGCACTCTTCACCATCTATCTTCCAAGGTATAGATGAAAGCATATTTAAAATTCTGCTACCGGCTTGTTTTGTACCATTTTCATCAGTATATTTCATAACCATAGCAAAACAGCCATCACCATAATGAGCTACTATATCGCTTCTTCTAGAAGTTCTTAAAAGAAGCTGTGATATAGCTTTATACATATTGTTTCGCTCTTTTAAATTTTTAACACGATTTGTAAATCTATCTTTTGCTCTTACAAGTAAAAATGATGCGTTATAGCCATATCTTTTAACAGCTTCTACTTCACTTTGCACTGTGGCTACTAGAAATTTTTTATTATAGACGTCATATGTCGTATCATAAATCGACTGCTCTTCAATAGACTTAAGCATCTTGGCTACTTCGTCATAGCTTACTTTAATGACATCAAGATGCTTATCCATAAGGCTGTTTAATTTTATTAAGTCATGGTTAAATGCGCTTAAAACATTTTGAAGAGCTAGGATATTTGTATTATTTTTGAGTGCATCCATGCGCTTTTGCACTAGGCCTCTCATGATGCCTAAATTTTTATAGATTAGCACCACGGCTTGAAGCATACTTTTTATTTGGATAAATCCTTGCTTTATCTCTTTTTCAATAGAGATATTACTGCCTGATGGTACTGAAATCTCGGAATTTATGACTATCATATCACCGATCTCTTTTCTAAATTCATCAGGCTGCCCATCAAGCATTTTCTCAAAATAAATAGAATAATTATTTGGCGTAGATGGAACATTATCGTCGCTTAATTCATGCAAAACATTTTCTGAAAATTTGTAGATATCTACCTTTTCTTTTTCTAGAATATGTTTTACCTCAACCGCTTTTTTCTTAGGGTCTGGTGCATTATCTATCTTTATCACTTTGGGCCTTATTTAAAACTTTTCTCCAAAATTTTATCAACAAGTCCGTACTCTTTGGCTTCGGCCGAACTCATAAAAAAGTCACGTTCAGTATCTTTTACGATCTTACTTAGCTTTTGACCTGTATTTTTGGCCAAAATTCCGTTTAAAATCTCTTTCATACGTAAAATTTCACGAGCTTGTATCTCGATATCAGTCGCTTGTCCTCTAGCGCCGCCAAGTGGTTGATGTATCATGATGCGAGAATTTGGCAACGCATATCTTTTACCTGGTGCGCCACAGCTTAGCAAAAATGCACCCATGCTAGCAGCTTGGCCGATGCAGATCGTACAAACATCTGGTTTTATGTAGTTCATCGTATCATAGATGCTAAAGCCACTTGTTATAACGCCACCTGGTGAGTTTATATATAGATAGATATCTTTATCTGGATCTTCAGCCTCTAAAAATAGAAGCTGGGCGACAATAGAAGCGGCCATGCCGTCCTCTATCTCACCACTTAGCATAACGATCCTGTCTTTTAAAAGACGGGAATATATATCATAGCTTCGCTCACCTCTACTAGTTCTTTCAACTACGACAGGAACGTAATAGCTCATTACTCGGCCTTCTCTTTTTTACTTGCTTTTTTCTCGTCTTTTTCTTTGTTAAAGAGCTCACCAAATAGCTTCTCTTCGATCATTGACATCTTTATAGCTGGAAGCATGCCTTGATTGCGGTACATCTCAAGGTGTGCTTTTGGATCTTGACCGCTTCTATACGCCTCAAAATAGATCGCTTGAACAACCTCTTGATCGCTTACTTTCACGCCTCTTACGCGAGCTAGCTCATCGATAATGAAAGTTAAACGAACGCTATTTTCAGCGTCTTTTCTAAACTCGTCACGTTTTTTAGAAAGAGCATCTTTGTCATCTCTAAATTTTTTCATATCGTCTGGAGTAAATGAGCTCCATGCGTTTCTAAACTGCATATCGATCTCTTGCTCGACAATATTTTTTGGTACATCAAATTTAAATTTCTCAACCGCAGCCTCAGCAAATTTTGGTTTTAGCTCTTCGTTTATGAGTTTATAAATTTTCTCTTGGCGAATTTGCTCTTTTATGCGCTCATCAAGTAGCTCTTCAGTTGGTTTTTCTTCATTTGGAAGTAAAGTTTTTAGCATCTCTTCATCTAGTTTTTCAGGAATTTTTCTCTCTTGAATTTCATGAAGTTTGACTTTAAAAATAGCGTCTTTACCAGCTAAATGTGCAGCGCCATAGTTTTCTGGGAATTTAACCTCGATATCTTTTTCACCACCAGCTTTTATGCCTACCATACCATCTTCAAAGCCTGGGATAAATTGATTTGAACCGATCTCAAGCACATAGTTTTCGGCCTTGCCACCATCAAATGCAACGCCATCAACAAAGCCTTCAAAGTCAAATTTAGCAAAGTCGCCAACTTTTAGGCCTCTTTTGCCATCAATTTTTTCAAGTGGAGCTATCATTTTTAAAAGTTCGGTTTTTTTCTCATCGATATCTTTTTTCAAAACACGTGGGTTTGAAAACTCAGGTATTAAACTCTCATAGCCGCTCACATCGACACTTGGTTTAAATGAAACTGTTAGCTCAACGTCGATCTTGCCATCTTTTCTGTCAAATTTTGAAACGATAGGCTCGCCGATAAGGTCATCGTTTTTCTTGCCTGCTTGTTTTATAGCCTCATCAACAACATCTCTTAAGACATCTTGTTCAGCATCGTTCGTTAGCTCTTTCTCGTAGCGTTTTAGCACAATAGCAACTGGCACATGGCCTTGTCTAAAGCCATCTACTTTCATAGTTTTTGCTGCTTTTTTTGCTAGTTTTTCTACGCTAGATTTTATAGCATCTGCACTTATAGTTGTGCTAGCTAGGGTATTTACGCTATCTAGAGCTTTTGTTTTGATTTCCATCTATTTCCTTTATGAATACAAATTTTTAGCCCAAAATATAGCAGAATTTTCCTTATTTCATTGTAAATTTGTAAATTTTTATAGATATAAAAGGCGTTTTAACGTAGAATCTGGCAATAAAATTATGGAGAAAATTTATGCAAGAGAGTTTTGAAAATTCGGTTAAAAACATGCTAACGATTATAGGCGAAGATCCAAATAGAGAAGGCCTTATAAAGACGCCTGAGCGTGTCTTTAAAGCATTTAAATTTCTAACTAGCGGATATGATGAAGATCCAAAAGAAGTGCTTGGTGATGCGCTATTTACTAGCTCAAATAATGAGATGGTTTTAATGCGAAACATCGAGTTTTACAGTCTTTGCGAGCACCATTTGTTGCCTATTATCGGCCGAGTGCATGTGGCTTACATCCCAAATGGCAAGGTCGTTGGCCTTAGTAAAATTCCACGCATGGTAAATATCTACGCCAGACGCTTGCAAATTCAAGAGCAGATGACCGAGCAGATCGCAAAAGCGCTTGAGGACGTGATCGCTCCAAAAGGCGTTGGAGTCGTCGTTGAGGCTAGGCATATGTGCGTTGAGATGAGAGGTGTGCAAAAGATAAACTCAACCACCACGACCTCAGCACTTAGAGGCTGCTTTATCAAAAACGCAGACACAAGACGAGAATTTTTCTCGCTTATAAACTCTCCTAGGGAAACGCATTTTTGAGCTTAGAGCATATAAATTTAAAGCTTAAAGAGGGTGTGAAACTCTCAAACACCTTTGGCATCATAACTAAAATCACAGCCACAACTATCGAGATCACTGGACTTCGTCCAAGCATCGGTGACATCGTACGGATAGTTGCAAAAGATAAGAGCAAAAATGGTCTCGGCATGGTTACGCAAATAAAGACAGATGGCGCTTATATCAGCCCATTTGGCTTTGTTGAGGGCTTTAGGATAGGCGACTTCGTCTATGAGAGCGATCAAGGTATGAATATACCTGTGGGGCCAAATTTACTAGGTCGCGTGGTCGATCCATTTATGAAGCCAATTGACGGCAAAGGAGCGATTGAGACGACCGAGTACATGCCGATTATGAGAGCGCCGATAGATGCGATGAAGAGAGGGCTTATAAATGAGCCTTTTAGTGTTGGTATAAAGACGATAGATGGGCTACTTACTTGTGGTAAGGGGCAAAAGCTGGGAATTTTTGCAGGTTCAGGCGTGGGCAAATCAACCCTCATGGGCATGATCGTAAAAAACACGCTAGCTCCCATAAAAGTAGTCGCGCTAATAGGCGAGCGCGGCCGTGAGGTACCTGAATTTATCGAAAAAAATCTGGGCGGCGACCTGGAGGGCACAGTCATCATCGTAGCGACCAGTGATGATAGCTCTCTCATGCGAAAATACGGCGCATTTTGTGCGATGAGCGTGGCTGAGTACTTCAAACAACAAGGAAATGACGTGCTTTTTATCATGGATAGCGTAACACGTTTTGCGATGGCACAGCGCGAGATCGGCCTTGCGCTTGGCGAGCCACCTACGTCAAAAGGCTATCCACCAAGCTCACTCACGCTCTTACCACAGCTAATGGAGCGCGCCGGCAAAGAGGAGGGTAAGGGCAGTATCACGGCATTTTTCACAGTGCTAGTTGAAGGCGATGATATGAGCGATCCGATAGCTGACCAAAGCCGCTCTATCCTAGACGGACACATCGTGCTAAGCCGGGAGCTAACGGATTTTGGAATTTATCCACCTATCAATATCCAAAACTCAGCCTCGCGTGTCATGGGAGATGTGATCAGTAAAGAGCATAAGCTAAATGCGATGAAATTTAAGCGCCTTTACTCGCTTTTAAAAGAAAACGAAGTCTTGCTTCGTATCGGTGCTTATCAAAAGGGCAGCGACAAGGAGCTTGACCTTGCAATCTCAAAAAAAGAATTTATGGAAAATTTCTTGAAACAAAGCTCAGAAGAGACCTTTGCGCTCGAAGAGGTCGAAGAGCTACTTGATAAGATCAATCAGTAGATTTCTAAAATTTATAAGCCTTTTTACAAAATTTGGCTACTAAAAATATAATCAATTTTTTATACTAATTGTTAAAGTGATCACGCATTACTTCTTTGCTTCGGATGTAAAAATTGCGCTCAAGGACCTATAAATTTCTATTTTCTCTTTTTTGATTTCAAAAAGTGCTACTACAAACATCGTGAAAGAGAAATTGAAAATTATGAGGCTTTTTATTTTAAACTTAGTGAGAACGGTTTTTGTGTTATACAAAACGACAAAGTATTAAAAACTATTTCTAAGCACAATACGCATCCCAAACAGCGATCACAAAGTGTGCAAATTCTAAAATTTGGGATTTTTTGACAAAAATTACTTATTTGCAAACTCTGCAGTAGTGAATTTGAGACAAGTGAGCAAGTTAAATTTATACTAAGTGATTATGCGCTGATATCTGTTTTGCTGTAAATTTTGGTAGCAATCATGGCGTAAATTTAACTATGAAAGCAAAATTTTACATTTAGATTGGTAATCCATAGCACTTTAGACTTCGCCTCGTGGCGCGAAACATATACTACATGAGATAGTAAATTTTGAAAGAGATTAAGAGCCAAATCCCATCTTCTTATCTTCGCCAAAACTTGAGTTTAGCTCGCGCTCTATCGTGGTTTTGAAGTCCTCAAAGGTAAAAATCCCATCATCTTTTATCGCCACTTTCAAAGCAGTATTTTTTAGTGCAAGGACGATCTGTGCGCCACTTAGGTTAAACTCAGCCAGCCTTTCAACACTAAAGCCATCTTCAAAGCTCGCGTTCTCAGGCAAAATTTTACGCCAAATAGCAAGTCTGCCGTTAAAATCAGGCTTTTTAAACTCGATCTTGTAGTCAAACCTTCTAGAAAACGCAACATCAAGGCTTTGTAAGAAATTTGTCGTAGCGATCAGCACGCCCTCAAAGCGCTCGATCTGCTCTAAAAAGATATTTTGCATTTGATTATGCATCTTTTCAGCCCCGCTCGAGCTCTCCACTCTCGTGCTTAAAAACTGATCGGCCTCGTTTAGCAAGAGCACTGGCTCGCTGCCACTTTTTTTGCAAATTTCTTTGTAAGTATCAAAAATTTTCCTTACATTTTGCTCGCTCTCGCCGACATATTTGCTTAAAATTTTTGAGCAGTCAAAGCTTAGAATTTGCTTCTTTAGGCTCTTTGCAAGCCCAACCGCGCTCATTGTCTTACCAGTGCCAGGCTCGCCGTAAAAGATGATCTTGGCGTCTATATTTTTTCTAGTTTTTATGCCCCAGCTGCTAAGTCTAGCGAGCACTTTTTTATCGACTTGCTTTAGTATCGTGCTTAAAAGCTGCTTTGTCTTTTCGTTTAGCACGACGTCTTCTAAGCTAGTTACTGGCTCTATTAGCTCAAAAATTTCTTGCTCTTTTACTAGGCTTTCGATCTTGATTTTCTTGCTGTTTTTGTCATTTTTTGGGTGCATTATGCTTTGCAAAATTTCTTCGTTTATAAAAAAGCTCTTGCTAACGTTGCCATAAGCGTTTAAAACCTCGTCGTAGTCAATGAGTGCGCCCTCTATGAGCCTTGAGCCGTCCTCTAAAAGAGTACGATTTTTGATGCGTTCAAGCTCATCTTTGCTTATTAGCCCAACTAGCGTGTTTAGGTCGCGACCGTTCTCAAAGTCGCCCGCATACTCCTCTTTTAAAAGGGCTAAAAATATGATCTGCTCTTTTTCATCCAGCGAGTTTTCTTTAAAAATTTGCTCTATCTTTAGGCTAATCTTGCTTAGTTTTACGCGCTCGTTGATTCGCTTTGTAAGCTCAGAAATTTGCTCATTTATGCGCTTTTTTGCATCACTTGAGCCATCGCCAAAAATAGCAGCCTTTGAGTAAAGCTCTACTTTTAAAAACTGATCTTTTAAATACTCCAAATGATCCTCATATGGCGCAAGCTCTGGTAAATTTATGTCAGCGTTGCCATCTTCAAGAATTTTTAAAAATGTGGCTGATAGAGAAATTTCAGAATGAAGCAACGAAAGAAGCCCTTGAGCTGAAGCCCTTTGCGTGCTCTCAGGTATTTTAAAAAGACTATAATTTTGTACAATCCAACCGCTATCAAGCAAATTTTTTATAAATTTTAGATACAAAAGCTGCTTATCATTTTGCGTGCCAAAGACTGCTCCAAGTAGCTCAAAAACGCTCATATTAGCCGTTCCTTGCACATAAGCTTTACTTAGATATTTTAAAATTTCTCCCTCTTCATCGCCGCACTTTATCAGCTCGTAAATTTTACTTTTTTTGAGGTCCTGGTTTAAAAAATCAAGCAAGTATTTCACTAAAATTTATCCTTCATCTGCTCTATTTGCTCTTTTAATACACGTTTTAGCACCTTGCCAGTAGCATTTCTAGGCAACTCTTCGGCAAAATAGATACTCTTTGGTATCTTGAAATTCGCTAAATTTTTCTTCAAATGCTCTCTTACCGTCTTTTCATCAAGATCCATGCCATCTTTTACCTGAATAAAGGCCACAACCTCCTCATCGGCATGTACGTCTTTTACACCAATTACCGCTGTTGCTTCAACTGCTTCAAGTTTGTAAATAACCTCTTCGATCTCACGTGGATAGATGTTAATGCCCTTTGATATGATAAGGTCTTTTTTACGATCAACGATGTAGATAAAGCCCTCTTCATCGACTTTGCCAAGATCTCCAGTCTTTAACCAGCCGTTTATTATGGTCTCATCAGTGATGCTTGGCATACCATAGTAGCCTTGCATGACGCAGTCGCCCTTTACAATGATCTCACCGATCTGGCCAACTGGAAGCTCCATCATCTCATCATTTACGATCTTTACCTCATAACCATCAAGCACAGGCCCTACGCTTAAAAGCTTTTGTTTATCATATAAATTTGCAGCTACAACTGGCGAGCATTCACTAAGGCCATATCCCTCAACAAGTGTTGCGCGTGGAAATTTCACTCTAAAGTCATCTATCGTTTGCTTTGCAAGCGGAGCTGCACCACTTACAAATAATCTAATGCGGTTAAACCATCTAAAATACCAAGGAATTTTTGCCTTACCGATAGCTGTATAGATGGCTGGAATTCCCAAAAATACAGTTACACGCTTTAGCAAAGTTTGCTTTAACACATTTGAAAACGGAAATACCGACTTTACAAGTACCATAGAGGCGCTCGCAAATATCGGAAGCAACACCATTGCAGTTAGCGTAAAACTATGAAACATCGGTAAAAAGACTATGAAACGATCGCTTTTTTTCACTATAAAACGATCATGAGCTCCAATTAAATTTGAAAAGATATTTTTATAGCTTATCATCGCACCTTTTGGCTTGCCAGTAGTGCCTGAAGTGTAAATTATATGCATTAAATCATCTATTACCGGATACTTTGTGATACTAAGAGCGTATTTATGATTTAAAGCTTCAGTAAAATTTACATTTTTAATGACTCCATTATTTTCATAGCCCTTGCTCATATCCTCTTTTGAAATTTGAGGAGTTGAAGTGAGATACGCGCTCTCGCCATACTCTTCGTCAGTGTCTATATATTCATCTTTTGAGGCACTTTGAAGTTTCTTTGGTATTGCTCCGATCCAGATTATTTTTCTTAAAATTTCAAGCTCATTTAATGCGATTAACTCTTTTGCAAGCGAGCTAGACGCAAAAAGCACCTTTGCACCGCAATCATTTATGATATATTCAAACTCGTTTGCCTTTAAAAAAGTATTCATAGGCACTGTAATACCACCTATTGCAGTTATCGCAAGGTATGAGATGATAAATTCTTTCGAGTTTGTAACCGCCATAGCTACTTTATCACCAAATTTTACTCCAGCAAGCTGCAAATAAGCTGCCACCTTATCAACATTTTGCTTTAATTCGCGATATTTTAGCTTCTCTTTTTCTTCAAAAAGAACTACTTGATTTGGATTTTCCTTTGCTACTTTGGTTAAAATTTCATAAAAATTATTATAAGAGTATCGCATTATTAACCCTAACTAAAATGTATATTTAAAAGTCGTACCAAGGATTTGGATCGTACCAGTATCAAATTCCCCAGACATTTTTCCAGAAGCTGTTGAAATACCTGTTGCGCGCTTTTTGTCGCGATATTGATAGACATATCCAAGTGCCATTTCAAGATTTGGTGTAAATTTATAATTTACCCCAAGAGAATACACCTTAGATGTAGTATTTGGAAGCTCTAAGCCAGTATGCTTACTACTTGTAATGTCTTCATCATAGGCAAAGCCAGCCATTAGTCTAAATTTTTCATTGACATCATAGGCAAGGCCTAGTCTATATGTATTTGTATCTTTTGCATTTTTTATGACTGGATCGTCCATGAATCTTGCAAAAGCTGGATGCGAGTGAGCTGGACCTTTATCCATGTATTCAAAGTCATAGCCTTTAAATTTAGACCAATACGTCCTCTCAAAAGCTAGTAAAAGAGTAAAGTCGCTAAATTTATAGCCAGCAGCAAGTACAAGCTGAGCAGGAAGTGGGATCTCAACTTTTGTTTTGCCATGATAGCTTATAGGAGATAGCGCTCCGTTAAAATCAGCATCCGTATGGCCTTTAAGTTCTAAATTTACATTTGAGCGGTAAGTAACAGCAAAGCTTAAATCCTCAATAGGTCTATAAGTAAGTGCAACATTATAGCCATAGCCCATACCATCGCCTTTTATCTCTCTGTAGCCTATTCGTCCAAAGTCACTTGCTATCTTACCTTTGGTGTAAACACCTCTAGCACCAAGAGCAACGGCGAGCTTATCGTTTATGCGGTAAGCTACGGTTGGATTTAGTTCAACAACTTGCAGCTTAAACCTTTTAGCGGTAAATGCGGTAGCTGGATCCTCCCATGATACACCAACAGCAGCAGGAACGGCAAGAGCTAAACCGAATTTCCAGTTTTCATAAATTTCTGGCGTTACAAAACTAAATGTACCAGCTAGTGAGTCAAATTTTTCTGACTTGTAGCTTTTGCCACTATCACTTTTAAACTCAAGCTTATTTATATGAAACCAGCCAAGGGTACTTTCTAGATGATGGCGTCCATCTAAAAACATCATATTTGCAGGGTTAAAATAAGCCGCATCAGCTCCAAAACTAAAGGCCACGTTACTAGCAGCAAGACCTAAAGAATCAGCACTTTGTTCAGGAACTTTATAACCTCCAGCATTTAGCAATGTAGATGCCATAATAATACTTAATAGCACTTTTTTCATAGTTTTTCCTTTTCGAAATTTCTTAAAATTTTTATCTCGTCTTCCCAAATACTCTCGTCAATCGTCTCTAATATTAAAGGAATTTCGCCTATTTTATCATCATTTATTATATTTTTAAAAGCACTAAATCCAAGCTCACCCTTGCCAAGACTCTCGTGTCTATCTTTTTTCGAGCCAAGGGCAAATTTTGCATCATTTAAATGCATGCCAGATAAAAATTTATAGCCGATGATCGCATCAAATTCCCCCATCGTCTTCACGTAGGCCTCTTTACTTCTTAGATCATATCCAGCAGCAAATGCGTGACAGGTATCAAAGCAGACACCAACCCTGTTTTCATCGTCTACTCGCTCTATCAAATAAGCAATCTGCTTAAAACTAAAGCCTAAATTTGATCCTTGGGCAGCTGTATTTTCGATGACTAGCTTTACGCCACTTGTGCGTTTAAGTGCCATGTTCATGCAGTTTGCGATATTATCTAAGCACTCTTTTTCGCTTATTTGTTTTAGATGTGAGCCTGGATGAAAATTTAAAAGCCCTAGCCCAAGCTTACTGACGCGATCTATCTCATCCACAAAGGCTTCAAGCGACTTTGCTCTTGCCTCCTCATCTGGATGGCCTAAATTTATTAAGTAACTACTGTGTGGCAAAACATGCTTTGTGCTTATGCCAGAAATTTTTAGATTTTCTTTAAACTGCTCTATTTCGCTGGCGCTTAGCTCTTTTGCATTCCACTGTCGTTGATTTTTTGTAAAAAGCGCAAATGCATTTGCTCCTATTTTTGCAGCATTTAATGGAGCATTGAACACGCCTCCAGCCGCACTTACGTGAGCTCCGATATATCTCATTTTAACTCTTTTATTATCACTCTTATTTTGTTTTTACTATCTACAAATTTAACGTAGTTATCACAAACCTCGTATTTTATAAAATATGAACTTAGATCTTGACTAAAACCACATTCTGTATCTATCAAACCCTTGCCATCATAAATCTTTTGTCTTTGCAAGATTTCTTCAAAAAGGCTCTCATAGTGCGGAGCTAGAAAAAATTTCTCGTTAAACTCAATCTTGTTAAAACAAGCACTATTTATGCAAATTTTATCTCTTATGCTTATGTTTGCGGTGTTTACACCAGAACTATAAATTTGCAAATTTAGCTCATTTTTATATTTATGGAAAAATCCAACGTCATTTATCTTGATCATCGGCGAAAATAAAGTAACTTGAAAAGCTTGTGAATTTTGCGGCGTTTTGGTAGCCACGCAACCTGTAAAAATAAAAACAGACAACAAAGTAAATAAAAAATTTTTCAAAAATTTTTCCTTATTAATCTAAAATTAAGTATAAAAGGAATATAATCCCAACTTCATAACCGACATGTGGCCCATTCGTCTAGCGGTTAGGACATCGCCCTTTCACGGCGGTAACACGAGTTCGAGTCTCGTATGGGTCACCACTTCTAAAAATCAAAATCTTATCCATATAAGCTTTAAAATATAGTTAATCTTAAATATTATTTTTAATTGTTATTTTAAATTTTTATTGAACTGCGCCGCTTTCAATTAAATGTGTTATTAAAATTTTAAAACCAAGAAAAATTAGTATTGCTCCGCCTAAAAACAAAGCCTTTTTCTCTAAAATTTCACCCATAAATTTACCAATGTAAAAGGCGGCTAAGCTTAACACAAAGCAGACTACACCGATGATGAGTGCGCTTTTAAATATATTAACCACCTCAAAGCTAAGCGTGACACCAATGGCAAGCGCGTCGATGCTCGTAGCAAATGCGCCTATAAAAATGATCTTAAGATCTATGCCCAATAACTCACCAACTTCGCTACTACAGGCCTCTTTTAGCATTTTAAAGCCAAGAAAACAGAGTATAAAAAATGCGATGAAATGATCAATAGAGCTTATAAATTTAGCAAAGCTAATACCAAGGAAATAGCCAACAAGCGGCATAAGAAACTGAAAAAAGCCAAGCATAAATGCGATAAATAAAATTTTTCTAAGAACCAAATTTTTATACCTTGCACCATTTGCCATATTTAGTGCCGCACTATCCATGCTAAGAGCAAAGCTGAGAAGTAAAAGCTCCATAAAACCCCTTTAAAAAGGCACGAATTGTAATCTAAAAAGATTAAATTTATTTTAAGTGTTTAGATATTTTTTGTATGATTTTGCATTAAATTTAAAAAAGGAGAAAAGATGAAAAGATCTCTTATGATACTTTGTGGTGCGCTTGCTTTAAATTTACAAGCCGCAAGCATGGATGATATGATAAATAAAGGCGTCAAAATAGCCACTCACGCATCAAGCGGTGACTACAAAAGCTTGGTTAGCGAGGCGCTAAATGCTGCTGTTAGCGAGCTTTCAAAAGAGGGCTTTATAAACAACGCCACAGCTAAAATTCCACTTCCAAAAAGTCTTGAGATGGCGTCGAATTTGGCCAAAAAAGTGGGCGGCGAGAAGTGGGCGCAAGACCTTAGCAAGTCGATAAATAACGCCGCAACTACGGCCGTGCCAAAGGCTGCTGAAATTTTTAGCGAGAGCATAAAAAATATGAGCGAGGCAGACGTCAAAAAGCTCTTTAACGGCGGCAACGACAGCGTTACGAAGTATTTGCAGCAAAGCTCCAGCCAAAAGCTAAAGGCGGCATTTACGCCGATAATTGAGAAAATGATGAGCGATAATAGCTTTGCGACTGCCTATAATGGGCTAAATTCTTTCATCGGCAACTCAATAAAAAACAACGAAACGATAAAATCAGTAAAAAACCTAGCTAAAAATTTAGGCGCAAGCGAATATGTGCCAGATGATGGCGAAGACCTAAACGCATATATCACGAGAAAGACGCTAGATGGGCTATTTAACGTGATGAGCGAGAAAGAAAAGGGGCTAAGAAGCGGCTTTAACCTAGATAGCGGCAAAAAGGTACTAGACTCGATCTTTAAATGAGAAATTTGACCGCTCAAAACAGAGCCGACATCGCTCTTATCGTAGTTTCCATCGTTTGGGGTGCTACGTTTTTACCCATGGCAAACGCACTAAAGACAAATGGCGTCTTTGTCATGCTTTTTTGTCGGTTTTTTCTCTCGGCTATCTTTATGGGCTTTATCGCGCTTAAATTTACTAAGAAATTTGATAAAAAGAGCGTCTTCTACGGCGTTATCCTTGGTGCGGTGTTGTTTTTGTCATTTACAACGCAGACTTATGCCCTAAAGCTTACATTTAGCTCGAGCGTCGCCTTTATCACTGGGCTTGAGTGCGTGATAGTGCCTTTTATGACAGCACTTATTTTTAAAAATAAAATAACCATTTTTGCTATTTTTGGTGCGCTTATTGCCATTTTTGGGCTTTGGCTTTTAAGCGGAGCCACTCTTGCTTTAGGAGCTGGTGAGGTACTTGCCCTACTTTGTGCCATATTTTATGCACTTTACACAAGCTTAAATGGCCACTTTGTAAGAAAATGCGAGCTTTATTTGCTTGTGTTTGTGGTATTTCTCACCGTCTCTTTACTCTCATTTGTCTTTGCGTTTATTGAAGGTGGTGTGGTGCCAAATTACGATAGGGAATTTTTTATAGCAATTTTTATCACTGCATTTATTGGTACCATTTTTTGCTACTTTGTACAAACCATCGCTCAAAGATATACAACGGCTAGTAAAGCAGCTTTATTTTTCTGTCTTGAGCCAGTTTCTGCTGGCTTTATCGGCTATTTTTTTGCTGACGAAATGCTAACACTCATACAAATTTTTGGCGCGATCTTAATAATCTTTGGAGTTATTTTTAGTGAATTTGGTAAAAAATTTTTCTCCAGATCAAAACTAACTTAAAAGACAAAAAGCTTCATCTGCGACTCTATCTTTTCATCTATAAACTCGCCGTCAAATCTCTCTTTCAACATCGCTAAAACCACCTTTTCATCGTAGTTTTTAGCTCCATTTATCTCAAGGTGCCAGCAGATGTTTTCAGCAGCTTCTTGCACGCTTCGTCTAGCAATTCTTGTCTCGTTTAAAATTTCACTCTTATAAGCAATACTCTGCTCATTTAGCCATGCTTCAAGTCTATTTACGACGTTTTTTTGCGAGAGTGTGCGACCAAATTTTTCAAAAAATGGCTCTAGCAGATCAGAGCTTCTAGGTTTATCCCAGCCAAGATAGAGTTTTTGCTTTGCGATATTATGAAATTTAGCAAAATCTTCATCGCTAGCAATCGCTGGACTCATCGTGCAAATAGCGATATTAAAGTACTTTGTAGGCTTAAATTCTCTCCAAGAGCAAACCTCGCTGGTTAAATTTGTCACGCCAAATCTTTTGGCATCTTCATTTAAAATTTCTATCATATTTTTTGAGCTATCAATGCCAGTTATATCTTTTGCAGTTTTTGACAAAAATATCGTCCAAACACCGGTACCACAGCCTATATCAAGAATTTCTTTGCCGTTAAAGTCTATCCCCCAAGCCAAGGCTTTGCCATAAATTTGCTGCTGAATAGCACTGATCTTGCCGTCAAATCTTTGGTAGTTTGACGCCTTTTTATCCCATAAATTTTGCATTTTAGCTCCTTATTTTTGGTTATAATTCTAGCAAAAAAGGCTAGAAATGAAAGATTTTATATACAAAGTAATAATCCCGCCACAAGCCATTGATATGCACGGACACATGAATAATGTCTATTATTTCACTCTTATGCAAGAGGCTGCATTTGCACACTCTGCAGCGGTTGGCGACACGGTTGAGGCGCAGTATAAAAGAGGCGAGATCTGGCTCATTAGAAAAAATGAAGCCAAATATATAAAAAGCGTAAAATTGATGGATGAGGTAGAAATTCACACTTATACACAAGCTGAAGGCAAGGCGACTTCTTGTAGATACTTTGAGTTTAAAAAGGATGACGAGCTAATAGCAACCGGCAAGACCGAATTTGTTTATGTTGATCTAAAAACAAATCGTCCAAAAGCCATTCCAGCTGAGATCATCGCACTTTACTCGTGATCACACTCATCACAAACGCCTTTTATCACAGCACTTTTTATATTTTTAGCGACGTTTAGATGAGGCATATCGATATTTGTGACTTTATGACAGATATCGCAGATAAAGTACGCTTTTGCCTCATTTGCTAGTTCGTAGTAGCTTTTATGATTATTTTCGGTTTTTATGACAAGGCCCTTTTTTTCAAAAATTTCTATGCTTCTATAAAAAGTGGTTTTATTTGCATTAAGGCTTTCTAAAATTTCATCATAGCTTAATGGAGTTTTGGCATTTTGCAAAATTTCAACGAGCTTTATGCGAAAAGTAGTTGCCTTGATACTATGCTCTTCTAAGAAATTTCTTGCATTCATCCTTGCCCTTTTTATTTTTGTATATTAACGCTAAAAGTTTTAAATTTCATTTAAAAAGCACTATATTTAGGCTTTTGTTCTTTAAGTTGCAACCAAGTTGCAATTTGCTAAACTTCCGCAATATTTTTTCAAACAAAGGAGAGATGGTGAGAAAGATTTTTGTTTTTTTAGCAGTTTGCGCTTTGTCGCTTTTTGCAAAGCCAGTTGTTACGACTAGTATATTGCCTACAAAATTTTTTGTTGAGCAGATCGCTGGTGATACACTAAGCGTAAATACAATGGTTGGCAAAGGTGCTGATCCGCACACTTATGAGCCAAAGCCAAAACAGATGAAGGAGCTTGAAAAGAGCGAGCTTTACTTTGCTATTGGCATTGAGTTTGAAGATACTTGGCTAGAGCGTTTTTCAAAATCTTTTAAAAATTTACACATTGTAAAAACACAAGAAGGCATCGAAAAGATCGCTATGAGCGATGAACATGAGAATCATGAACATCACGAGCATCATGACCATGACCGCGAAGCTGGCGAACATCATCACCATCATCATGATGGTCTTGATCCGCACATTTGGCTTGATCCGGTTTTAGTAAAAACCCAAGTTGATAATATAGCTAAGGCATTAATAGAGAAATTCCCGCAAAATGCAAAGCTCTATGAGGAGAATTTGGCTAAATTTAAAGCTAGTCTTGACGAGCTTGATAGCTTTATAAAAAATACTCTAAAAGATGTTAAAACTCGCGAATTTATCGTATATCACCCATCTTGGGGATATTTTGCAAAACGCTATAACTTAGAGCAAATTGCCATCGAGATAGAGGGCAAAGAGCCAAAGCCAGCTGAGCTAAAAGAGCTCATAGAAGAAGCTAAAGAGCACGGCGTAAAAGTCATTTTCGTTGCTCCGCAGTTTCCAACAAAGGCTGCAAATTTAGTAGCAAAAGAGACTGGCTCAAAGGTCATAAGCATTGATCAGCTCCCAGAAAATTGGCTAGATGAGATGAAAAAAACAGCAGAAATTTTTGCTAAGAGTCTATAAAAAATGTTAGCACGCCTGATTGTCATTTGCTTCTTCGCTATAAATGCCTTCGGGTGTGCTCTTTGCTCGCTTTATAGCCCGACCGCTCACGTGAGCGTAAAATTTGACTCAAACGAAAACAATATCACTACAATTGCTTTTTCTTGGACATTTTCGCAAAATTTCTCAGAGCTTATGAGGCAAAATTTTGACCTAAATCAGGATGAAAAGATAGATGAAAGCGAGATCAAAAAAATCCGCTTAAATTTACTTGATTATCTTGTACCAAGACACTATTTAACGAATATTGAGTACTTTTACAAAGATGAAAATGCTACAAAGCTTGAGCTAAATTTAAAAAAGTATAAACTCTATTTTGATGAGGGCAGACTAAAATTTGACGTTAGTTTTAAGACAAATTTGCTTATCAAAGATGGCTTTGTGGTATCTGTTGAAATGGACGACAAAGAGGGATATTTTAATTTTAAATTTACACAAAACAACGCATTTTTGGTATCAGATCAGTTTTGGACGATACCAAATCCAAATGCAAATTTAATATTTTTTACATTTTCAAGTAAGGCTGCAGCCAAAGCTCATAATGAAAAGCCTGCATTAAAAGAGCTTCTAAAAGAGCCAAACTCGGTAAATTTTGAAGATGAAAATTTAAGCCAGATCGATAAGATCGATGAGGCTAAGTTTGATCTTGTTTCAAAAACAAGTCTAAGCATGCTTGATAGATTAAAGCAAATTCTAAGAAATTTTGATCAAAAAAGTCCGCTAACTCTGCTATTTTTAGCGCTAATATCATTTGGTTATGGCTTTTTACACGCTGCATCTGCGGGACATGGCAAGGTGCTTACAAGCTCCTATTTTGCCGCAACTGGCGGAAGCTACGCCAAAGCCTTTTTCTTCTCTTTAAAGATCGGATTTTTACATGTTGTGGGCGCATTTATTTTTGTGCTTGCTAGTTTTATGATACTACGTGAGATCAGTAGCGATCTGACAAAAGATACAGCAAGCGTTACGACAGCATTTTCTGGCGTTATTATCTTTTTTGTAGCGATTTTTATGCTTTATAAAAAGATCAAAATTTATCTTTCAAGCAAAAAAGAGTTAAATAAATTTTATATTTTTAGCTCAAGTTTAAGCCAAAATTTGAGTAAAAATACAAAATTTACTAGCGACTGTGGCTGTAATATCTGTACTACAAAAAAACCAAAAAACAAAGAAGAATGGCTAGTTGCAGCCGCTGCAGCACTTATTCCTTGTCCTGGCACGATACTTGTCTTTGTGCTAGCAAATGAGCTAGGCAGCTACTTTGCAGGCGTTATAAGCGGCCTATTTATGGCGCTTGGCATGAGCGCAGTGATATTTTTAGCGGCTGTTTTTGGAGCTAAGATAAATGAGAGCACAAACATTAAGTTAAAAAAGTTTAAAATCTATGCCGAATTTATGGCTCTTAGCGTTATGCTTTGGCTTGGACTTTTTATTTTTACTACGACATTTACGCAAAAGAGTCTGTTTTGAAAGAAATTATAAAAATTAAAAATTTAAACTTTAGCTACGATAAGCAAGTGGTTTTAGAAGGTATCAATTTAGATTATAGTAGCGATGAATTTTTAGCTATCATCGGTCCAAATGGTGGTGGCAAAAGCACACTTTTAAAGCTTATCTTAGGACTACTTAAGCCTCAAAGTGGCGAGATAAAACTCTTTGGGAAAGAGCCAAGCGAAGTCAGTAAATTTATAGGTTATGTGCCTCAAAATTTTCTCTCAAATCAAAGCTTTCCAATGATGGTTTTAGAAGTAGTTTTAATGGGGCTAATTGATAAAAAAATTTTTGGTTTTTACTCGCGAGATGAGAAACAAATGGCTCTTGCAGCCCTTGAGAAAGTTGGCATGAAAGAATTTGCAAGCGCTAGAATTGGTGAGCTAAGCGGTGGCCAAAGACAGCGAGTATATATCGCAAGAGCGCTTTGTGCAAATGCAAAGGTTCTCGTTTTAGACGAGCCAACAGCTAGTATCGACACAAAGGGTCAGGCTGAAATTTATGAAATTTTAAAAAATATAAATGCAAGCGGTGTTGGCGTAGTTTTAGTAAGTCATGATCTAAATATCGTGCTAAATTATGCTACAAAAATCGCCTATGTGAGCAAAAATTTACATATTCATAAAACTCATGAAGATACTGCAAAAAGAGAATTTATAGAGCATTTAGCAAAATCTCATAGCCATTTTTGTGACGTCGAGATCGCACTTGGCGAATGTGAGTGCAAAATCAAAAGTAATGTTTTTAAGCTAAAGAGATAAAATGAGTGAAATTTTAGAGTTAAATTTTATGCAAAATGCCTTTATTGCTGGCATTTTAGTTAGTATCATTTGTGGGCTCATAGGCTCACTCGTTGTTATAAATAAAATGACTTTTATCGCTGGCGGCATCGCGCACGGAGCGTATGGCGGCATTGGACTTGCCTTTTTCTTCTCGCTTGAACCACTTCTTGGAGCTAGCATATTCTCACTCTTTTTAGCCCTTATAATCGCCACTATCACGTTAAAAGATAAAACCAACATCGACTCAGTTATCGGTGCTATTTGGGCATTTGGTATGGCTATTGGTATCATTTTTATCGATTTAACTCCGGGATACAATGCCGATCTCATGAGCTATCTTTTTGGCTCTATCTTAGCAGTAAGCGGGCAAGATATAACATTTATGAGTATCTTAGATATCTTATTTTTAGCGCTCATTGCTCTTTTTTATCGTCAATTTGTAGCTATTAGCTTTGATGCAGAGTTTGCAAAGCTACGCGGCGTAAATACAACATTTTTTCACTATTTATTAGTGTGCATGATGGCACTTTGTGTGGTGGCTACGATCCGTGTTGTGGGGCTGATTCTAGTCATCGCTCTTCTTACTATACCGCCATATTTAGCACAAATTTTTGCCAAAAGACTGGGGCTAATGATGCTAATCTCCACTATCTTTTCAGTCGTTTTTTGTTTTAGTGGTCTATTTATTAGCTTTTATTTTAACCTAACAGGCGGAGCTAGCATAATCTTAGTTGCTTCACTTTGCTTTTTTGCTTTTTGTTTTAAATTTAAAAGCTTACGCCAGTAGCCCTTCTTAGCTGATAAAGCGTCCAAAAGACGAAGCAAATGGCTGTGAGATAGACGCTAAAAAATAGAGCCAGCCATATAAATTTTATCTCAAGACCAAAATAGAAGACTACCGCGTAAAAAAATGATCCTTGAAGCACAAATTGCCTAAATCCATTTAGCAAAAAGATGGCCACTGGGCGTTTTACGGCCTGAAGAGTGCTGCCTGAGACATTTATCGTGCCATAAGCTACGTAAGCAAGAGAATTTATACCAAGATAAAGCCCTGCTATCTCCAAAACTGCCGGCGTATCATCAAAAATTCTTATCATATCTTCACCAAAAAATCTAATAAAAACGCAAGCGAATGCACAATAAATAAGTAAAAAAAGAAGCGAAATTTTATAGCATTGCTTAGCTCTTTTAAAATTTTTAGCACCATAGTTTCTTGAAACGATACTTAAAACTGCTGCGGCCATACCAATGGTCGGCAATACCAAAATTTGCTCTATCCTCAAAGCTATACCATATCCTGCTACGGCATTTACGCCATAGTAGCTTATAAATTTTAAAAGTACAAGTGAGCCAAGTGACATCGATAGATAGTTTAAGCAAGCTGGTAGAGCTTGCTTTGTAATCTTTGTCCAAATGCTAAAATTTGGCACAAAATAGCTTAAATTTCTTGGCTCGATCATCTTAGCTTTTTTAACTTTTACAAAAAGGTAGATCATGCCCAAAAGCTGAACACTAGCTGTTGCTAGAGCAAGTCCTTTTACGCCAAGATCCAAAATGAATGCAAAAAAGTAGCAAAAAAATGCATTGATAAAAAGGCCATAAAATAGCCAATCGCGGTAACTTTTTGTATCTCCAAGTGCTACAAGCACGCCGTTTAGAGATTTGATAATCAAGAAAAATGGCGCAGCAAGAAAGATAACACCCGCGTAATCAAGCGCCTCTTTTAAATAGTGATGATCAGCCCCTAAAAAAGTGAGTAAATTTGGTGCTAAAAAATAGCCACAAAACCCCATAAAAATAGCAAATACTAGCACAAAGATAACTCCATTTGCCGCATAAAATTTAGCCATTTTTATCTTTCCTGCTCCAAGACTATTGCCTATTAGCGCAGTTAGTGCTGAGCCAAAACCAAGCCCAATGCCCACAATACTTAGATAAAGCAAAAAGCTCATAGCCATACCAGCTACGGCAAGGGTAGAAATTTTTGCTGCAAAAAATGTGCCAGTGACGTTATAAAGAGTATTAAACATCATTGCGGTGCCAGCTGGGAGTGATAGCGAGATGATAAGCTTATTTAGTGGGTCTTTTAGTAAATTCATGGTTTGATTTTACGTTTTTTATCTTTAAAATTTGTAGAGGATAAAATCAATTAAATTTAATAAAAAGCCATTGTCTATTTAGTAGAAGTTAAGATTTGATATCTTTTGGCAACGCATTAAATCTTAGAAAGCTTATTTTTATGTATATAAATTATTTGTGTAAAAAATTTGTATTTCTATTAGTCTTTGCTGTATTAAAAATTTAGTAAGTCAAAAATCATAAAAAGCAAGGAAAAAACCTTGCTAAAAATTTTATTTATATTTTATGCCCATGCCGCCAAATTTAAGCGAATTGGCTGTCTTGTTGTCGGTAGTACTTTCGATTAAGGCTTTAACATCTACTAAACCTGGTAATTCCCAAACTTGTTTGCAAAGACCATCTACACCAATCGTCATCTTTATCTCACCATTAGTATCATTTCCAGCACCCACTTCTAGACATTTACCATTTTTTATATCGACTGGATTTTTAACATTTGACATTTTTTTAACATCATTATTAAATTTGCCTTGTGAAGTGTAGTAAGAACCCAAATCAGCAATAAGTGTTTGTATATTTGTAGCAGTTTTTGCTATCTCTGCATCATCCCTTGTTGCAGCTAATTTTGGTATAGCAACCGCAGCTAATATGCCCAATATAACGATCACGAAGATCAACTCAATCATCGTAAAGCCCTTTTTCATGACTTTCTCCTCCCTGAAATATAAATATTTTCTAAATCGAGCGAATTGTATCATAAATTTCAAAAAAACAATAAAATAATGTACTATATAAAAAATCAAAAATTTGCCGATATAAAAAAGAAAATTAAAAATTAGGGGCGTTATGAAGGGCGTTATACTTTGTCTATTTATCATCACGATTTCATTTTGTAAATATGAATCCTACAAACCTCTTACGGTAGTAAAATATAATGAAGAAAAGGCTCTGCTTGGCAAAAAACTCTTTTTTGACAAAAGGCTAAGCCCAAATGAAAACTACTCTTGCCAAACTTGTCACAACTTGTATTGGAATTTAAGCGGAAGCAACCAAGATAGCATGGAAAAAGGCACTTTAAATCCTCCAACCATATTAAATGCTGCAGCAAACTATCTATTTTATAGCGATGCAAAGATTAGCAATTTAAAGGATCAAGTAAAAGAGTCCATAACCTCTAGAATAGAACTAAACTCAGATAACGACAAGATAGTGGATTCTGTAAATAACATCTCTGAGTACAAAATTTTATTTAAAAAAATTTATAATGACGGCATTAATTTTGATAATATTGCAGATGCAATAGCTGAGTTTGAAAAGGCTGTCTTAAGTGTTGATTCACCATTTGATCGTTTTATATCAGGTGATAACAATGCCATAGATGATAGCGCAAAGAAAGGATTTGAGATATTTAATAATATAGGCTGCGTAGCTTGTCATAATGGTAGAAATTTGGGAGGAAATTTGACACAAGATATTGGCCGAGAAAGAATTTCTGCCCTAGATGCAAACAAAAGATTAAGAAGAGTGCCATCACTAAGAAATATTACAAAGACTGCCCCATATTTATCTCATGGAGAGATAAATGATCTAAAAGAGGCTATAAGCTTTATTGGTAACTATCAGCTAGGATACGAGTTTAGTAAAGATGAAATTGATGCTTTATACTCATTTTTTCTGACATTAAATGGTAAAAAGCCTAGGATACTAAATGAGTACTAAACGAATAAAAACCATACTTAGCGTCTTAACAGCTATATTTTTCATTAGTGCATTTTTTATATATAAAGCAAATATAGCTATTGATACGGCTCATAAATTTGATGATGGAATTTTAAATCTAAAATTTATAGACAATGAAATAACTTTTTCTTTAAATAATATTTATGATGTCTCAAACTACGACAAACTCAATGCTGACATAAATTCTTTTGATACAAATTTGAGCAACCTTTCAATGCTTAGTGATGAGATGATGTTGTTTCATCAAAATGAAATAACAAAAGATCTACAAAACATAAAAGATGCATTTAGTAAAAAAGTATTTTTTTTACAAAGATCAGCTTATGTAAACTCATCTATAGATTCTTATATCCAAATAAGTCAATATGAGATACAAAATCTCGCACTTCCAAATAAGCTTGAGCCTATATTTTATGCGATAAAAGGCGCTTTGATGCTTAGTCCTGAAGTAATAGATGAAATTTCAAAGCAAATAAAAATGTATAAAAACGAGTATAAAGATAACCAAAAAGCTCAAAGCGTATTAGACAAAATACTCTATGCAGCTCAAGCTACAAAAACTTTACATACAATCTCAAATAGTGCAAAAGAGCTACATCTTGATAATATGCTAGAAAATTTTAGAGATAAAATCCTAGAATTTCACTCTGATGCGGTGGATAACACAAAAATGGCTCAGACAATCTGCTTACTTACATTTATAATATTTTGTACATTTGGCCTCTTTCAAATTAAAATAGCCTCAGGACGCTTAAGACAGATAAAACTCCTAAGTTCTACAATTGAAAACGATCATAGCTCTATTGTCTATTGCGACAAAGACAATAGAATTTCATATGTAAATAAAACCTTTGAAGAAAAAACTGGCTACAAACTAAAGGATGTAATCGGTAAAAATCCTAGAATACTAAAATCATATATGCATCCACAAAGCTTTTATGAATCCATAAAAGAGGCTGTGCAAAAATCTCTACCTTGGGAGAGCGATGAGCTTATAAGCAGAACAAAAAGCGGTGATTTTTTATATGAAAAGGTAAAATTTTCGCCATTTTTCTTTAAAAATAAATTTGAGGGCTATATAGCGGTAAAACTTGATAGGACTAAAGAGACGCTAATACTAAACGAACTAACTCAAAAAAATGAACAAATAAAAATACAATCTTCAATCGATAAACTAACAGGCTTTGGCAACTACTTTGCTTTAACTGAAATTTTAGACGCACAAAAAGATGGGGTGCTAATTTGCTTAAGCATTAAGAATTTTAAAATTTTAAGATTCTTTTATCAAACTAAGATTATCGATGCAATGCTAAAAGCAGTAGCTGATACACTAAAGCTTTGCATAGATACTTCTGAGATAAAAGCAAAGCTATTTAGATTTCAAGATGACGCATTTTATATGTGGTATGAAGGTGATAATATCGTAAGAGATATTGAATATATAAGAGAATATTTTGGCTCAAATAGGATAAATGTCGCTATTGATGAAAAATTTGAAAATTTACCAGGCATAAAGATGGTGTTTGGTGTTTCATTGCCAAATGATACCCCACAAACTAACCGCCTAATGCAATCAGTCCTTGCAAATCAGCTCGCAATAGAAAATGGTAGCAATATTTACTACTATCTAGAAAATGACGCCATTGAGATGAAATATCACAAAAACCAGCTGGCAGTTCAGCTAATTGAAGATGCGTTAGAAAACGATAGAGTCATCGTAGAAGCACAAGGCATCTTTAACTTAGAAGAAAATGAAGCTGAAGCAAAATATTATGAAGTTTTAGTTCGTATAATTGATCAAAATGGCAAGATACACTATCCGGGCGAATTTTTAGATATTGCCATGAAAACGCAACTATATCCGCAGATAACCAAAAAGGTGATAAGTCTTGCGTTTGATCTTGCTAAAAGATATCCAGATTATATGTTTTCTATAAATTTATCTAATACAGACATAGCTGACGCTAGTATGAGAGAGCTTATAGAAAATAAACTAATCGAGTGCAAAGATCCTAATAAAATTTGCTTTGAAATGCTAGAGAGCGAAGAGCTTAGCGACTATGTTGCGGTAAATTCTTTCATAAAACGCGTCAAGGGTTATGGATGTAAAATTTCAATTGATGACTTTGGCTCAGGATACTCAAACTACTACCGAATTTTGGAGCTTGATATAGACACCATAAAGATAGATGGCTCGATAATCAAAAAGCTTCCATTTGACGAAAATGCTAGAGTTCTAGTAGAAACCATCGTAAGCTTTGCAAAAAAACAAGGCTACAAAATAGTAGCCGAGTTCGCAAGCTCAGAAGAAATTTTAAACCAAATCAAAAATTTTGGAATACCTTACGCACAAGGTTTCTTACTAGGCAAGCCACGCAGAATGGAATAGTGGCTAAATTTCTATATCTATCCCAACTGGGCAGTGATCGCTGCCTGTGATCTCTGGCAAGATAAATGCGTCTTTTAGTCTATCTTTTAATCCTTGCGAAATAAAGAAATAATCAATTCTCCAGCCGACGTTTTTAGCCCTTGCATTAAAGCGGTAGCTCCACCACGAGTAAGCGTCCGCTACGTCGCCATTTATGGCTCTAAAAGTATCTATAAAACCACTTTTTAGCACCTCATCTATCCACGCTCGCTCGATAGGTAAAAAGCCAGAAGTTTTGGCATTTGCCTTTGGATTTTTAAGGTCGATCTCACGGTGAGCAGTATTTACATCGCCACAAAATATCACTTCTTTGCCGCTTTTTATAAGCTCTTTGCAGTAAGCTAGAAATTTCTCGTAAAAGTCCATTTTATAGGCTAGGCGCTCGTCATCCTTTTGTCCGTTTGGAAAATAGATATTAAAAAGTACAATATCGCCAAATCTATGCTCTAAAACTCGCCCCTCCGTGTCGTCGAAAAAATCTGCCTTTTGTGTAGAAATGTCAAAATTTGCTAGGCTCATCACCCCAGAGTATCCGGCTCTCTCACCCGAGTTTACACTTATATCTTTAAAGCCAAGATTATAAATTTCTTTTGGCACGTCACTTTCTTTAACTTTAATCTCTTGAAGCGCTAAAAAATCAGGCTTTTGCTCCGTAAGCCACGCGAAACCATCCTTTGTTACAAGTGCTCTAAGGCCATTTACATTCCAGCTAATAAGTTTCAAATTTCATCCTTTTTTTAATTATAATTATGCCAAAAATCGCAAAAAGGAAAATTATGAGAAACCAGCCAGAGTATAAATTTTTTAAAAATTTTGGCTACGCGAGAGAGGGTTTGGCTGAAATTTTCAAAAACGAAAAGAGCTTTAGGATAGAAATTTGCATATTTTTATTAGCAACACTACCGCTATTTTTTTGGAATTTTGGCCTTGTTTTTAATCTATTTTTGATCTTTAGCATGGCATTTGTGCTAGTTTGCGAGTGCCTAAACTCTGGCATAGAGCGAGTAACTGATCTTGCAAGCCCAGACTATCACGCCTTAGCAAAAGCGGCAAAAGATGCAGGAAGTGCAGCTGTGATGATCGCAAATTTCTTATGTGGCGCACTTTGGTGCGTGGCAATAGGATATAAAATTTGGAGCTAGCATGAATGAAGAAATTTATAAGGCAATCATTGGCGAGAAAAAGGTAGAAATTATAAATTTGCTAGTTAAAAGCTGTGATGAAAATGGCTTTATTGTAGTAAAAATTTCAGAAATTTGTGAAAAGCTAGATGTGAGCAAACCAACCGTAATAAATACTTTTAAGCTACTTGAAGAGAAGAAAATTTTCGAGCGAGTGAAAAACGGAGTTTATAGATTTAAAAATTTATAGTGGCAAGCAAACGCCTGCCACATCTTTTTAACTGATACTCTCAGTAGTGATCATGCTAAATGTCAAGCGGTCAGTTATCGTGACTGGGCCTAGACGGATGGCTCATGAACGCCACCTACATTCTTGCCAGATGCATATAAATTTGGTATAGGTATAGCCATTTGAGAGCTTATGACTTGGGCTTTTGTGTTGATATTTGGCCGCCTATTGTTTTGGTGAACCTTTGGCGTGCCATGCTCTGCTTAAAATGGCGGATAGGCTATAAAAGTAAAAAAATAATATAAATTTTAGCTATAAATTTTCTAAAAAATATTCACTACGACTTATTTAAATTTATAATTTCGTTGATAAATTTTATAGTATTTTAGATCTTAGCTTAAGAATGGAATTTAGTTAGGAGAACGGAGCAAAATTGCTCCGTAAATTATTTAACACCAACTATGATTTGAGTTGCTTTTATGATTGCGGTTACATTATCGCCTACTTTTAGAGCCAGGTTACCAACAGACTCTTTTGTGATGATAGCTGAAATTTTGCTACTATTTGCATCGATAATCACCTCTGCATTTACAGCTCCATCTTTTATCTCGCTTACAGTGCCTTTTATTTGGTTTGTGGCACTTAATTTGATGCTATCGTCTTTTGAAACGATAACGCTTGAAGCTTTGAATAAAAATATAGCTTTTTTACCAACTTTTAGATCAAGAGCTTTCTCGCTATCAACTGTAATAGTTGCTTTTAGCACTTCACCACCTGCTAGTTTGCCAGCTATTAGCGAATTTACCGTACCTGTTCTTACTTCAGAAATTTCAACATTTAATTGATTTCTTGCACTTATTGACATATTTTCTCCTTGTTTTAATTTAAAAGATTTTCGTAATTGTAAAGGAACATTTTTAATTAAAGCTTAAAACCAATTAGTGGAATTTATTAATATCAAAAATATAAATTTAAAATACTAAAAATACCTAAAATAGGCATTTAAAATAATTATATAAAAAATTTTAATTTCTATTATTTACATAAAAATCTATAAAAAATAATATTTAGTATTACTTATAACCACAGATATTTTATAAATTTAAAAGATAGAAATAGAAATTTTGGAGAGCAGTTTAGATGCCAGCTTCAAGCATGGCTTCAGCTTGATAATGCGTAATAAGTGGCTCGATGATCTCGTCAAATAATCCCGCAGCCATAATCGCATCAAGGCGATAAAGTGTTAAATTTATACGGTGATCACTTATGCGGTTTTGCGGATAGTTGTATGTCCTTATCCTGCCAGAACGATCTCCGGTGCCAACTTGGCTCTTTCGCTCGCTAGTCTCTTTTGCAAGCCTCTCTTGCTCTTGAAGCTCATAAAGTCTAGCCTTTAGCACCTTCATCGCAGCTTCTTTGTTTTTGTGTTGGCTCTTGCCATCTTGGTTTGTGACAACAAGGCCTGTTGGTATATGTGTGATCCTAACGGCGCTATCGGTTGTATTTACTGACTGACCGCCATGGCCCGAGCTTCTCATCACATCGACTCTTATATCATTTGGATTGATCTCGATCTCACTATCCTCGACCTCTGGCATAATAGCCACAGTAACAGCCGAAGTGTGCACCCTGCCCTGGCTCTCGGTCTCTGGCACACGCTGAACTCTATGCGTGCCACCTTCAAATTTTAGCCTCGAGTAAGCACCTTTACCTTTTATAAGCACTATGATCTCTTTAAAGCCGCCAGTGTTACCCTCGCTTTGGCTAACGATCTCAAATTTATATCCTCGAAGCTCCGCATATCTAATGTAAGCATTAAAAAGATCTCCAACAAATAGTGCAGCCTCATCGCCACCAGTACCTGCGCGAATTTCTAAAAATATATTTTTATCATCGTTTGGATCTTTTGGAAGAAGTAAAATTTTGATCTCTTCTTCAAGCTTCTCTCTTGAAATTTCTAAATTTTTAAGCTCATCTTTTGCAAGCTCGCCAAGTTCAGTGTCCTCAAGCAGGGCTTTGTTCTCGTCGATGTCGTTTAGAATTTGTAGATATTTTTTTGCAGCAGTTGCGACTGGCTCGATAGATGATTGCTCTTTTGAGAGCTTTGTCATCTTTTCGATATCGTTTGCTATATTTGGATCGCTAAGAAGAGCAGAAATTTCATTATAGCGATCCAAAAATGGATGAAGTTTATCAGCAAACATTAAATTTTATAAATTAAGCAGCTTTTAGAGTATTTACTAATTGTGCAAGACGACTAACGCGGCGAGCAGCAGTTTGCTTCTTCAAAAAGCCTCTACTTACGAAGCTGTGGATGCTTTTGTTAGCAACTTTTAAAGCTTCATTTGCAGCATTTAGATCTTTAGCTTCTACAGCTATACGCACTGCTTTTGTGATATTTTTAAGTCTAGTGCGGTAAAATCTGTTTCTTTCTGTTCTTTTTATAGTTTGTCTAGCTCTTTTTTCAGCAGATTTATGGTTTGCCATAATATACCTTTTTGAATAATTTTAGTCGGTGATTATATTAAAGATATAATAAATTTAACCTTAATTTAAGTCATCCTTAATGAAAGTAAAATTTTAGATTTTAAATTAGGTAAATTCTGATAAAATAGCACAATTTTATAATAAAAAGGATAAATTTATGAAACTATTTGGAACGGATGGAGTTCGTGGAAAAGCTGGCGAGAAGCTTTCGGCTCAAACATCTATGCGTCTTGCAATGGCAGCTGGAATTTACTTTAGAAAGACCTCAGCTACAAATGTGATTTTGGTTGGAAAAGATACTAGAAAAAGCGGCTATATGATCGAAACTGCCATCGTTGCGGGGCTGACTGCAGTTGGCTACAACGTCCTTCAAATAGGCCCTATGCCAACACCTGCGATCGCATTTTTAACAGAAAATATGCGCTGTGACGCTGGCATCATGATAAGCGCCTCACACAACCCATACTACGACAACGGCATCAAATTTTTTGATAGCTTTGGCAACAAGCTTGATGAGACAATAGAGGCTGAGATAGAAAAAATCTTCTACGACGATGAGCTCATCGCAAACGCCCAAAAGACGATGACAGAGATCGGTGCAAACAAGAGGATCGACGATGTTATTGGCAGATATATCGTGCAGATAAAAAATTCATTCCCAAAAGAGTTAAATTTAAAAAATTTACGAGTAGTTTTAGACGTAGCAAATGGCGCTGCTTACAAGGTCGCACCAACTGTATTTAGCGAGCTTGGAGCCGATGTCATCGTCATAAACGACGAACCAAATGGTAGCAATATCAACCAAAACTGTGGCGCACTTCATCCAGAGGACCTAGCAAGCGAGGTAAAAAGGCTTCGTGCCGACATCGGCTTTGCATTTGACGGCGATGCTGATAGGCTTGTAGTAGTTGACGAAAACGGCGAAGTTGTGCATGGCGATGCGATACTTGGCTCACTAGCTGCATTTTTAAACGAGCAAAAGGCGCTAAAAGGTGGAGCTGTCGTAGCTACGGTAATGAGTAACGCCGCACTTGATGACTATCTAAAAGCTCGCAAGATCAAGCTGCTTCGCTCAAATGTAGGCGATAAATATGTGCTTGAAATGATGAAAGAAAATGGTATAAATTTTGGCGGTGAGCAAAGCGGTCACGTGATATTTAACGACTATGCCAAAACTGGCGACGGCCTTGTTACCTCAATGCAAGTTGTTGCGATGATGCTTAAAAAAGGCAAAAAAGCTAGTGAAATTTTTGGCGAGCTAAAGCCGTATCCGCAAATTTTGCTAAATTTAAAGATCACAGAGAAAAAGCCGCTTGATAAGATAGAGGGGCTAAAAGAGCTTGAGGCTAGCCTTGCAAAAGAAGGCATAAGATCGCTCTTTAGATACTCTGGCACTGAAAATTTGATCAGACTTTTGCTTGAGGGTAAAAATCAAACTTTAGTTGAAAAACGCATGGATGAAGTTGAGAAATTTTTCATAAAAGCCTTAAATGCGTAAAAACTTAGTCAAATTTTTCATCGCGTTTTTCGTCATTTTTATCGTTGATCAAGCGATAAAAATGATATTTATAGATGGCTTTTCGTGGGACGGAGAGTTTTTTTCGCTAGTTCTTACATATAATAAGGGCGTTGCATTTTCGATGTTAGCCTTTTTAGATGAGTGGCTGAAATTTATCCAGATCGCCCTCATTTTAGGCGTTTTTGTCTATCTAGTTGTTGAGAAAAAACTGCTTTGCTCGCATGCCATTTGGCTTGGAGCTTTGCTAGGAGCTGGCAGCTCAAATATCACAGATAGATTTATCCATGGCGGCGTCGTGGATTACGTCTTTTGGCACAAGTGGTTTAACTTTGCGGTCTTTAACTTCGCTGACGCGATGATCGATCTTTGCGTCGTGATGATACTTTGGCAAAGTTTTAGAAAAAGGAGAGAGAGTGGGAAATAATATCTACGTCGCATACGCGCTTTGGCTACTTACTGGCTGGCTTGGAGCGCATAGAATTTACCTTGGTAAATTTATCACTGGCTTTTTGATGATGGGACTATTTTTTGTTGGCTACTCTACGTTTTATTTCATTATAGGCATACCATTCTTAGCTATCTGGGGCATTTGGTGGCTTATCGATGCATTTTTAGTTGGTGCTTATGTCGAGAAAAATTTACAAAAAGTCGAACTAAAAGAGAGACTAAAACTAAAAGACAAAGAAGATGACTTAAAAAGGCTTTACGAGCTTTTTGAGAGTGGTGCGATCAGCAAGGCTGAATTTGAAGCTAGAAAAGAGATACTTTTTAGATAAGGAGACGTTATGGCAGAATATTATCTTTACTTAAAATACCTCCACTATTTGTTTTTCATCTCGTGGATGGCAGTGCTGTTTTATCAGCCAAGACTCTACGTTTATCACGTAGAAAACATGGACAAACCTGACTTTATAAAAGTGGTTGAGGTGATGGAGTACAAGATGTATCACTACATCGGTTGGGTCGCACTCATTGGCTCATTTGTTACTGGCATTTTGATACTTATCGCGATGCCTGATCTTATAAAAACTGGTCACATCCACGTCAAAATTTTAGTTGTCATCTTAATGGCTATCTATCACCTAGACCTTGGACGCTACATGAAGCAGCTCAAAGAAAAGCGCTGTAACAAAAGTGGCATCTTCTTTAGAGCTTACAACGAAGTGCCAACTATCGCGATGCTCATCATCATCTGGGTAATGATAGTAAATCCATTTTAAGGGAATTTAATGAAGAAATTTTTAGCATTTATCACTTTGCCAGCGCTCTTGCTCGCAGCAACTCAGTATTTTGAGCCGATGCAGATAAAATTTGACAACAGACTATATTCACTAGCATATTCAGCTAAGCCTGTGCCAAATTTATTCACTCAGGAGTACTTACTGCCTGGTGAGAAGCTAGATAGTTTTAGCTACATGCTATCGCTAAATACGCTTAAATTTGACGCTACACCAGAGCAAGCAGTCGAGCAAAAGATAAATGATCTAAAAGAGCTAAAAGCAAAAGGGATAAAAGTGGCTTATAAAAAGGGCTCGCTGGCAAATGAAATTTATCTTGATATCACGATATTTTCAAACCTAAATGGCGTGCCAACAGCCGAGCACTCGATATATCGCTACACCAAACAAAGCGGAAATTTAGTCCTTTTTACCATCCAAAGGCGTGCTTATAAAAAAGAGGGCATTCAAAGATTTGCTACAAATTTCACGATCGAATCGCAAGATTTTAGCAAAAAAGCCCTAGCCACACCTTTCCCACAAATCATCAATAGATAGAAAAATTTGAGTGTAAATTTAACCTTTGCGCTCAAATTTTAAAACCAGACTTAATAAATTTATCTAAAAATAAAACGAATAGTTATATGATAGGAAAAACTCAAAAAGGATAGCCTATGATACATAAAATTCTTATCGCAAATCGTGGTGAGATCGCAGTTAGGATAGTCAGAGCTTGTAGGGATTTACACATCCAAAGCGTAGGAATTTACACAGCGCCAGATAGCGAGTGCTTACATGTGAGGATCGCTGATGAGGCCTATCAAGTGGGCGAAGATCCGATCAAGGGCTATCTTGACGCCAAAGCTATCGTAAAGCTTGCTAAAGAGTGCGGGGCTGACGCGATACACCCAGGATACGGCTTTTTAAGCGAAAACTACGAATTTGCAAAGGCGGTCGAGGACGCTGGGCTTATCTTTATCGGTCCAAAGGCTGAAGTGATCAGAAAAATGGGTGATAAAAATATCGCAAGATACCTAATGAAGAGAAACGGTATACCAATCGTTCCAGGCACAGAAAAGCTAAATGACGAGAGCATGGACGCCATAAAAGAGCACGCTAGACGCATCGGCTACCCAGTCATCTTAAAAGCAAGTGGAGGCGGAGGCGGACGTGGCATCAGAGAGGTTTGGCAAGAAGAAGATATGCAAGATGCCTTTGAGTCGTGCACCAGAGAGGCAAAGACCTACTTTAACAACGATGAAGTCTTTATGGAGAAGCTTGTCGTAAATCCTCGCCACATCGAGTTTCAAATTTTAGGCGATAACTACGGCAATATCATCCACCTTTGCGAGCGTGACTGCTCTATCCAAAGACGCCACCAAAAGATCATTGAGATCGCACCTTGCCCATCGATCAGTGAAAATTTAAGAAAGATCATGGGCGTGACCGCAGTGGCCGCTGCAAAAGCTGTGGGCTACTCAAACGTCGGAACGATCGAGTTTTTACTAGATGACTACAACAACTTTTACTTCATGGAGATGAATACCCGTATCCAAGTGGAGCATGGCATCACTGAAGAGATCACCGGCCACGACTTAGTCGTTAGGCAGATAAGGATCGCTGCGGGTGAAATTTTAGAGATCGAGCAAAGCGACATCAAGCCGCGCGGCTACGCGATAGAAGCAAGGATAACGGCTGAAAATGTCTGGGAGAATTTCATCCCAGCACCAGGCACGATCGAGGGCTACTACCCAGCTCTTGGCCCATCTGTGCGTGTCGATAGCCACGTCTATAAAGACTACACCATACCGCCATTTTATGACTCTTTGATCGCAAAACTGATCGTAAAGGCAACTGATTACGACCTAGCGGTAAATAAGCTTGAAAGAGCACTTGAAGAATTTACCATCGAGGGTGTGCGAACGATCATCCCATTTTTGCTAACGATCAGCAAAAGTAAGGAATTTAGAAGAGGATTTTTCGATACTAGCTACGTTGAGAAAAACTTAAAAACTATCCTCGAAAACACCTACGATGATATGAACAAAGAGCCAAACGACGACCTAGAAGAGGTCATTGTAGAGGCGATAAAAAGATATAAAAAGAAGAGATAAATTTATCTCATTATGGCTTTGGCGATAAATTTCGCCAAAGCTAAATTTCCGCGCAAACTGCGTAAATTTTAGCTCCGTCATTTGCCAAGGCGTAGAGCCTGCCACCGCTTACTAGTATAATCTGATCTGTAACTAAACCAAAATTTCAAACCCTATCTCTTTTAAAAGCAAGCCATTTCTAGCGCTTATCAAAACTGGCTTATTTTTGTTGCTTGCGAGTAGAATTTAACCATCGACTCAAGGAAAATGCTCCGCGCCACTTGTTTTAAATTTAAATATCACTTCACCATTTTTTACCTCAACAGCGTATAGATCTCCACCTTTGTCAGCGGTGCCAAAACAAAGCATTCGCCCTCCTTAACATCTCACATTTGGTAGTTGCTAGTTTTCTTAGTTATCTCTATCAGCTTCTTAAATTTATGAAGATCGTGGTCTAAATTTGGCGACAAATGGGTCAAATTTAAAAGCACGCTGAAATAAATTTGATAAAATTTGCCAAAATTTAGCAAATTAAAGGACTGATATGTTTTTAAAGTTAAACCAGATCGCTCAAAAGTTAGATCAAATTTTCTTGCCACTAGAGCAAGAGGGTATGACTGGCATGAGACTCTTGCTTCAAAATGATGTTAAAGCTACCACACAAGCACTTAAAAACGCACAAGAAGCTCTTGGCGTAAATTTCCCAGCTAAATTTACAAAGCTTTTAAGCAAATTTGACCTTGGAAATTTTGAAATTTGCAATGTCAAATTTGGCTCCAGAGGCGACTATGCAAGCGAACTAGTACGGCTAAATAGCGTAGATGAGTTTGGTGGCAAATGGTGGCAGGGTGAAGCTCGCCCTTTAAATTTAATAGTCTTTGCCGTTGGTGATCCATGGATATTTTTGCTTGATTGCACGAGTGGCGCGGTCTATGCATGGCTCTTTGGAGATGAGGAGCTTTGCAGTAGGTGCATCACAAGTGACTTTGAGAAATTTTTTATAGCGCTTGCTAGCATCGATATAGCAAGGCTAAATGATAAAGCTATGCCATCAACCGAGCAAATCCTAAAATTTGTCCAAGCAGATGGTAGAGCCCTTCTTTTCTGGCAAGAGATGGCATATGAAATTTAGCAAATTTAGGCTTCCCAGCCTAAATTATCTTCTATAAATTTATCCCAGCGACCGAAACAAAAATCATATTTTATAAATTTAGTTTCGATATGTAACGCTCATTGCCTAAAATAAAAATATAAAAATAAATTTAAATAAAAATTTTTTCTAGGAGAGTTAATATTCAACTACAAAAATTTGACGAATAGGAGCTAAGATGAGCGAGTACATCGAAAAAACGATGGAGTGGATAAAAAGA
The DNA here is from genome assembly GCF_003048535.1 of Campylobacter concisus. Taxonomy (NCBI): domain Bacteria; kingdom Pseudomonadati; phylum Campylobacterota; class Epsilonproteobacteria; order Campylobacterales; family Campylobacteraceae; genus Campylobacter; species Campylobacter concisus. The sequence goes on along the minus strand of NZ_PIRQ01000001.1, from coordinate 31,685 downwards.
ACTAATCCGGGCCAAGGCGTGTTCGTACAGGCTGCGACCGAGGTGCTGGGCAGCCTCGAGCCGCTTATAAAAAAAGAGAGTAAATACCAAAAACACGCGATCCTAGAGCGTATCGTGATACCCGAGCGCACGGTGATATTTCGCGTTACCTACACGGATGACGACGGCAGACCGCAGGTGCATAACGGCTACCGCGTGCAGTTTAACTCAGCCGTGGGCCCCTATAAAGGCGGCATCAGACTCCATCCCAGCGTGGATCTTGGCGTGCTAAAATTTTTAGGGTTTGAGCAAATTTTTAAAAACTCGCTCACGGGCGTAAATATCGGCGGCGCAAAAGGCGGCAGCACCTTTGATCCAAAAGGCAAGAGCGAGGGCGAGATAATGCGCTTTTGCCAAGCATTTATGAGCGAGCTATACCGCCACATCGGCAACACCGTAGACGTGCCCGCAGGCGACATCGGCGTGGGCGCGCGAGAGATCGGCTATATGTTTGGGCAGTATAAAAAACTCACGGGCAGGTTTGACGGCATACTAACGGGCAAAGGCCTAAACTGGGGCGGCAGCCTAGCGCGCACGGAGGCGACCGGATACGGGTTAGTTTATTTTACGCAAAATATGCTACAAAGAGCGGGCCTCGGACTAGAGGGCAAAAAATGCAGCATAAGCGGTAGCGGAAACGTCGCCATCTACACGGCAGAAAAGCTCTATCAAGTAGGCGCGCTACCTATCACGGTTTCTGATTCAAACGGGTACGTTTACGACGCAGAGGGCATCGATCTAGCGGTACTTAAAGAGCTAAAAGAAATCAAACGCGCGCGCCTTAGCGAATACGTCAAATTTAGACCGAACGCAAAACACGTAAGCGTGAGCGAGTACAAAGAGGGCAGAAACGGCGTGTGGGACGTGCCGTGCGACGGAGCTTTCCCGTGCGCGACGCAAAACGAGCTTCACCTAGCCGACATAAAGACGCTCTACGCTAACGGCTGTCGCTTCATCGCCGAGGGGGCAAATATGCCAAGCACGCTTGATGCGATAAATTTTATGCTAGCGCAAAAGGATTTTTACTTCGCTCCGGCAAAGGCGGCAAACGCGGGCGGCGTGGGCACGTCAGGCCTTGAGATGATGCAAAACGCCGGCATGACCGCGTGGAGCTTTGAAAAGGTCGATCATAGACTGCACGGCATCATGAATCATATCTTCGAGCTTAGCTACGAGACTAGCAAGGAGTTTGGCGACGAGGGAAATCTGGTGCTTGGCTCAAATATCGCAGGCTTTAGAAAAGTAGCCGACGCGATGATAGATCAGGGATACGTGTAGGGCTGATTTTAGCTATTTGCTCTATAAATTTGCGTCCAAGCTAAATTTGGACGTAAATCAATATGAAATAAGTTTTTTGGGCTTTTAGCTAAAAGAGAGTTTGCCTTTTGTATAGCAAATTTTACTGACAAACTATCAAATTTACGCTAGTTTGAGGTATTTTATGCAGTGTTCGTTTTGACAAATTCGTGGTGGTGTTATAGATGTGGATTTGAAGCTCGCCTAAATTTAAAATATTGATACTAAGGTGGCGAGCAGATTACTATTTTTAGAGCATTTAATAGAAATTTTGTCAAAAAAGCTGGCGTGGTAGCAAATGGTGGAGTGGCGAGGTTTGTGCAACAAATTTGAAAGTTTTTGCCATGGATGCTTTTGCTTGATTGCACGAGTGGCATGTTTATGTGTGGCTGTTTAAAAGATGAAGAAATTTGTAGCAAGCGCGTTGCGAGCGAGAAATTTTTATAGTGTTAGCTGGCATCGATATAGCAAGGCAAAATAAAGAAGTCCTGACAGAGAACGGGCAAACACTAAATTTTATCCAAGCAGATTATAGGGCATTTGATTTTTGCCAAGAAATGGCTTATAAAATTTAGTAAATTTATGCTCATCCAGCCTAAATTCCCTTTTATAAATTTTAAACTACAAACAAGTGAATTTTTTAGTAAATTTATACAGCTACTAGGCGAAATTTAGCTTATAACACTCGAACAGACACCATGAATTTATAAATCGAAAGAAGTTATCAAATTTACTCTTTCAGGTGAGCTCTTGCCTAGTCGAATTTTAGCAAAGCGCCCATGTAATGGTTGACAGAAAGAGGATAGAGCAAATTCTAGTAAGTAAAAATTAAAATTTGCTCCATTTAATCCACGAACAAGCAAATTTCTCGTCAAATTTGGTCGCCACATAAAACCAAGAGTAGTCAAAGCTTTTTGTAAAAAGTATTATTAAAGCGATATCCCATTACCAAATTTAGCTAGATATTAGGCAAAATTTAGCTTAAAAATACCCACGCAAGCACTAAAAATTTGTAAGCTCGCAAGAAAGTCGATTTGCCTAGATTATTTTCAGCACAACACCTATGCGAGCGATAACAAAGCGGGTAAATTCCAGCAAGTAAAGACCAAAATTTACTAAATTTAAACCACATCCAAATTTTATAACCACAAGCCACATCAGCCCAGCAAACGCCCTTGCGTAAATTTAACACATATAAAAATGATAGAATTTTTGAAAATAGTTATTTGTGAGTTTTTGTATTAAAAATTTAATGAAAAAGAGCAAACCCTAGCCTGCTCTTTGTGAGAATTTAACCTTTTTTTGGAGTTACAAGCATATTTACATAACGACCTTCTATCATAGGTTCTTTGTCGCGATCAGCTTCATTTTTTATCATTTCCCAGACCTTCTCAAGCATAGCTACGCCAGCTTCTGGGGTGCTCATCTCGCGACCCTTTAAAAATACACGAAATTTAACATGTTTGCCATCTTGCAAAAACTCGCTTGCGTGTTTAACCTTGTAGTTTATATCGTTTTGGGCGATCTTGACAGAGAGTTTTATCTCTTTTATCTCGATAGTTTTTTGCTTTTTCTTGGCCTCTTTTTGCTTTTTCTCTTGCTGATAGCGGAATTTACCATAGTCCATTATCTTGCAAACTGGCGGCTTCGCATCTGGTGCTATAAGCACTAGATCAAGCCCAAGCTTATTTGAGATCTCTAAAGCCTCATCTCTTGAGATGACACCGTATGCTGTGCCATCATCCCCTACACATCTTACCTCTCTCGCCCTTATGTCCTCATTGAGCAATACTTCATTTTCCTTACTCAAAAATGTACCTCACTAAGTTTCTCCTTCGTTAAATTTATAAATTCCGCCAAGCTCATATCGCTCTGCGTCCTAGCCTGTCTGTCGCGTAGCGCAACGCTCTTGTTCGCTACTTCGTTGTCTCCCAGCACGACTATCATAGGCACCCTTTGTTTTTCTGCCGTTCTTATTCTCTTATTTAAACTCTCATTTTTACTTGCGATCTCGCTATCGACGTTGATCTTTCTTAGTTCGCGTGAAATTTCTTTTGCGTAGTCTAAATGCGCGTCGCTAATAGGTACGATGACGACTTGCGTAGGAGCTATGAAAAATGGTAGCTCACCAGCAGTGTGCTCAAGTAAAATTCCTATAAATCTCTCAAAACTGCCAAGCAGTGCTCTGTGAAGCATTACGGGGCGTTGTCTTTCGTTGTTTGCATCGATGTATCCTAGATCAAAGCGCTCTGGCAAGTTAAAATCAACCTGGATCGTGCCGCACTGCCACTTTCTCTTTAGCGCATCGGTAATTTTGATGTCGATTTTTGGACCGTAGAATGCGCCGCCGCCCTCGTCGATACCGTATTTAAAGCCGTTTTCGTCAAGCGCTTCTTTTAGCGCTTTGGTCGCAGTTTCCCAAATTTCGTCCCCGCCGATCGCTTTTGCAGGCTTGGTCGAAATCTCCATCTCGTAATGAAAGCCGAAATTTTCCATTATTTTGCCAGCAAATTTTAAAATTTCTAAGATATTTTCTTTGATTTGGCTTGGCATACAAAAGATGTGCGAGTCATCTTGTGCAAATTCGCGCACTCTGAAGAGCCCGTGTAAAACGCCGCTTTTTTCGTGGCGATGCACAACGCCGTATTCGAAAAATTTAAGCGGCAAATCGCGGTATGAACGGATGTCGCTTTGATATACCTTGATGTGGCCGACGCAGTTCATAGGCTTTATGCCGTATTCGGCCTCATCGATCGTCGTAAAGTACATATTTTCTTTATAGTTTGCGTAGTGACCGCTTCTTCTCCACACATCAGCCTTTAAAAGCTCTGGTCCGCGCACTGGCTCGTAGCCTCGGTCGCGGTGGGCTTTGTATAAAATTTGCTCTAACTTAGAGCGCAAGCGTCCACCATTTGGTAACCATATCGGCAAACCACCACCTACTTCTTCATCAAAAGTAAACAGCTTCATCTCGGTACCAAGCTTTCTGTGGTCACGCTTTTTGGCCTCTTCGATGATTCGGATGTGCTCTTTTAAGCTCTCTTTATCTGCATAGGCTGTGCCGTAAATTCTAGTTAGCATCTCACGGCTCTCATCGCCGCCAAGATATGCGCCAGCCACGCGTGTAAGTTTGAAAAATTTTAAAAATTTAGTATTTGGTACGTGTGGTCCACGGCAAAGATCTTCAAAATCGCCTTGCGAATAGCTGCTCACTTCACCATCTGGGATTCTTTTTAAGACCTCTTGTTTTAGGTCGTCATCTTTAAATTTATCGCTCATATTAGCTTTGGTTGAGCAGGTTTTTACGATGTCAAATTTCTTCTCAGCAAGCTCTTTCATCTTATCTTCGATCGCTGCTAGATCGCTCTCGCCTAGCTTCGTGCCCTCATCATCAACTCTAAAATCATAATAAAACCCATCTTCTACGTTTGGTCCGACAAAGAATTTTGCCTTTGGATAGAGTGATTTGATAGCTTGTGCCATGAGGTGTGCACAGGAGTGTCTGATAACGTGTAGTGCCTCTTTTGAGTTGTCAAAATAGATAGGCTCGGCACTACTCTCACGCCCTGTGATACTTTGAGTATCGACTATTTCGCCATTTAGTTTGTATGCGATGATATCGCTCATTGTTTTTCCTTATATCAAATTGTCTTTTTTACGATAAAAGAACGATTAAGGATTTTATCTAAATGGGCTTTAAGCTAAACTTAATATTTACTAAGCAAATTTTTATAAATTCTTTTTAAATCCACAAGCTTTGATCTATAAATTTATTTATAAAATATATATATTTATATTTAAATGTGTAAATCCCTAAATTTAAAGCTTTTTATTTATATAATTTATTATATTTTAAGATTATGCCTGATAATATTTGTTCTTGAAATGAATTTAGCAATTTCTCGTCTTTGCATTATTTAAATTCATTTTTCTCCCGACAATATTTAGTGCTAGGAAGTGGTTAGCCTAGCACTTTTTATTCTGCAAAATTTATTAGCGTTGGCCGTACTATCTTTGTATAATCTTTTGTATTTAAAATAATTGATCTATCAAGTAGCCCCGCATTAAACGCGATCTCATCGTTTCTTTGTAGCAACCTTTCATCAACTACAATGTGTAAATTTTTATGAAAGCTAAATGGTGGCACTGAACCAAAAACACAATCTGTCAATGCTAAAACTTCATCTGGACTAGCTAGGCTTGCCCTTTTGCCGTCAAATTTTTGTGTCAAGCTATCAAGATTTGCTTGCATATCGGCTGGCAAAATAGCCAAGATATAAGCTTTACCAGCCTTCATCGCTGGCTTTTCATCGCTTAGCAAATAATCATTTAGCACATTTTCATCTTTAAAAATTTGCCTAAATTTTTCCTCATCTACTCCTTTTATAGAGCATACCAGCGCCTTTGCACCCTGACTCATCTTCGTGCCTCTTATCTTAGCGACCTCCTCTGAAGTCCTCGCACTCTCATGCTCTATCACTCTAAATTTAGCCCCATTTTTACTAAGAAGGTCATGGATTTTATTAAAAATTTGCTCTGACACCGCTCTTTCCTTTAGATAAATTTTAGTTAAAATTATACCGCTAAAACTTACAAAAGGCAGGAAAATGCAGATAAATTTAGATGATATAAAGATCGAGCTAAGCTGGAAAGAGATGTTAAAAGATGAGTTTTTGAGCGAAAATTTCGCGCGTATCAAAGAAAATTTCTTAAAAGCAAAGAGCACTAGCACCGTCTATCCACCAAGTGCGCTTATATTTAATGCATTTAACCTAACGCCTTTTCACGATGTCAAAGTCGTCATCTTAGGACAAGATCCATATCACGGCGCAAATCAAGCCATGGGGCTAAGCTTTTCAGTGCCTAGTGACGTAAAAGTCCCACCAAGTCTTGTAAATATCTATAAAGAAATTTACGCTGATCTTGGCATAAAAGAGCCAAATAGCGGCAATCTCACAAAATGGGCAAAACAAGGCGTGCTGCTTCTAAACTCAACTTTAAGCGTTAGCGCTGGAGTGGCAAATTCCCACGCTAGCTTTGGCTGGCAAGGCTTTACTGACGCTGTAATAAAAAAGATTAGCCAAAATTTACAAAACGTAGTTTTTATGCTTTGGGGCAACCCAGCCAAGGCCAAAGCACCGCTCATTGACGCCAGCAAGCACCTCATCTTAGAGGCAGCACATCCAAGCCCACTGGCTCGTGGCGCATTTTTTGGCTGCCGTCACTTCTCAAAAGCAAATATCTACCTAGCAAATCACGGTAAAACGCCGATAGACTGGGATCTAAATGTAAAAATTTGATCTATTTTTTTAGATCGTTTAAAAGTTTGTTTGTCTCTTCAAGCTTTCTTTTGCAAAATTTCTCATCTTTGTTTTGCAAAATTATGGCTTCTTGGCCGCTTTGTCTTTGTTTAAAATCATCAAATTTAAGCTCAAAAAGCCTTAACGCCTTTTCATCATTTGCAAGTCGTTTGCTCTCTTTGACATAAAGCTCGTCAAGATATAGCCTGCTTTGCTTGATATATTCATTGCAAACATCGTTTGCATGGACTAAATTTACGCCAAGCAAAATGGCAAAAATAGCTATTTTTTTCATGTTTTTCCTTGAAATTTTTGCGTTATACTAGCCTTTAAGCACTTAAATTTTAAAATGATCTTTCCAAAAAAGGATAAAAAATGAGACGAAAAGATAGAGAACTAAGCCGTGAAGATGGTTTAAAAATCATAGATGAATGTGAATATGCGGTAATTTCATGCGTGGATGATGAGGGAGAAATTTTTAGCGTACCGATCTCGCCTGTTAGAGTTGGTGAAAGCATTTTTATACACGGAGCTACCGCTGGCTGTAAGGCAAAACTACTTCAAAATGGACGAAAAGTGGAGTTTGTCTGCGTTAGTTTTAACAAAGTCCCGCATCTAAGCGAAAGTGAGCTAGATACGATAAAAAACGACGGCAAGGCACTTGGTGGTAAGGTCTTTACAACTGAATATAAAAGCGCCATCACAAAAACAAGAGCCTACGAGGTCGAGGACAAGACCAAAAAGTATGAAATTTTAAAAATTCTTAGCCAAAAATACACTGCCTACGCAATGAGCACCTTTGACGTGGCTGCGGAGTATGGGCTCGGGATCATGAAAATTTACGAGCTAAAGATAGAGAGCCTTAGTGCTAAGGCCAAAATTTTACCAAAACCAGCAAAGTAAAGGAATAAATTTGAGCTCACTTGCACTGATGTTTAGACCAAAAAACTTGGATGAAATTTGTGGCCAAAAGGCAGTTAAAGCGGCTTTTTTAAAATTTATAGCCACCGGCAAGATCCCGCACTCCATCTTTTATGGTCCAGCAGGTTGTGGCAAAACGAGCTTTGCAAGAGCTGTGGCAAGCGGGGCAAACTACGATTTTTATGAGTTTGACGGCGGAAATTTAAAGATAGATGACTTTCGCAAAATTTTAAAAAACTACGAAAACGCCTTAAACAAGCCACTCTTTTTCATAGACGAGATCCACCGCCTTAGCAAAACCCAGCAAGAAGCACTTTTGATCCCCATGGAAAACTACAAAGCCCTAGTCATCGGCGCAAGTACCGAAAATCCCTTTTTCACGCTAAGCTCAGGTATCAGAAGCCGCTCGATGCTCTTTGAGTTTAGACCGCTTAGCAGTAGCGATTTTGAAGACCTTCTTGGCAAGATAAAAGAGCAAATTTCATTTAGCATTGACGAAGATGCCAAAGAGTATCTCTTTAAAAGTAGTGGCGGCGACGCAAGAGCCATGCTAAATTTACTAGAATTTGCCGTCACGCTTGATGAAAATGTGAGCTTAGAAAATTTAAAAACACTACGTCAAAACGCCCTAAAAGAGGGAGCGAAAGAGGATGACACGCACTACGAGCTAGCAAGCGCTTTTATAAAAAGTATGCGCGGAAGCGACGAAAACGCCGTCATATATTACCTTGCAAGACTCATAGACTCTGGCGAGAGTGCTGACTTCATCGCTAGAAGGATGGCGATATTTGCCAGCGAAGACATCGGCAACGCAAACCCAAATGCACTAAATTTAGCCGCAAGCACGCTTAGCGTGGTAAAAGAGATAGGCTTTCCAGAGGCTAGGATAATACTAGCTCAGTGCGCCGTTTATCTAGCCTGCTCGCCAAAGTCAAACTCCAGCTACAATGCGATAAATGCCGCCCTAAGATACGTGCAAAGCGAAGAAATTTTAAAAATTCCGCCATATCTAAAAAACCACACAAAAGAGAGCAAAGACTACCTTTATCCGCATGATTTTGGTGGCTGGGTCGAGCAAAAATACCTAGAAAAACCGCTCGTTTTTTACAAAAGCAAGGGCATAGGCTTTGAAAAGACGCTAAATGAGTGGCTAGATAAAATAAAATCCAAGGGCTAAATTTTGGCTTTACTCTGTCAGATTTATTTATGCCAAGCATAAGAGTAAATTTTAAAGGTATATAGATGAATAAGCAAAATTTAGCATACATCACAAATTTAGAGATAGAAGACGTGCCTTGGAGTAGATTAACAACGACTTATGGTAGAGCAAGCGAATTTCCAGAAATTTTTAAACAGCTTTCGGCAGCGATCGGCGAGAAAAATTTGACACAAAGTTTGACTACCAGCAAGTCAAATAGCGGACAAAATACGGCAAATCCAGCAAATAACAATGAAGCAAAATTTAACGCCAAAGCTGCTTGTGACGTGCTTGATAAAATTTTTAAAGAAATAGAGCATCAAAGTACTTTTTGGCACGCTACGCCTTTTGCACTTGTATTTTTGGCGAGAATTTTTATGCGGGCGAAGTTGGTCGCTGATAACGGCGATAAAAACGAGGTGGCAGAGCTTATCGTATCCCGTCTGGGTGAATTTTTCGCGTTTATGCTTATGGTTTGTGACGATGCTGATAAAATTAATCACGCCGCACCACTGGGCAGCTTTGCTGATATGCTAGCCGAAAAATACCTGTGGCCACAAAGCGACGAAAACGACGAGGAGCTTTGGGAAGAACGCTTTTATGATGATGATTTATTTTATAGTTTTTACTTTTATTCGCGTACAGTCCTTGACACGACCGGTGTGGATTTTAAGCAGTTTAAGCCTATAGAATAGCGTTAAATTTGTGCGGTAAGACTAGAATTTACCATTAAATTTATACTAGAAAGCAAACTTATTGGTAGTCTATAAGGCATTACTAGCTTGCTTAATTTTATAAAAAATCGGCGCAAGGCGGTAAATTTAACCCAGTTAAACAAAAAGCGGGCAAATTTTACAAAGATGACTAAGCAATTTAACGCCAAAGCCTTTTAAACGCTTTTGATAAAATTTTTAGCAAAACTAAGAGCTAAATACGTTTTGCCAAGTTATATCCGCGCAATAAAGATTACAAATTGATTTAAAAAGTCATCTAAAACATACAAAAACATAATTTTAAAAATTATCAATCAAAAAACGCCTTAGAGCGTAAAAATATTGGTCGCAAAATCTTGCTAGTAAAAACGAGTACGCTGCGAGCAAGCCGAAACTAGTACGAAATTTTAAGTCAAGCTAAAAAAATTTTCTTATTTATTTTAATTTTATATTTTTTTAAATATACTCGCTCTCTAAACTACACCAATGAAAGTCAAGAGAATGCCTACAAATTTTGCTGAAATTTTAAATAATTGTGTCGAAAGTATAAATTCATTTCTTTGGGGTCCATACTTCCTTATTGCCCTACTTTGCGGCACTGGACTATTTTTTACTATTAGGCTTAGGTTTGTTCAAATTTTTAAGTTTAAAATGGGCCTAAAAGAGCTTTTTGGGAATTTCTCACTTCACGGCGAAGCTGCTGGCAAGGCTGGCATGAGCCAGTTTCAAGCAGTTGCAACTGCGATCGCAGCACAAGTTGGCACCGGCAATCTAGTAGGTGCGACAACGGCTCTTATCATGGGCGGTCCTGGAGCGATATTTTGGATGTGGTGTGCTGCATTTTTAGGCATGGCTACAAATTTTGCTGAAATTTGTCTAGCTCAAATTTACCGCACAAAAGATGACAGCGGTCACACGATAGGCGGTCCGGCATTTTATATAAGTCGTGGATTAAAGGGAAAATGGGCAAAAATTTTAGCTGGCTTTTTCGCTATCGCTATCATTATCGCACTTGGCTTTATCGGCAATATGGTGCAAGCAAACTCGATCTCAGACGGCTTTAAAGGTGCCTTTGGTATACCTCAGTGGATAACTGGAGCTTTTTTAGCAATCGTCTGCGCAGTTATCTTTATAGGTGGCGTAAAGGCGATCGCAAGAGTGGCTGAAAAGATCGTGCCTTTGATGGCTTTGCTTTATGTAGGTGTTGGACTAATCATTATCGCTTTAAATTTTCACGAAATTCCAGATGCAGTTTTGCTTATCTACAAAGCAGCATTTGATCCTTCAGCTGCGTGGGGTGGAGCGACTGGAGCTAGCATAGCGGCTGCGATGAGATACGGCATAGCAAGGGGTCTTTTTAGTAATGAAGCTGGCATGGGCTCAACTCCGCACGCACACGCCGCAGCTAATGTCAAACACCCGGTCGATCAAGCAGTACTTGGCATAATGAGCGTATTTGTAGATACTTTTATCGTTTTAAATATCACCGTTTTTGTAGTGCTTACTGCAAATGTTATTAGCTTTGAAAATGGCAAAGCAGTCTTTACAGGCATAACTTTAGTGCAAGAAGCCTTCTCATCGCATATCTTTGGTAGGGTTGGCGGATATAGTTTCGTAGCTGTTTGCCTATTTTTCTTTGCATTCACAACAATTCTTGGATGGTACTATTTTGCTGAGATCAATGTGCGCTACCTTTTTGGCGCAAAGGCGGTCAGGGCGTTTCAAATTTTGGTAGTCGTTTTTGTATTTTTGGGAAGCTTGCAAAAGGTTGATTTTGTCTGGAGCCTAGCAGATATGTTCAATGGCTTGATGGTCGTACCAAATTTAATTGCCATCATCATTTTAAGCCCTATCGTGGCAAAGCTTTTAAAAGATCACGATGCTGGCAAAGAGTATGATGTGAAAGATTATTTGAAATAAATCTTTACCACATCTTTAGAAAATTTACTAATAATTAATTTTTAAATCTCTTGTTTGGGATGTTTTGTTAGAAGTGGTGGCCCCGAATGGACTCGAACCATCGACCACTACCATGTCAAGGTAGTGCTCTACCAACTGAGCTACGGGACCAAAGATTTGGGATTATATTTTATTTTCTATTTTATTTAGCTTAATTTTTTAGTAATTAAATTTATTTATAAGTAGCAAATTTGATGGATAAATTTAGAATTAGCTAACGCTTGCTTCGCAGTTATCGGTAAAGATGAAAACTACCCAGTCAATATCGGCAACTCACAAGTTATCGTCACAAAAACCCCTTGGCACTCCTAAAGAGCTAAAATGTGTAAGCTTTAGAAATTATCTTTAGTACTGAAGCCAACATATAAAATTCATGAGAGAAAGATACTGGAGCAAAAAATTAATGCTAAGAAAAAATTTTTCAAAGATAAGTATAACTCTACAAAAGATGAAGAGGAATTTTTAAAACAAAAGGCTAATAAGAATAATACAAAACCTGTTGGTGGGTTGACAGATTGATAAAAAGAGTCTTGCTACTCTCAAGCAACCTTGAGCGAAATATCATCATAAAACGCATCGCTTTACTACTAGGGTTTAGGATGATCCAGCTAAAAAAAGTTAACAAGGTTATCGGTATCTTTGAGAGTAGTAATAGACATGAAAAATTAAACCTCGAACTAGTTAAATTTATAAGAAATAGTCAAAATATCTCTCTCATTACGCTTTTGCAGAGCAAAAACACCACTAGCGTTTTTAAGGAAATTTACTACGCTAGGAAATTTTAGATCAATGCAAAAGCAAGAATGGATTAGACCACTCGTACGAGATATAAGAGAAATTCCTACCATTTACTTAGGGTACTGGATATAAGATATAGCGAAACTTCAAATCAGTTAAACTTTAACAGCTCTTAATAGATCAAAACACCTCTCTCATCTTATGTGTTAGCTCTAGACTCGCTTCGATCTCGGCTCTTTTTGCCATTACACTTTCAACATTGACTCCGATATTTATACCAAGTTTTTTAGCAAATTCATAAAGCTCTACAAAATTTTCAAGGCAAATTTGTGATGCCGTGGCTAAAAAATCATCACTCTGAAGCATCCTTTTTTCGCTCTTTTCATCAACACTTATTCCAAGCCACTTGATAAACTCTAGCGTTTTTGGCGTGCCACAAGTCGTAAAGGTTAAGATAATAGGCAAATTTAGCCCGCTTTTTGCCACGCTTGTTAGTAAATTTTTAGCCAAATTTATATCAAAAACTGCCTGCGAGATGAAAAATTTTGCTCCCATTTTGGCCTTTTGGCTCATCCTTTGCTCTTCATCGCCCTTTTTAGCGTGCCTCTCAGCTATGCAAACACCGCCCACTACAAGCTCTTTAAACTCATCTCTAGCGATCTCATAAGCACGCTCTAGGCTCATTTTAGGCTCTATCTTGCCAGAAGCAACGCCGACAAAGACATTTATGTCACTACTACTTTTGGCTAAATTTGCTCTAAATTCACTCTCGTTATATTTATTCGCGACCCTATAAAATATACTTGGCGTCTTTAAATTTAGGTATTTTGAGTAGTAAATTTCAGGGCTTAATGTATCGCTAAATTCAAAAGTTCGCTCGCTTTTTATGCGGCTACTTTCATCTTGGATCTCGTAAAGCACCAAGCCATCAGCCTGCACATCTGTAATCCTCTTGTCCCATTTTGCAGCGATCTCTTTAAGCTTCACCTCGTCAAATTCAGCCTTTGGAGGCGTTAGGCCATAAAGCACTATGCCACTTTCATTGTTTATGATCTTATCTTTTAACATTTTCTAACTTTTTTTGAAATTTAAACGGAGTTTAGCGCCTAGGCTTGCTAGACGCTAAAATTTGTATTATAGACCTCTTACGATCTTGACGGCTTCTACCATGTTTTTAAGGCTTGGCTCGACCTCTTCCCATTTTCTAGTTTTTAGGCCACAATCTGGGTTGATCCAGAGTTGCTCTTTTGGCAAGACTTCAAGTAGAGCTTTGATCTGAGCGACGATCTCCTCAACACTTGGCACACGCGGGCTGTGGATGTCGTAAACGCCAGGTCCGACCTCTTGTTTGTAGCCAACGGCTTTGAAAATTTTAAGTAGTTCGTTGCCGCTTCTTGCAGTCTCGATACTAATAACATCAGCGTCCATTGCCTCAATGGTCTTAATAATATCGTTAAATTCAGAGTAGCACATATGCGTGTGGATCTGAGTTTTTGCTTCAGCCGAGCTTACTGAAAGCTTGAAGCAATCAACCGCAAATTTCTCATAAGCTGGGATATTTTCAGCTCTTAGCGGATAGCCCTCTTTAAATGCTGCCTCATCGACTTGGATCACTCTGATGCCCGCATTTTGAAGGTCTGCGATCTCGTCGTAGATACAAAGCGCAAGCTGTTTTGCTACCTCGCTTCTTGGAAGATCGTCACGCACAAAGCTCCAGTTTAGCATAGTCACAGGACCTGTTAGCATGCCCTTCATTACGTGTTTTGTAATACTTTGAGCGTATTTCATCCACTTAACAGTCATCGGCTCTGGGCGGCTTACGTCACCAAAGAGAAGTGGTGGCTTGACGCAGCGGCTGCCGTAGCTTTGTACCCAGCCATTTTGGCTAAATGCGTATCCACTGATCTGCTCGCCAAAATACTCAACCATGTCGTTTCTCTCTGGCTCGCCGTGTACTAGCACGTCTAGGCCGATATCTTCTTGAAATTTCACGCACTCATCGATATATTTTTTGATACCAGCTTCATAAGCAGCTGCGTCGATCTCGCCTTTTTTGAAATTTTGGCGAAGTACACGAAGATCAACCGTTTGAGGGAAGCTACCTATCGTTGTTGTAGGCAAAATGCCGTATTTTAGTGTTTCGCGTTGAATTTTGATGCGGTCTTCAAATTTCTCGTCACGCTCAAATTTGCTTAAATTTTTGATGCGGTTTTGAACGCTATCAGAGTGGATGAGCTTTGAAGTAGCGCGGGTTTTAACAGCATTTTTGTTCTCTTCGTAAATTTTTGTTTCGCTCTCATCAAGCTTCTCACCATTTGCTAGTTTTGTGATGATCTTGATCTCATCAAGCTTCTCAACCGCAAAACTTAGCCAGCTTTTGATCTCAGGGTTTAAGTTTTCTTCATATTTTAGAGTATATGGCACATGAAGAAGTGAGCATGAAGTGCCGATGTAAAAGTCTTTGCCGCCTATTTTTTCTGAAATTTCATGAACAAGTTTTACTTTTTCATCGATGTTGCTTTTCCAGATATTTCTGCCGTCGATCACGCCAGCAAATAGCGTCAAATGGCTGTTTTTGATAGTCTCAAGTGCTTCGAAATTTCTCTTGCCATGGATGAAGTCAAGTGCGATGCCGTAAATTTTAGTTTTAGCCACTTCGCTAACTGCTTTAATCGCATGCTCAAAATATGTCGCAAATACGATTTTGATATTGCTAGCAACGCCTGTTAGCTCGTTATAGACCTTTGTGATAAGTGGCAAAAGATCGCTTTCGTTTTTGTCTGTTACAAAGATCGGCTCGTCAAACTGCACTAAAATTTCATCATCAAGCTTAGAAATTTGCTCAAGTAACTTTTTGTACTCGCCTACAAGCGCGTCAAGATGCTTAAATGGGCAGCTGCCGTCAGTCGTCTTTGAAAGAGCCAAAAATGTGATAGGGCCGATCAAATTTACCTTACCTTTTACGCCGTTAGCCTTTGCTTCTTTGTATTCATTTAAAATTTTGTCCGCTTTTAGGCTAAATTTACTCTCGCTGCTAAGCTCTGGCACTATGTAGTGGTAGTTTGTGTTAAACCACTTTGTCATCTCCATCGCAACGCCATTTTTATTGCCTCTTGAGCAAGCGAAATATTGCTCTGAACCACTTAAATTTGCAAATCTTGGAGGTGTAGCGCCAAAAGCGATGATGTTATCAAGCATTAGGTCGTAAAATGAAAAATCATTAACGCTAATAGCCGAAATACCAGCGTCTTGTTGATATTTCCAGTGTCTTTGACGAAGCGTCTTTGCAGTCTCTTGCAAATTCTCTTCACTAAAGCCCTCTTTACCAGCCCAAAAGCCCTCTAATGCGCGCTTTAACTCTCTTTTTTCTCCGATTCTTGGAAAACCTAAAACATAACTTTTTATCATTTTTATCCTTTTTAAATTTCTATTTTTAAATTAAATCTGTGCCCTGCACAGCAACCTTGAATATTTTTATGCAGGGATAAGGGGGCTAGAATTATGAAACCGCCCCCTTATCCCTGCGACCCAAACCCCCAGCATGTTCAATGTTGTTGTGCTGCGCACAAGTCTGGGTCACCCAAAACGAGGTGGATGACACCCGCTTCTTCTTAAACTAAAGTAAAATTTATAAAAAACCCTGCTAAAAAGATCCTTGCCAAATTTCAAGCATTGCTTAGCTTTGCTATTAAAAATGCAGTTACAATGCAACGGACCTGCTAGCAAAAATGGATTTATATCAATATGAAAAAATGTAAAATCGTTTAAAAATTTGCGTGATTTTTGAAAATCGCTGATATGTTTTTTGCCAAGATTAATGAGCTTTATGCATGGGACAAGGCATCAGCGTTTTTCCTTTTGTAGTGAATTTTTGTTGCATTATAAACGCTCTTTGCCAAATTTTTGTTTAAAGTTTGGGCGCTACTAAATTTCACGCCCAAAATTTTTAGTCTTTTTTGCCTTTATTTAGGGATTTTAACTTAGCGTCCATATCAGCTGTAAGCATAGTAAAGACTTTGTTTGTAAGCTGCTGAGTTAAATCCTTAGCCTCTTGCATTGTCTTTTGACTAAATTCATTTAAGAGTTTGTCTGCTTTTTTCTTATCTTTTTTGTAAAGCTTCATGTACTCATCTTCAAATTTAGCTTGTTTTACCGCCAACTCCTTTTCAAATTTAGCGTAGGCCTCTTTTACCACTGGCGAATACTTCTCATAATCGGTCATCACAAGGGTTTGAAGCTTTCTATAAACCCAGTATATCGAAGTATCATCAGCGTCATAAGAGCCATCAGAGTAGCCTTTTATAAAGCCATCAAGCCCCTCGTAATACGGCAAATAAACGCTAAGATCAGCCATGCCAAGAGCGACGTAGGTCACACGGCCGATCTCTTTTGGTAGCCATGGGCGCACCTGCATGACGTGAGACTCGTATGTTCTAAAGACGCTTATGGCGCGGTAGATGTTTTTCTTATCTTCATATTTGCTGGCGTAGTTATCAAACGCAGTACCGTTGTAGTGGGCTCTCATCGCAGATTTTAGGTCTTCAACACTTAGTTTTTTCTCTGGTTTTAAAAATACTGGGAATTTCTGACCATCGGCGAAGTCTTGTTTTAGACTTGGGTTAAACATGCTTTGCACCCAGCAAACACGTGGGTAGTTGTAAGTCACATCCCTCTCATCGTCCCTTGTATAGGCCTTTGTGAAGTTAAATTCGCCATCTTTTGCAGGGTCATAAGTCTTGTTATCGATTGCAAATTTGATCACATCTTTTGCACCCATGAAATTTGGATCGTTCTCTTTATAGTTTTGAAGTCTGCCTTGATTTGCCGTGACGAAATACTCATCTGGAGCGATCTTTGTAGCGATCCATTTATGGCCTGTGCCTGTTTCAAAGTACCAAAGCTCGTTTGCGTCGATAAATACCACGCCAAAGCCCTCTCCAGCGCCCTTAGTCTCCACTATCTCGCCAAGGAGCTTAACACCCTCTTTTGCACTCTTCATACGTGGCAAAAGCACGTCTGGGATGTCATCTTCTGTGATGCCACTCTCTTCGTTATATGGGTCGATCTTTAAAAGCTCGTCTTTTGCGTAAATGGTCTCGGTGCCACTTAGTCCAACGCCAGCTTCATTGTAGCCGACCGCTCCGTGAAGTTTTGTGTGAGAGTTCGCGATGGTTGTGTATCTCATACCATCTTTTGGAAGCGGATATGTAAAGTCATTTGCGCCATCATGTGCCTTTGAACTGTGCATGCCAGTTTGATTTTTTGTGGCCGGATGGATCAAAAAGACTTGTGCCTTTACAGCCTTACTATCCGCACTCCTAGCAACCAGCATGGAGCCGTCGTTTGAAGCTTTATCTCCTACTAAAATGGTAGTGCATGCCAAGCTACTTGTGCCTAAAATCGCACTCATAGCAACAATTGATGCAAGAATTTTGCCTTTCATTTTTACTCCTTTAGTGAAATAAAATTTCTTTGTGTGATTATATGCAATTTTTAATAATTTAATTATAAATTTTAAAACTTTTTTAAGTTTAATGTAAATTTATTGCAAATTTTGTCTAAGTGAAATTTAAATTTTCTAAAGGATTTTTCGCTATAATCCAAAACTTACGCAATTGCGTATAAAATTTCAAAAAGGATTAGCATGCCAAAGATGAAAACCGTTCGCGGTGCTGCTAAGCGCTTTAAAGTAGGTAAAAATAAGATAAAAAGAGGCTCTGCTTTTAGAAGCCATATCTTAACAAAAAAACCTAGTAAGCGCATGAGAGATTTGCGTGGCCCACAATACGTGGATAGCACAAATGTCTCAGCTGTTCGCAAAATGCTCGGCGTATAAGCAGCGTAGATTTAAGTTTTTGACAAAAAAGTCATTCAAACTCCCCCAAATTTAGGGGCAAGACTCACTTTATGAGCGCCAATTTGTAAAAGGATAAATATGGCAAGAGTAAAAACGGGCGTAGTTAGAAGAAGACGCCATAAGAAAGTTTTAAAGCTAGCACGTGGCTTTTTCAGTGCTAGACATAAACACTTTAGAAAAGCTAAAGAGCAACTAGAGAGAAGTTTAGTTTATGCATACCGCGACAGACGCCAGAAAAAACGTGATTTCAGACGTTTATGGATCGTTCGTATCAACGCAGCTTGCAGACTAAACGACATTAGCTATTCAAGATTTATCAATGGCTTAAACAAAGCCAAGATCGAACTTGATAGAAAAATTTTAGCTGATCTAGCTATGAATGACGCGAAGGCATTTGCGGCACTTGCAAAACAAGCAAAAGATGCTTTGAAATAACACCTTTTCTCTGCTTCGGCGGAGATCTTCTTTTTTTTAAATTTCTATTCAAATTTTTATTAAAATTTATTTTTCGAGTTTTTAACTTAGTTATTTTGTATTCAAATTTTAAATAATACCACTATAAAATTTTACTTCATCAGCTAGGTACAAATTTAGTAATATAAATTTGAAAAATTTGCTTACCATAACTAGCTAAGAGTAGGCCTTAAAACTCGTTCTAAAAGCTAAATTTCGATACTCGTATCAAAGCAGTGTTTAACCGCTCCACTAAATAAGATTTTGCCGTTTTCTAGCCTAAGGCCAAGCTCTTCGCCGCTTTTTGGATAGACTTTTAGACATTGCGCTGCGTTTAAATTTAAAGTAGCGCCGTAAAAGCAAGCCGCCATGCCAGTGCCACAAGCTAGCGTCTCATCCTCCACGCCCCTTTCGTAGGTTCTCACCTTTAAAACTCCGCCATCAAATTTGGCTAAATTTACATTTGCATTGTATTTTTGACGAAGCGCCCTGCACTCTTTGACGTCAAATTCATCTAAATTTTGCGTGAAATTTACAAGATGAGGCACGCCAGTATCGTAAAAATACCAAGTTTTACCATTTTCATTTAGTGGCTCGCTTAAAATTTTTGGACTTGTTAGCACGACCTCAACGCACTCACCTTTAACGCTTGCCATCACTTCACCGCTACCAGTTAGCAAGGCAAATTCGTTTGATCTTACAAGGCCATTTAGATAGGCATATCTAGCAGCCGCGCGCGAGCCGTTGCCACACATCGCAGCGTAGCTTCCGTCGCTGTTATAAAACTCCCATTTTACGCCCTTTTCGTAAGGTAAAAGCACGATGAGCCCGTCAGCTCCCACGCCGTTTGTTCGGCTGCAAATCTGCCTCGCAAGCTCACTTCTATCTTTGTTCAAAAATGTATGAAATATGACAAAATCATTGCCACTAGCGTTGTACTTTGACACTTGCATTATTTTTCCTTTAAAATTGCTCTACTTTTTGCCAAATTTATATAAACTCAGCCACAAATTTGCCTTAGAAATTTCTCTAGTTCTTGCTCTAAATTTTCTTTATCGCCACTATTATCTATTATAAAATTTGCTTTTTTTCGCTTTTGCTCAATATCTATCTGAAGCTCCACTCTTACTTTTGCTTCTTCTAATTTTAGACCGTTTCGGTTCATTAAGCGGCTTAGCAAAAGCTCTTTTGGCGCGTAGATCACGGCTACATTTTTAAACTCATCGTAGCGATCCTCTTTTTCAAAAAACAAAGGGATATCGACAAAATAAACCTGCCCCAAGCACTCAAGCTTCGTAGCGCGAGATAGAATTTCTTCCTTTATCTTTGGATGCAAAATTTGCTCTAAAATTTTTAATTTTTTTGGATCATTAAAAACAATGGCACCAAGTTTTTGCCGATTGATCTTGCCAACTTCGTCTAAAATTTGCTCTTTAAAAACTCTCGCTATCTCACATTTACAAATTTCAAGCTGCTCATGAGCGATTATGTCCGCATCAATCACGCTAAAGCCTCGTTCTTTTAGCAAATTTATAGCCGTGCTTTTACCGCTAGCAATAGAGCCTGTAATGACATAAGCGTTTGGAAATTTCTGCAAACTCGCTCCATTTTTGAAAATTGATGACAATTTTAGCAACTTTTGGCTAAAGTTTTAAAAAATTACAAAAAAGGGCAAAGATGATAAGCTATAAAGATGCTGGAGTGGATATAGATGCTGGAAATAGCTTTGTTGAGGCGATAAAGCCTTTCGTAAAATCTACGCAAACACCAAACGTCATAGGCGGCATTGGGTCATTTTCAGGAGCGGTCAGACTACCAAGTGGATATAAAAATCCAGCTATTTTAGGCGCAACTGATGGCGTTGGCACAAAGCTTCGCCTAGCTATCGACGCTAAGAAATTTGACGGCGTGGGCGAGGATCTAGTCGCAATGTGCGTAAATGATCTCATCTGCAACTTCGCTACACCACTCTTTTTCCTTGACTACTACGCAACAGCAAAGCTTGAGATAGAGAGCGCCAAAGAGGTGGTAAAAAGCATCGCAAATGGCTGCAAAAAGGCTCAGTGCGCACTTATCGGCGGTGAGACAGCGGAGATGCCATCGATGTATGAAAAGGGCGACTTTGACCTTGCTGGATTTGCCGTTGGTATCGCCGAGGCTGACGAGATCGATAGAAGCAAATTTGTAAAAGCAGGTGATGTTTTAGTCGCGCTTCCTAGTAGTGGCCTGCACTCAAATGGCTTTTCACTAGCAAGAAAAGTAGTTAGCGAGCTCGGACTAAAATTTGATGAAAAAGTAGGTGAGCGAAAGCTTATCGACGTGCTTCTTGAGCCAACTAGAATTTACGTGAGCGACTTTTTAAGATTAAAAGATAAGATTACGGCAATGGCTCACATCACCGGTGGTGGCATAGTTGAAAACTTACCTCGCGTCTTTCCTGCTGGACTTGGTGCGAAGGTGCAAAAAAGTGCTGTAAAAACGCCTGAAATTTTTAAAATCCTCGCTCAAAAAGTAGAAGAAAGCGAGATGATGAGGACTTTTAACATGGGTGTTGGTATGATATTAGTTGTGCCAAAAGAAAACGTTGACGCTGTCCTAGCTAGCAGCGATGGCTACGTGATCGGCGAAGTAGTAAATGGCAAAGGTGTAGAGCTAATTTAATGCAAGAAAATAGCAAAAAATGCTTGCTAAAAACCGAAAATAAGAGCTTTTTTGATCTTAGTATTTATGAATATATAGGCTGTTTTGGTGTACTAGAAAGCGATATCAAAAAACTTGATCTCTATAATCACTGGTGCAAAGTCTCACGTGCCTCTACTATGCTCTGCGTCACGCATGATAATGGCGAGAGTGACAACCTAGTCTATCTATACGACTGGGAGAAATTTAGCCGTATCTACATAAATACAGGAAATTGAGTTGGCGAAGCAAAAGGCAAAAATCGCACCTGTTTGGGCTAGAGCAAAGGCCTTTATCATCGATCTTTTTATCATCGGTATGCCTATATTTTATGCGACAACATATCTTGTGCTTGATGGCAAAGAGGCATTTTTGCATAACCAAATTGCCATTTTTGGTGCAAATAGCTTGATCTCACTTATAATGTGCTTTTTTTTTAGCATAAAAGCACAAACTCCGGGCTACAAAGCACAAGAAATTTATCTGATAAACCTAAAAACCGGTAGAAAACTAAGCTTTTTTCACACCATCTTGCGCCAAATTTGCTTTGCCTTTGCTGGCTTTAGCATACTTGGGCTTTGCCTTTGTTTCTTTAGAAAAGATAAACTAAATCTGCACGACATCATCACTCACTCAGCTGCCGTGCAAAGATCAGAGGGATAAATTTTACTTCGCTCCATGCCAAAGTAGGCGGTTTTTGCCAAGCTTTGTATCAATGCTCTCTTTTATGATAGAGCAAATATACTCTTTTGAAAGTTGTATAGACTCCTCCAAGCTCTTGCCCTTTGCTAAAAAGCAAGCAAGTGCAGTTGAAAAGCTACAACCAGTTCCACTCATTACAAGCGGATTAACAAGTGGGGTTTTAAAATTTCTTAGTGAGCCATCTTTTTTATAAAGTGTGTCTATGCTGCTATCTTCGCTGATATGTTTTTTTACGATGACGTCACAAGGCAAATCTTTATAATCATCACCAAAAAGCACATTTGCCTCATCTAAATTTGGAGTAGTTACCGTAGCTAAGCTCATTAGATCTTTTAGCTTTGTCACCGCACTATCTTTTATAAGCTTGTGTCCGCTTTTTGAGACGCAAACTGGATCAAGCACTACTTTGGTATTTTGAGTTAGTAAAAACTCATGCACCACCTCCATGATCTCTTCACTAAATAACATGCCTATCTTAATCGCATCAAAGCTAAATTCTTCCGCAAGTGTACAAAGCTGATCTTTGACAAAACTAGGTTCTAAGCAAACTACACTCTTTACAGCATCCGTAGTCTCAGCGACCAAAGAAGTTACCGCTGTTGCACTATAACAATTAAGCCTAGCACATGTTTTTATATCTGCTTGAAGCCCAGCTGTGCCGCTATTACAAGAGCCTGCGATGATTAGAATTTTTTTCATCGTTTTCCTTTGAAGTTTTTGGCTTATTATAGAGGATATTAGATAAATTTGAGTTTTTTAAAACAGAAGAAATTTGAGCAAAAAGCTCAAATTTATGAAAGTTTATTTAAGTCGTTATCGATATCTATATATATCGTAGTTGCGTTAAGATTTGTATGCTCAAAGCTAGTATCTACCTGCTTGTCACTCTCTTTATGTTCATTCATTTTAGCTAAAAGATCATCTTCTCTTAATCCATGCTCATTTGCTAAATTTGGATCTATTTCATTAAAACTAATACTTACGCTAGCCTCATCATTTAGCTCTTCTTGCTCTAAATTGGTTGCACTAAGGATATCATCTACTTTTTCATTTATATGATCTAAAATCGATACATAATCATTGCCAAGAAGCGCTTTAAACAATGCGTCAGTATCTATGCTAGACTCACCAATATCATCGCTCACTACGCTGCTATCTAGCCAAAGAGTATCGTATCCGTTTATTGATATATCTTGTCCATCATTTGCAGTGATTGTAATGCTTGCACTTTCGCTCTCGCCCTTTATAGCCTCTCCGATATATACTTTATCATTTACGTCTAAAACTCTTACATGATCATTTTGGTCTATCGCTATAACATCAGATGAAACACTTTTAACTATACCAGCTACTGCTGCCATCTTTATTCCTTATTTTTATTTGTCGGTATTTTAGTATATTTAATTACTTTTGTATATTGTACTATGGTACAAGGTGGCGATAATTCCAAATCATTCAGATTTTGTGATTAAAATATATCCACTCTCGCTAATATTTTTAAATTTCACACCAAGCTCACGCTTTAGACGAAGTATTACATTTTGGATAGCTGCCTTGCTAACATCGCTTTCATAGACAAATTCTTCTATCATCTCATAAGTAACTAGCTTATTTAGATTATAAGCAAAGAGCCAAAATATCTTATTTTGCAAAAAACTAAGATAAATTTCAATGCCATTTTTATAAATTTTCTCTCTTTTTAAATTTATACTCACCTCATCACTTAAATAAACTAGCTTTTCATCTCGTTCAAAACTTAAACTAATAAGCATTGCTCTAAGATCCTTCATATCAATAGGCTTCTTTAAAAAGAGCATCGCCCCTTCCTCCATGCTTTTTATCAAATTTTCATCGCTATCATAAGAGGTAAAGACGATAAATTTTTGGTGCGGCTTTGTACGTTTCATCTCATTCATCATCTCAAAGCCATTAAGCACTGGCATGTGAATATCACTCATCACAATATCAAAACCTTGCTTTTTAAATTTCTCCACGCCATCTTGTCCATCGCAAGCACCAATTACCTGTTCGCAATAAGGCTTAAGCCCACTAATAATAAGCTCTCTTGCCATATCGTCATCTTCGACTACCAATACGGACGTCTTTTTTAAAATTTCTAAGACTTCTTGCATTTTAGTCCTTTAAATTTATATCAAAACTTAACTCAAACACCGTTGGCTTTGCGTTATTTACGAGCCTTACGTCGCCATTTAGCTTTTCTTGCGCTAGCTTTTTAGCAAAATAAAGCCCTATGCCATTTCCTTGCTTTTTGGTGGTATTTAGCCAAGTAAAAATTTTCTCACTCATTTGCTTGCTTACGCCATTCCCATTGTCATAAACTCCGATGTAGCACTTATCTTCAAAGCTTCTAAATTTTATCTCGATGATACGTTTTAGTGGCTCATCTTTGTAGCTTTCGACAAGTGAGTCTTTTGCGTTGTGTATTAGGATTAGTAAAATTTGTTGGATTATATTTTCTATCTGACGAACTTTTTGTTCGTTAAAGCCGCTAAATTTTACACTAACATTTGCACGGCTTAGCTCTGTGTGCATGAGAGTTATTAGGTTTTTAATGCTTGTTTGTATCTTAAATTCGCTCACATTTTCAGCGCTTTTGTAAAAATTCCTAAAAATTTCAATAGTACTTGAAAGAAGTTTGACTGAGCTTTGTCCTTTTTCAAGTAAATTTATTAGCTCCTCATCGCTTAATTTACCTTCTTTTTTTAACATTATGCACGAGCTTAGCATTAGTTTTAGCGAATTTACTGGCTGAATGAATTGATGATTGATACCACTTATTAGCTCGCCAGCCTCACTCATTTTGGCTCTATGAGTTAGCAATGTTTCATACTCATCTTGTATCTTTTTTATCTTGTTATACATAAAATTATGAAGAATATTTGCTAAAAATGTGAGCGCAACGAAGGCAAAGAGCAAGCTTAGAGCATTCTTTAAAGCTTCTTTTGTTAAAGCTGAAATTTCCTCTTCATTATTTGTGCCAGCTCCTATGAACCAATTTATCGTTGGTATCTCAGCTACTTGGATTAAATTTTGTCCTATTTTTAAGCTTGTAATGTCTTCGTCTTTTAAAAACAACTCTTTAAATTTCTCCTCGATCTCTTTTTTTAAAGCAAGATCAGGTATCGATGTTAAAATTTCACCGCTATGAGTTACTAAAAATGAGTAAGAATTTGGCGCAAGGCTAAAATTTTTAATGCTGTTAAAGATATTTTCTATACGCACAACGCCACAAAGTGCTGCTTTAAATTTCGCTTGTTTTGTGACTGGAACGCATAAATTTAGAGTTGAGCCTTTTAAAATTTTATGTTTTTGCATGAAATTTACGCTTGGGGCATTTGTATTTTTTGTCTCGACATACCAGATAAGCCCCGCTCGCTCACGCTTTGACATCACCTCTTCTGAGATCTTTTGCCCATCTACAAAGATCTCGCCGTCCTCTCTTAGAAGCTGCATGAGATCAAATTCTTTTGCATTTTCTTTAAAGAGCTTTATGAAATTTGCCACCCTAGTATCGTCATCTATGATGCCAGAGTTTTGGATAAATTTTGACGCACGGATGAGCGAATTTAGACGCTCATCAAGCCAAATTTGAAAGTTGCTAACAATGTTTTTACTAACTGCGATATTGTTTTTATCAGATAGCTCGATGATCTTTTCTTTTGCTTTGTTGTAGCTGTTTAGCCCAAGAAGCACGACAAAGAGGCTTGCTAGCAAGATGATCGCATAAATTTTAATATTTTGTGATTTTAAATTAATACCCATGCGTGCAGTATATCCTAAGTTAGCCCAAAAATAGGGCTAACTAAAATTTAATTTTTAAAAGATAAGAGCTTTGAAACAAGCATAAGTGCAAGCACAACAAAGCAAATGCCAAATCCAAGCAGCGTGCAATCCGCCATCGACATAAATTTAGACGACGGCACAAGATACCAGCCGTCTGCGTAAAGATCCACTATGCTCTTTTGCAAATCGCTTAGCACCGCGCCATCAGGCACCATAGGGCTGTCATATCCGCAGTCGCCTGTAGGCATAAACCAGTCAGGCGCCCACTTCTCAAGCGGCAGACCAAATGGATAGTGCGGCTCAGTCGAGCAGCCCTGCACGCCAAATGGATCATCGCCATGCACTGCGTCGTGGATTTTGGCTAGCTTTACGCTATACATTATGCCCTGCACCGCTCCCCAAAAGGCAAAGACGTAGCCAACTAGAGCAAAGAGCAAATTTTTAGGGTTTATGATAGCGATCACGCCGCCAAGTGCCATGCACAAAAAGGCAAAACGTATATAGACGCACTGCTCGCAAGGCGGCATATAAGCGTAGTTTTGAAAGAGCGAGTGCGCGATAACGACAAGCGCGACGCTTACAAAGACTAAGATCGCCCAAGAGATGCGTGAGTCTTGAAATTTAGCCATTTTTTTAAAAAAGCTCATGTGACGCCTTATTTTTTAAGAAGCTCTTCGATGAGTGCTGCCATGCCATCAAGCGAGCTTATTGATTTTGTCATGATGAGATATTTGCCATTTACGACAAATGCTGGCACGCCTTGAATTTTGGCCACGTCATAGCTCTCATCCCACTTTTTAAGTAACTCAGTCACTTTTGGATTAGCCAGCTCTTTTTCGTAATCTGCTTTGCTAACGCCAGCTGCTTCAAGTCCAGTCTTTAAAAAGCTCTCAGCGTCTTTACCATCGCCCCAGCGCTCTTTTTTGTCGTGATAAGCCTTATAGTAGGCAAATTTAGCCTTTTTAAATAGCGAATTTTCATCAAACAAGCTAATACCCTTTGCCTCGTCCATAACGATAAGCACGGCAAAAACCTTGCTCGCAACCTCGCCGTAATCGCCCTTTGTCTTTAGATGAAATGGTTCGTATTTTAGTCCAGGGATTTTCTCAACTACCTTTGGAGTGACGCTCTTGTCGTACTTGTAACAAAATGGGCAAGCGTAGCTAAAAATTTTAACTAGCGTATTTTGTCCCACACTTAGTGGCTTTTCAAGCTTGACGTAGTCCTCACCCTCGCTAAATGCACTAGCACTAATCGCTCCAGCCACCGCAACAGCAAAGATAGCCTTGCTAAATTTAGATAGAAAACTCATGATAATCTCCTTTAGATGATTTATTTTGAGTTATTCTACAACCAAGCTCAACCGCAAATTTAACGCTAGAATAAATTTTGGCTGAAATTTATAAGATATTGCATTGATCAAAAATTTAATTTTTACTAGAACTTATCTCATTTATTGCTGATAATGCATTTAAAGCACTCGGATAGCCTATAAATGGTATAAGTGTCGTAACAACGCTTATTAGTTTAGCTCTATCGTTGCCGATACCAAAATTTGCAGCAATATGCCCTAAAAGCTGTGGCTTTGCAAAGCCAAGAGTCGTGATATAGACAAATGTCAAAAGCTCTCTAAGCTCTAAACTAAGTCCATCTCTTGCATAAAAATCGCCAAAGCAGTTTTGCGATAAAAACTCCATTATATATTTTTGATCATTTGGCATTGATGCGATAAATTTATCAATCGCTGGGAAGAGTTTTCTTTGTATCTCAAGGCCTCGTTCACCTCTGCCCTCTCTTGATTTTTTAGGCATATTTTCAGGCTCTATATAGCGCTCATTAAAAATTTCATCAGCTAAAAATATCTGATCTTCTACCTTGCCAAGCCCAGCATAAGGCACTGCTTGATATAAAATTTCTCTTATCTCTTTTGCTGATATGCCTACATTTAAAGCGGCCCTAACGAAGCTTTTAAATGAGCTTTTTGCGCCTTTACTCACACAAAGAGAGGCGATGATAACCGAAAGTCTTGTTTTTTCATCAATATTTATCACTTCACCAATATCGCCTAAAAAATTTAAATAATCCTCTAAAAAGCTAGCATTGCTCTCTTCAAGCTCACTTTTTGAACCAAACCAAATTTCATAAATTTTCTTTGCATTGTAAGTTAGTGTCATAAGTTTTACTCCATTGTTTGGGGCTGATTATAAGTGCTTAAGCGTAAATGCTAGCTTAATATCCAAAAAGACAAAAATTTTTAATATAAATTTAGATTTTAAGCCATTATAAAGTTTATCGTGATTTTTATGTTATAAGGTTTTATTACAATTACGAAGGATGCAATATTTTTTATTACTCCTTTTACCTATTTTAAGCCTTGGGCGTTCCAAGGCTTTTTCTAAATTTTATAAGCTTTATGAGTAGAGTTTATAAAATTTAATTTATCCAAAGGAGATGTTATGAAAAAGACTTTGAGTTGTGTTGCGCTAGCTTCCGTGCTTTACTCAAGCGCTTTTGCGATAGGCGGTCCAAGCGGGGCTAAACTAGACTATGCTATCACTGGGCAAATAGGCGAAGTAGTGGTAAATCCATACGATACTGCCCCACTTACAGCAGTCATTAAAAATGGTGGCTATACACTAAGCAACGCCAAAGTAACCATCGTGCCAAAACAAGGCGGTCAGGTGATAAGCTACAAAGTGGCCGACAAACATCTTCGCACACATGGCGGCATACCTGTTTTTGGCATGTATCCTGACTACCAAAATACTGTTGAAGTCGAGTACGATAAGATCTACAAAGGCAAGACCGAGCACATAAAAGAGAGCTATAAAATTTACGCCCCAGCCATCTACCTAGAAAGCTCAGGCACGCCAAATCAAAAGGGCGCACTATTTGATAAGATCGAGGTTACTAAGCCTGCGAGTGCTAAATTTGCTAACCGCCTCTACTACGTAAATAACTTCGTAAATAAAACCGGCAAGGGCACAAAAGTCGTTTGGAACAACCCAGCTGGCGGTGCGATCGAATGGAACTACAGCCCAAATAACTTCATCCTTGACACAAAAGGCGAGGTTAGATGGTATCTTGAGCCAAGCAAAATTTATGATCTAAAACAGCCATTTAACGCTGGCGTTATGATGGGCTTTAAGCAAAATGACGACGGCGCTATGACTTGGGGATACGGCCAAAGATATGCAAAATACGACATCATGGGTAGAGAAATTTTCAACCGCGAGCTACCAGCTAGCTACAACGACTTCTCTCACTCAATGGACGTAGCACAAAACGGACACTACTTCTTGCGCGTGGCAAATGCTGATTATAAAAGAGCTGATGGCAAAAACGTAAGAACAGTGCGCGACGTGATCGTTGAGCTTGACCGCGACGGCAACGTAGTTGATGACTTTAGACTATATGAAATCCTCGATCCTTACCGCGATATCGTGCTAAAAACGCTTGATCAAGGCGCAGTTTGCTTAAACATAGACGCTAAAAAAGCAGGCCACACAGCAAGCTCTGATGAGCTTCAGTCTATGGATACGCATGATAAATGGGGCGACATAGTTGGCGCTGGTCCCGGACGCAACTGGGCGCACGTAAATAGCGTGGATTATGACCCAAGCGATGATAGTATCATCATCTCAAGCCGCCACCAAGACGCAGTTATCAAGATCGGCCGAGATAAACAAGTAAAATGGATAATGGGTGCTCATAAAGGCTGGAGCGATAAATTTAAAGATAAACTCCTTCAACCAGTTGATAGCAAAGGCAACAAAATCGTCTGCGAAGATGAGTACTCAAAATGCCCAGGATACGAGAGCGACAAAGGTGGCTTTGACTGGCAATGGACGCAGCACACAGCATTTAGGATAGATAGCAAGTCTAAAAAAGGCGAAATTTATCTAAGTGTCTTTGACAATGGCGACACAAGGGGCATGGAGCAACCAGCCATCGCTGGCATGAAGTACTCTCGCGCAGTCGTTTATAAGATCGATGAAAAGAAAAAGACCGTTGAGCAAGTCTGGGAATATGGCAAAGAGCGTGGCAAGGAGTGGTACAGCTCAGTTACTAGCCTTACGCAGTATCAAGATGACCTTGATAGCGTGATGGTCTATTCAGCCGTTGCTGGTATGCAGTTTGACATCGCAAAAGGTCGCCCAGTAGGACTTCCTAGCCCGCACATCGATGAGTTTGAGTGGGGCGCAAAAGAGCCTAGCATCGAGATAAAGATGACAAATGCTATGGGCTATCAGGCGTTTCCGTTTAGCTTGCAAAAAGCTTTTGAGAAATAAGCAATCTAACTCTTATATAAATTTCCCTTCCATCTTTTGTGGAGGGGAAATCTTTCTTATAAATTTTAAAAATTTAGCCATTCTTATATCCGATAAAGTTCTTAAATTATAAAAATATATTATTCATAAATTGCATATTAAGGTAGTAATATATATTATTTGTAATCTAAATATAAAAATATATATTTCATAAAAAGGAAGAAAATAAGAAAAATTTTTACTGCCTTAGTGGCGTTAATGGCTGCTTTTAGTATAAATGCAGCTGAGTTTAGAGATGTCAAAGATATGTCTGGCGACATCGTCAAAGTCCCCGCAAAAGTAGAAAAAATCGCTACACTTTGGTATGCGAATAATCAAATCATATTAATGCTAGGCGGCGCGGACAAGATAGTAGCGACCACCGATCTAATCAAAAACAACAAATGGTTTGCGCACGTTTATCCTAGAATTTCAAGCATCCCAAACGGCGTAAACGGCAAAGACTTACAGGTAGAAGAGCTAATTAAACTAAGCCCGGACGTCGTCATAGCCGCCGATAAAAAGAACAAATAAGAGCTAACTAAAAACGGCTTTACCGTACTTTATCCGTCATTTACCAATCATGCGGATATGAAAAGAAGCGTATCTATAATGGCCGAGGTCATAGAAGGCGAAGCGCCGAAGATCGCGGAGAAATTTAACGAGTATTTTGATGGCAACCTTAAAAAAGCGCTAAGCAAAACGGATAAGATCGCTGCGTCAGATAGACCTAAAGTACTTCACATAGCAGACGGTAAAAATTTATTTAAGGTTGACGGCGCAAATACGATCATAGACGAGTGGATAAGGGTAGCAGGCGGCCAAAACGCGGTTCAAAAAGCAGGAAATATGCTTGAAATCAATGCTGAAGAGATACCTAACGCAGATCCCGACGTCATCATCGTAGGCAGAGCCAAAGCTCCCAAAATTTTATAAAAGATATACGAAAATCCTATCTACGCGGGCAACCAAAGCCGTCAAAAATAAAAGAGTTTACGTAAATCCAACTGGCGTTTTTAGCTGGGATAGATACGGCGCCGAGGGAGCATTGCAAATTTTATGGGCGGCCAAGATATTATATCCTGAAATTTTTAAAGATATAGATATAGCAGCTGAAACGAAGAAATTTTATAAAGAATTTTTACACTATGAGCTAAGTAATGATGAAATAAATTACATCTTAAATGGCTTAGACCCAACTGGAAAATAATTTATCCTTACGGCAGTAAATTTATCTACATTTACCGCCAAATTTTAATCCATTTTCAGCCTTTGTTTATCATCCAGACTTACTTGATAAATAACTAAAATTTTGTAGATTTAACACTAATTAAAAATATAAACAATTATGAAAAAATTAATGATAGAAATATCCCAAAGGAATTTCCTTTGGGATTAAAAGTATAGATATTAAAGTACGTGTATTTGATCTTGAACTTCGATTGTAGTTGTACCACTAGTATAAGTAGTATAACCACCAGAACTAGCACCTCTAGTCCAGCTACTTCCAAGAGTAAGCTCATCGTTACTATCACCATCTATTTTTAGCTTATTCTCATTACTATCACGTAATATATCTTGAACATTGCTAGCTGTAAGAGATAAGGTTGTCTTTTCTCCATTAGTCATATCTAGTTTTTCGATATTTTTAACATGGCTAAAGTCTATGCTATTATCAGCTACTTTTAATGTATCAAATCCGGCTCCGCCGTCGAT